>JARLHV010000097.1 GCA_031292055.1 Desulfosporosinus sp.
AATTGTCCCCTAATGTCCTTAATTTCTTCATAAATGCCTGTACTAAGATACATCCCACGAAATAAGAACAAGGGCATGATGATGATTCGCGTAGCCCCACTTAATATTTTTTCAGTAATCGCACTCTTCAAGTCCGGCATTCCATGAGACATGAAAGCGGGTGTAACAGGCTTATCAAGAATGTGAGTAACCTTATTTGCCACTTCGATAAGTCCATAATTTGCCTCTGACCTTCGGCTACCATGTCCAAGTAAGATTATTTCCGTTTGCATTACTCTTCCTCCATCCTCAGCACTGTATGATCCCCGCTTTTAGTCTAATATTCTTAACTCGAAAATAGTGAACTGCTCGGGCACACGCATAGAGTAGTGCTCCTGTCATGGAAACAAAAAATCCAATCGGCCACCCTGATATATAGGCGAGAACGATTGATATCCAGACGGTCACAAGTGAAATAAGTAAGGACAGCGCCATTGCCTTACCGGGACTACTCGTCAAATAAACGCTCGTTGCATTAGGCCCGATAAGCAAGCTGAAACACAGCAATGCACCCACCACCGGCACGATAATCGCCGTGGCAAGTCCGACAACGACCAGAAAACATATTTCCAACAGTCGAACCGGCACACCTCGGGCTTCCGCTATTTCTCTGGAAACCGATGCCAGCAGCAGAGGACGGTATAAGAAAGCGAGGCACAACAAGCAGACAATGCCAATAAACGCCGTAGCCACAACCTGGTCAGAACTGACTCCCACAATTTGTCCGAACAAAAGAGCATAAGCACCTGTCGCGTATTTGTTTGTTAATCCCAAAAAAAGCGCTCCTGCCCCAAGTGTGGCGACCAGCGTCAGCGCCGTGATGACGTCATTTCGCTCTTTATCGCCTAAATAACCGATCAGCAGGGCTCCTCCCACGGCAAACGCCGCCAAACCACAGAGGGGGTTGATGTTTAAAAGCACGGCACCGGCTCCTCCTGCGAAACCAGCTTGAGGCAGGGCGTGGGCGGCGAAAGAAGAGCCACGGATAACCACAAAAAAGCCGATAAAGGCAGATAAAATAGCCACGATTGTTCCGCCAATCCAGGCATGGATCATGAAAGACTGCGTGAAAATCCCTGCATCAAGCATTTCACGTCACCCTCCTTACCATCATGATTCCCGATCCGGGGAGTTTTTCGCGAAGTCTTGTCAAAAGATAAAACAATAAAATTAATGCACAGACAAAAAAGCTTACCGGCCATCCGCGTCTTACGGGAGGCCACAAAAAGCTATCGTAAGCAAGAACAATACCGATCCACACGGCTAAAGTCCCCAGAACCGCTGAGTACAGCATGGCCAAGCCCAGTTTGTGGGTAATCCGTATGGCGGCAGCGGCAGGACCAATCAGCAGTGCGGTGCTAAGAAGTGCGCCGATAATGAACGATCCTTCTGCCACTACGAAAGAAAGCAATACAATAAACAATAGGCTGACAATACGCACGGGAACACCGCGTGTCCGCGCAAGGTCCGGATCTATCGAGCAGAGCAGTAGTGGGCGATAGATCGTGATAATGATGACTGTTGTGGCAGCGGTAAGGGCGACAACAATCGAAACCGTTGAGGGTTTTATAAGAAAAATGGACCCGAACAGGATCATCATCGGTGCGCCGGCTTGGCCGGTAAAATGGGTATCCAGATACAGGAACAGCGATTCAACTCCAAGTGCAACTGATAAAACAATACCGGTCGCCAAATCATGTTCACGCGCCCGATCGCCCATAAGTTCCACAACAGCAGCGGAGAGAACTCCAAAACCCAGAAATCCCCACAAGGTATTGATTCCCATCAATACCGCGATTGCCGCGCCAGCACCGCCAAAATCAGCAATCGCATGCCCAACGAAAGATTGACCTCGAATGACAACAAATACCCCCACCACGCCGGATATGGCCGCCACGACGCCTCCCAGCAACAGCGCATTCATGACTTGGGTATTTTGAAAGAACCCGGGCGCAAATAATAGGTTTAAAAACCGGATCATGTAGCAGCCTCCGATTTACAGCAATTACATTCCAAAGGGTAACCGTTGATCCCGGAGTTATTGCCGCCCACCACCATGATCCGCCCGTTCACATGAAGAACTTCCACTGGATATCCGTACAGCCCACTCAGCACGTCGTTGCGGAAAACATCTTCAACCCTACCCATGACTGCCTTTCCTTCCGCCAAATATAATACCCGATCCATTACGCTCAGCAGAGGATTCATGTCATGAGCCACCAAAATAACAGCAATCCCTTTTTCGCGTCCAATGCGTGAAACCAGATTCACTACCTCGTAGGCGCTTTTGATATCAAGATTGGATAGCGGTTCATCCAGGAGCAGTAGTTGGGGATCTGTGAGCAGGGCCTGGGCGATGAGCAGCCGCTGCTGCTCACCGCCGGACAACTGTCCAACCGGAGAATCGGCAAATCGATAGGCATCGACTGCTTTGAGCATCTCATCCACACGTTTTTTTCTCACTTTACTGGGGAGGGGAATACCCCATCGGTGCCCGTCTAGCCCAAGTGCCACCAAATCGCGCGCCCTTAAGGGAATATTGGGATCCAGGAACAATTTTTGCGGTACATAACCGATCAAGCGGTCTCCACTTTTGGCCGCCCGACCCAAAACACGAACACTTCCCTGGATGGGTGAAAGTAACCCGAGAATCACTTTGAATAAGGTGGATTTTCCTGCCCCATTCGGGCCGATCAGCCCGATAAACTCTCCAGGAAAAACCTGAACATTGACATCGTTAAGGACGCAGCGCTGATTAAACTGAACCCGTATATTCTCTATTGACAGAATCGCATCGCCTTTTTTAACTTTAACTGGACTTATCATGAAAGACTCTCCGTCGAAACTCCGTTTTTCAACGCTTTCAATATGTTCGTGGTTTCTTCTTCCATCCATGTTTGATAGGTATGGTTAGCGGGCATCGTTTCGTAGACTCCGACAACCGGAATGTTGTTACTTTTGGCAAGATCCAGTAAAGCTTTCGTCGTATCGCTCACCGCCTGCGTGTTATAAATGAAAACTTTTACCTGCTTGTTGTTAAAGAGATCCTGCTGTGTTTTCACATCCTGAGGGGAAGGATCAGTACCGTTCATAATTGCGGACTGAAATGCCCAAGGTGTTTTAATATCCAGATTCGCAGCCTGCAGCAGGTAATCGGACACCGGTTCGGTAACCGCAACCCCGGTATGGGCATAGTCCTGTTGAAGCTGATTAAGGTCGTCAGTCCATGTTTTTAGCGAATTATTGAATTGCGTCAACTGGTCTTCAAAATATTGTTTTTGATCAGGCAGTTGTTTTTCCAGATCCTTGGCAATCAGCACGGCCACCTTGGGCATCGTATCCGTTTTGTACCAAATGTGCGGGTTTTTCGTATCATCAGAATAGCCCAGCTCTTTGGCGACATTGATTACAGTCCGATTTGAATTGGGGGAAGCTGCTACAAGTTTATCAATAAAATCATCATAGCCGAGGCCATTTTGGACAATAAGAGTTGCCTTATTAACGATGGATGCATCTTTAGTGTCCGCTTCATAAGAATGCGGGTCGACACTGGGGTCACTCATGATAGCTGCAACCGTAACATATTTACCACCAATTTGTTTAATGACATCTGCATATTCATTTTCTGCGCCAACCGCCTGGACTACTTTTTCACTTGTCGGCGGAGTTACAGCGGCTGTAGGAGCCTGAGTCCCGCAACCTAACAAGGAAATTGAGATTAAAGCCGAAAGAATACCAAATAATACTCTTCTTCTCTGGACATTTTTCAGAAAACTTAAGTCGATTCGATTCATATTGTCACTCCTCATGTAATTGAAGTAATGTGTACCCTACCAGTCTAGCTTTATAAGGAATGTAGAGCGGTTATGGAATTCCCCCTTTCTTGATTTCTGTTTATAAATCAAGAAATGCGATGCAAATGCATCTTATTTGCATTTACTTAATTATACACTAGTATCCCTAATTGTAAATCAATATTTTTCTCCTTAATAATCGAATCTATGCAATATGTAGTTGTAGTACAACAGTTGACATAAAAAAACGCTGGTCAAGTTTTTTAACCTCGATCAGCGTTTCACTTTAAAATATCTCCTTACATGCTAAAGTGAGTATTAGAGCTAAGCCTGAATTCATAAAGCCTAGCTCTTTATCTTATCTTCTGTGGATGAAGTTTTTATTTTGTATTGGTAAGCTGCTGATTTGATGAAGTTTCTTTTTCCTGTCCCATCAATATATATGCTGCCGTAAGTAGCACTAGTAACCCCAAACAATAAATCGCGAAAAACTGGCTAAAACCTACACTCTGGATGCACAGGCCACCGATAGCGGTGCCAATACCGCCGCCACCCATGAAGCAAAATTGGTGGCAATGGTCGTTAAGGTAGAGTGTGCCAGCATAAAAGCACCTCACAAAATGATTTGCTCCAACTTCTGAAATTTCGGGATGAAGCGCAGCACAGTCAGAGCAAGCTATTCTGCATCTAGGTTGAAACCTGCATCCCGGTGGAAGCAAGGAAAGGCTAGGGCCGAAACCGGGAATAAGTTTAAAACCTCTCCCTGGCAAAGAATCAATCAGGGATTGGGTATAAGGGTGTTTGGGCTTGGCCAATATACCGGCTGCTGAACCCATTTCCACGATTTCTCCAGCATACATAACGGCTATCCGATCGGCAAGTACAGCGGCAACCGAAAAATCATGGGTGATCAGCAGCATTGATGAGCTATTCTCAGCCGCCTGTTCTCTCAACAGATTCACAACTTCCTTCCTTAACACCGCATCAAGCCCTTTCGTAGGCTCGTCCACTAAGATAAGCTGCGGCTTACAAGCCACCCCCATAGACACCAACACCCTCTGCCGCATCCCACCACTCAGTTGATGAGGATAGAAGTTCATCCTTTTAGCTGGATCAGGAAGCTGCAAGCGAGTAAACAGGTTTACAACCTTCTTTTGTGCTTCTAATTTTCCAATTTTTTTGTGAAGCTGAATGACTTCCCTGACTTGCCAACCAATCTTGAGCAGCGGATTAAGAGAGCTCGCCTGACTTTGGGGAATCATCCCGATTTCCTGCCCTCGCAGCTTGCGCAGTTCCTCTGTACTTGCTTCTAGAATTTCTAACCCTTTGTAGCGGATACTTCCTTCAATCTGCGAATTCTTGGGTAAGAGGCGAAGAATGGAAAGGGCTAGGACGGATTTTCCGCAGCCAGTTTCTCCAACCAACGCCAGAGTTTCCTGATGATAAATATCAAGAGAAACATCGTCAACTGCTTTAACTACAGTCTCTTTTACTTGAAAATAAGTACTAAGGACACGGATGGAAAGTAACGGGGATGATACCTGCCGCAAGTGTTACACAAGGCAAGACCAAGGAAGATACGCCCCTAAATCCAGCCACCGGAAACAGGTCAAAACCGAGAGAAAAAACAATAATCAGCAAATAGGCCAACCAGAAACTGGGCATAGCTACGGCAAAAAGAGCACTAATTCGGCCTAAGTGGTCAAAAGAAGAGTTCCTCTTCACTGCACACAGAATTCCGAGCGGAATAGCAATCAAGAGCGAGAGCGCCACGCTCAAAGCCGCCAGCAACGCTGTCGCTGGGACCTCAGCCTGATTAGCTCTGCTACCGGAACTCTGTAAACGTAGGAATCTCCCAAATTCCCTTGAACTGCTTGCTTTGCCCAGCGATAATACTGTTTATACAAGGGATCACTCAACTTATACCGCGCTGTGATCTCAGTTATTTCCGCATCAGTTGGAATCTCTTCCAGACCAATGAAAGCATACTTCAAGATAGTTACTGGGGTAGAACCCGGCGTCAAATGTAATATGCCAAAGGTAAGAATGGAGGTAGCAACAACCACAAGGATTGTTGCCACCAAACGTTTGAAAATAAATTTCCACATTATATTCTACTCCTTGATATTCATTTCATTGGTCAGCATATAATCGTACGCGGTGGGGTTAAAGACAAAATTATTAACTTTGCTCTTCATTGCCACAGCGACACCATAATAGGCAATCGGCAGTACGGGCTCTTGATCTTCCAGAATTTGCTGTACTTGCTTTGTTATTACATTCATAGTCTTTCCGATGTTGCAAATCCTCTGTTGTGGAGTAGCCGTCCCGCAAAGCAAGAGCACCACGGATGGCGTGACCATCAACGCCTGCCAAATAGTTCCTCATTATATAATAAATTGTTCGGCACCACATACTTCAAACCCTCGAAAAGAGAAGGGCAAATTCTTTTCAGACCACCAAGTTAATTTCTTCAAATCCTGCTCGTTCCTAAATAGTTTGTTACGATCCGTGCTTCTACAGCTCTGCACCACATAATTCGAAGCAATTTTGAAATCTAAAATAATGCTTAATATATCATCTGCTTCAAGTTCAGGGCAAAATGTTGTTCTGAATTCATGCTCAAGTCCGCTATTCATAATGACTTCGACACTTTCTCGAATTGACAATAGCTCTGACGGGCTTGTCCCTGTAATACTTTCATATTTGCTGAGCGGGGCCTTTAAGTCCATAGCAATAAAATCTAGCAGTTTATCTTCTAGCAACGATCTCAAGCTATCCGGATTTGTCCCGTTGGTGTCAAGCTTTACGAGCAAACTCATTGCTTTCAATTCTTCGATAAAAACGTGAAGATTTTTTTGCAGCGTCGGCTCTCCGCCGCTTACAACCACTGCATCGATCATTCCTTTTCTTTTTGCAAGGAATTCAATAATCTCCTCAGGCTGAATACCAGTTGAAGCCTCCTTTTTTTCTATAAGCCCAAAGTTGTGACAATAACCACAGCCTAAATTACAGCCCTGCGTAAAAACCACAGACGCTATCTTGCCCGGATAATCCACAAAGGACGTCTTTACAAATCCTGCGATATTCATCCTACCACCTCTGGCATCAGGAATTTTTTCCGCTGGGTGTACTCCTCTTTCTTCCCAATATTATAGTTCTTCACCGGTCTAAGGTATCCTGTCACACGGGACCACACTTCGGCTTCGGCACCACATACAGGGCAATTGAAATGTTCTCCGCTGAGGTATCCGTGAGAGTCGCAGATACTGAAAGTTGGAGTAATCGAGATATAAGGGATTTTGTGTTTGTTAAATATTTTTTGAATAAGCAGCTTACAAACCTGTATATCCTCAACCGCTTCTCCGAGATAGAGGTGCTGAACCGTTCCTCCGGTGTAGAGAGACTGCAATTCGTCCTGTAGCTCCAAAACCTCAAAAATATCATCTGTATACCCTACCGGAAGTTGGGTTGAGTTTGAATAATAAGGAACTTCTTCACTTGCCGTAATAATTGAGTCATATTTTTTAGTATCCAACAGAGCCAGCCGATAGGAGGTCCCCTCTGCAGGCGTGGCCTCTAAGTTGTAGACGTTTCCGGTCTCCTGTTGAAATTTAACGAGAAGCTCTCGCAAATAATTCATGACACTAACTGAAAATTCCCGACCTTCTTCCGTTTCAATTCCTTTCCCCATGAAATTCAGTAACGCTTCATGCATTCCGACGATACCGATCGTACTGAAATGATTGTGCCAATAATGCCCAGTCCGTTCCTTTGCGTGTCTCAAATAATAGCAGGAATAGGGATAAAGACCCCGATCTGACTGCTGCTCAATAATTTTTCGCTTGATTTCCAAGGCCGTGCGCCCGATCTCAGCCATTTGTTTCAGGCGTTCCATAAATTCCTGTTTCGTTTTGGCTAGATACGCTAATCTAGGCAGGTTAATGGTAACGACACCGATTGATCCTGTGAGAGGATTGCTTCCGAACAAACCCCCACCTCTTTTTCTAAGTTCGCCCGTATCAAGCCTTAACCGGCAGCACATAGATACGGCATCTTCGGGAGACAGATCTGAGTTAACGTAATTAGCGAAATAAGGGATCCCATACTTACACGTAATTCTCATAAAGGCATCTGCTACAGAACTCTCCCAATCAAAGTCTTTGGTAATATTGAGGGTTGGAATCGGAAAAGTAAATACTCTTCCTTTTGAATCCCCTTCCAGCATCACTTCACAGAACGCCAAGTTGAACTTATCCAGCTCTTCCTGAAAGTCTCCATATTTATCCGCAGTATACGTTCCACCCCTAATTACCTGTTCATCTCTCAACGTGGACGGCACCTTGATGTCAAACGTCAGGTTGGAAAAGGGGCACTGAAATCCAACCCGTGTAGGAACATTAATGTTAAAAACGAATTCTTGCAAACACTGTTTGACTTGGGTGAAGGTCAACTGGTCATTCCGAATAAACGGCGCACAAAAGGTATCAAAACTTGACCAGGCCTGTGCTCCGGCTGTTTCCCCTTGGGTAGTAAAGGTAGAATTTACGATTTGTCCAAGGAACGATCGCAAATGTTTAGCCGGACCGCTTTCCACCTTGCCGGGTACTCCTCCGAATCCGTCCAGAAGAAGCTGTCTCAAATCCCAACCTGCACAATAGGGTCCAAAGAAGCCCAAGTCATGGATATGGCAGTCTCCACTTTCATGCGCCTCTCGAACCTCCTGAGGATAGATCTCATAAAGCCAATACTTTTTGGTAAAAGCTTCTCGGATATAATTGTTTAAACCATTAATGCTTTTTTGGGTGTTAGCATTTTCACTAATTTGCCAGTCCTTATCTCCTAAGTAGTCGGAAAACATGCCAATCGTCGCGCCAATAAGGGCATCCATCTCACGGGTGCTTTTCCTTTTCTGACGATAAAGTATGAAAGCTTTGGCTGTTTTAGCATGTCCGTTTTCTATGAGGACTTTTTCGACGATATCCTGGATCGATTCTACATCCGGTTGCTTGTCCCTAAAATCTCTTTGTAAGACCTCGACAACTTGTCTGGCTATTTCCTCAGCACGCTCATAGTCTGATCCTCCACAAGCTGTGGCAGCTTTATAAATTGCATGCACTATTTTCTCTTGATTGAAGGTCTCAACTCTTCCATCTCTTTTAATAATTCCTGTTAACATCTGCAAGTAACCTCCATTTTTCCCAATTAAAAAGCCCCTCGACGATGAGCGCCAAGAGGCTGTGTTTATCCCTAAATACAACACTTACTTATGGAACCCCTCTATCGCTCGTAGAGTTAGTGGTTCATTCAACAAAGGCAGGTCTTCTGACTTTGGTTCATTAATGCTTCAAGCCTTCCCGGTATGTGCCAGTGGCCGATAATATGAAACATCTCCCCATTACAGTGGCGGGACCGTGCAGGACTTTTACCTGCTTCCCTTTTAAGCTGTACTCTTAGTACTTGCACCTTTATTTTCCAATCTTTAATTGTTTTAATGTTATCGTATATCAGTCTGATGTGTCAACTATAAAGTGTCAAACAGTGTGATTAATGTTTTAATTATCCGCGTCTTCCAGAGACATGGTATTTAGATTGACAAATTGTCCCTAAAAAAATACAATATTATTTAAGGTAACCTTCTCACTAATTCGAAATATTTAAATGGAGGTAGCCCATAAATTTCAAAAAAGGAGAGAATACTATGCCTGATTTTGGCAATCCGTTTTCTGGGCTTGCGAAAGATCGTAAATTAACTGATCAGGAATTAATTAGAGCAATTAGATTCATGATTTCCGCAGAATATGAAGCCATCCAACTGTACATGCAGTTAGCCGAATCAACAGACAATAAATTAGCCATTGAAGTATTAAAGGATATTGCCGATGAAGAAAAAGTTCACGCAGGAGAGTTTCTGAGACTATTAAAAGAGCTAGCTCCGGACGAAGAGAGATTCTATACGGAAGGTGCTCAGGAAGTCGAAGAAGAGATCACTGCAATGAAGCAGAAATAAGTTGATGCTAGAAGCCATGAAGCTGTTTTTAGTTTTTTAAAGAAAAAGTGGTGCCTTGCCAGAGAAATTATATCTTTCTGGCAAGGCACCTCTCCGCTTTCTACTTAGTTCCTAAATATATGTGGCTACTTCTTTTCTCTTTTGAAACACATAAACCAGTCTAGACAATAAGTATCGTCATCTTGATTTTCCATTCTCTCTTTTGCAGTGCCGCAGGAGCCTGCTGCCATTCTAATATCTTCAATTAATGGGAAAGTTACCTCAACATTTTTCATCCCTTTATATTCGAGTTCCTTAATCTTTCTTAGCCATGCAATATGTACATAAATAGAATCAACCGAAAGAGCCACCAGTTCCGTGTTAAATGCCTTAAATTCATCAAGCATGGCTGCAAAGATCATGAACTCGGTCAGGCGACCAAAGTTAGGCTAGGACTGAAGGAAGCTGAAATACATAAGCACGAAAATCCCAAGTACAATTCTGTAATAAGCAAACGGTTTAAAATCCCTTTTGCTGACATAATTCATGAACCCTGCAATCACCATCCATGCCACAATGAACGATACGAAGAACCCACAAGCTACAACAAGTAACTGGTGCGACGTCAACACCATTCCGGCTTTTAAGAGTGTGTAGGCAGATGCGGCAACCATCGTCGGAATTGCCAAATAGAAGGAGAATTCTGCGGCAACAACCCTTGTCGCACCTAATAACATTGCTCCAATGATGGTTGCTGCCGAGCGCGAGGTACCAGGTACCATTGCTAAACACTGAATAAGACCGATAAGAAAAGCAGTTTTGTAACTCAGATCTTGTATGGAGCTAATTCTAACTGAAGGTCTCTTATTTTCTATGAACACTAGAATTAGCCCGCCTACGATTAGGGCAATTGCTACAACTGTCGTATTAAATAAAAGTTTTTCTATGTATTTTCCTACTAGAAATCCTATTCCAAGTGCAGGAATAACTCCTACAAGAGTCTTTTTCCACAGGTCAAATATTCTATGATTTTTTGCGGAACTGTTATGTCCCAATGGAATAAGTCTCTTCCAAAAATACACAATCACTGAAAGAATGGCACCTAGTTGGATTACAACGTCAAACATCTTGGCAAATTGTCCAGTGAACCCAATAAACTCGTTCACTATAATGAGGTGACCCGTAGAAGAAATGGGGAGAAATTCGGTAATCCCTTCTACAATTCCTAAAATCGAAGCACTTAAAAAATCGTTCATATCATCGTCTCGTTTCTACAAGCATTTTTGTCGAGAACTTCCACTCTTTCTCCCCATTACTTTACTATGCTCCTCACTTAAATACAACTGTCTCAACCGCGCATCCATTTCGGCAAAGTGTCGCAAACCCTCTGTAATTTGCTACTTACCTTGAAGGCTGGGCAAACCATTATGCCCTCCCATTTGCCATTGTGCCGATGCTGCTGATCACCAGTCGCAAAGACTTAATGGGTAGTTTAGTCAACAAACGTTCAACTAAAATAGCTGGTTGGATTATTACAAGTGTTTATTGTAAGTTTAAATGCAGTTCTGCTTTACTTAACTTTCAGCGGTAGCGTATAATGGGCTCTCATAAGGTTTAAGTAGCAACAAACAGTATATGCAAAAGAGCCGGGGCATAGCCTCGGCCCGATCCACCTCGTCGACTATTATTTCAAAACGAAATGCCCGAGAGATACTTCCACCATTTCTCCATCTATTTTTGCACCTTTCACAACATAGTCCAAATGCTTTTTATTCCGTTCCAAGATAGGGTCCGGTACTGGAACAGCAGACAAAAGAGACTGGGTATACGGATGAAGCGGGTTATTAAATAACTCTTGGGTCGGTGCCAGCTCCATCAGCCTGCCCCGAAGCATTACAGCCACTTTGTCACAGATGAACTTAATAATGGCGAGGTCATGAGCGATTAAGAGAAAGGAAAACCCATGCTCGCGCTGCAGACGTTGAAACAAGTTAATAATCTGCGCCTGAATTGAAACATCCAGAGAGGCAACAGGCTCATCGGCAATAATCAAATCAGGACTCGTGCTTAAGCATCTGGCAATGGCCACCCGTTGACGCTGCCCCCCTGAAATCTCGGCGGGACGTTTCGTTTTATAGGTGTTATCCAAACCCACCTCCCATAGTAAAGACTCTAATTTAGCGCGCAGTTCATCTTTGTTCCTCATAATACGGTTAACCTTCAGCGGCTCCGTAATTATTTGCTCGACCGTCATTCTTGGATTGAGAGCAGCCGCCGAGTCCTGAAAAATAATCTGCATATTTAAATGCAGATCTTTTTTATTCTGCTTATAGATTTCTTTTTCCGATATCCTCTGGCCCTTAAAATACACTTCACCACTTGTGGCTGGATAGATGCCCATAATTGTCCGCGCCACTGTGGATTTTCCCGAGCCGGTTTCACCTACCAGGCCGAATACTTCGCCCTTCTTAACCTGAAAAGTCACCCCGTCGACAGCCTTGATCGTTAAATCTTTATTAACCTGAAAATGCTGTTTTAAATTATTAACAGCTAAAATTTCCTCTGGGTTCATACTTCGGTCCTTCTTTGCAGTGAAATTGGGGGCCTAATTTTCGGCGCTCTTTCATCAAGCAACCAGGTCGCCGCGCTGTGGGTAGGAGAAATCCGAAACATGGGCGGCATTTCTTCGTAATCAATCGCCAGTGCAAATTCGTTCCGAACAGCAAAAGCGTCACCGGGCGGAGGATTCAACATCACCGGCGGCATGCCGGAAATACCGGTAAGATCTTTTCCCTCTTTTGTCAGAGATGGCAGCGCGGACATCAACCCCCAGACATAAGGGTGCCTCGGATCATAATAAACTTCTTCTGCCGTACCGATTTCCACGATTTTCCCGGCGTACATAACGGCCACACGGTCGGCAATGCGGGCCACGGCTCCCAAATCATGCGAAATAAAGACGATTGAAATCCCGCTCTTGTCCCGAATATCCAGCAGCAGATCAATTATTTTGGCCTGAACCGTTACATCCAGCGCAGTCGTCGCCTCATCGGCAAACAACACCTTGGGATTGGAAGCCAGAGCTATAGCTAAGACACAGCGTTGGCGCATGCCACCTGAAAAAAAGTGAGGTTGGAGCGCAAACATCTGTTCAGGATTTTCAATGCCTACCAAATTCAGCATTTCTAACGCTCGTTGCCTGGCCTGCTCCCTGCCGGACTGGGTATGCTTAAAGATGGATTCAGTAATTTGCTTCCCGATCGGAATCGTTGGGTTTAAGGTTGTCATGGGATCCTGAAATACCATCGACAAAACACTGCCTCGCAGCTGACGCATTTGTTTTTCTTTATAATCCGTTATATCCTCACCATCAACTATAATTCGCCCCTGTTTGATCCTTGAAGTTTTAGGAAGCAGCTTCAGGACTGCTTGACTCATCACCGTTTTTCCGCATCCGGATTCCCCCACTACCGCCAAGATTTCCCCCTTGTTGAGTGATATGCTAACATCTCTGACAGCTTCAACTTCGCCACTTGGTGTGTCGAAGCTGACCGATAAGTTGTTAAGTTGCAAAACAGGTTGCACCATGGACTGCTCCTCCCCCATTTCAGGTCAGATGTGCCGGGTTTCCGGTACCCGGCACATCTGACAACTAGTGCTGCAGTTTAATACTGACCTTTAGGCTTTAATTTTCAACTATTTCTTAGAGAGTTTCCAATCCTCAATATTCCACATCACACCCACGGCATGGTGCCCGAGCACTCTTTTTGTGTCTGGGCCTTCAAGCCCACTAATGCCGACATAATTGCCGTCAAGATAGGCGATTAAGACTGAAGCCGGCTCTTTGGCGAAGGCAACTTCAAATTTACCATATAAGCTCTTTCTTTCATTAGCATCTTTAGTATGTCTCGCTTGGGTAAGTATGTCATCCACTACCGGATTGGAGTATTTCATAGTGTTTGCGCTTCCATTGGTAATGAATTGCTTATAGGCGGCATCCGGATCGAATTCAACGGCATAACCGGCCAGGAAGCCGTCATATCCGGCATTCCAGTCGAATTTTGTAACCAGCACAATTTCCATCTCCACGCCGGCATCTTTCAACTGCTTGGTAACAACATTGGCGATATCCACGCGCTCTTCTTCGTAATCACGCACCTGAATTCTGAAGTGAAACTTCTGTCCATTGCGCTGATAGATCCCGTCGCTCCCTTTCGTCCAGCCGAGCTTGGCCATCTCTGCGGCAAACTTGCTCAGATCATACGGGTAAAGGTCAGCATCCTTATTGCCACCAAAAGCGTTCAGCTGCATCGTGCTGTAAGCGGTGCAGCCCTGACCGGTAAGCACGCTTTTGACGACAGCGTCTTTATCGATAGCATAGTTAAGCACGCCGATGGAATCCTTGTTTTGGGTCCAGAACTTAGATCTGAAGTCCATGGACACTGCCCGGTAGTCAGCCGTCGTAAAATCATAATTTTTAAAGCCCGCTTTACCACGGAAATTCTTGGCATATTTGGCGTTGAGCCAGGCCAGGTCCGCTTCGCCGGATTGCAGCATCAGAGCCTTGGTGCTTTCTACCGCAACCGTTTTGTAGACAATCTTTTCAATGTTCGGAATCTTATCATAGTATTTTTCGTTTCTCACCAGGGACACCGTCCCGCCGGCTTTATCCCACTGAACAAACTTATAACGGCCGGTACCTACGGGATTTTGGTTAAAGGGGGATGTCGTGAGGTCCTGGCCCTCAAGCAGATGCTTCGGAATGATGCCGATTGTAAAATAATTAAGCATGGCAGCGTTGTATTGAGAAAGAGTTATCTCCACGGTGTTCTCATCCTTCGCTTTTACGCCGGCGATATCCTTGTAATCATCAAGAATCGTTGAAGCTAAGGTTTTATCGCTTGTCAGCTCTTTATAAGTATAGACAACGTCCTCGGCGGTAAACAGTTTACCATCCTGCCACAAAACCCCCGGCCTCAGATTGAAAGTATAAGTGAGTGACTTTTCATCATACGTATAATTTTTTGCTAAGTCTGCAACAGGCTTGCCGGAAACGTCATACTTCATCAAACCGGAAAAAATAATACTCACCAATTCACTTTGCCCGGTGACAACCGGGTTGATTGTATCGTCATTTTCACCGGCATAGACCAGGGTATTGGATAAATCGGTGGCGTTCTTTGCTGTGCCGCTTGGAGCACTTGAGCCACACCCCGTAAAGCTTAAGATGACACCTAAACATAAGACGACTGCCAAAAATGTCCTGATTCTTTTCTTGTAATTCAAAATAATCCTCCTCCAAATTTTATTATTCTAAAGGCCATTGCCCTTATAGAATGCTCTCCAGTTTGTTGGTTTCTCTTCGGAAGAAATAGGCAATATTGGTGATGCACACTAAGGTTATGATTAAAAACAAGCCCGGAATGATGATGACCCACCAAGTATTGGACAGCAGCGCTTTGTTGGCCAGAGAAAGCATACTGCCCCAGGAAATAACATCTACAGGCAGCCCCAGCCCGAGAAAACTCAGCGTCGACTCCATGGACATGCTTAAGCTGATGCTGGATACTACAACAAACATAATTGTTGAAACAAAGTTCGGAATTAGGTGTCTGCGCATGATATGCAGGAAGCTCCCACCCATGCAATGCGCAGCAAGCACATATTCACTGCTGCGGATCTGCCGAACTTCGCTGCGCACAATTCTGGCCAAAGCGCACCAACCGGTAACGCCGATGACCAAAGATATCTTCAGGATATTCTGCTTTCCCATCACCGACGTCAGTAATAAGACAAGCAAGATGATTGGAATACTGTTAATAAGTTCAGGAACGCGCATCATGACAGCATCAACCCGTGCCTTGGCAGTACCGCTGATACATCCGTATACTACCCCGATCCCAGTGCTGATCGCCATGCTCAGCAGACCGATAAGAATTGAGGCACGCCCGCCATACCAGATCATGGAAAAGATATCGCGTCCCAGCGAGTCTGTCCCGAAGTAAAACTGCGCATTGGGGGCTTCACTAAGATTCTGCAGATAAAAACCGGTCGGGTCGTGATTATACACTTGCTCTGCAAAAATACACCCCAAGACGATAATGCTGAGAATAGCAATGGATAGAATCGGTTTCCCCTTCAATTTATGTCTAAACGATGGCGCTTTCCTCTCGGGCAGGTGGGGCCTGTAATTGGCACCAACTATGACGAACTGCTCTCGATTATCCGACATGCCGGCACCTCCCTCAATTTCATTCGCGGGTCAATCACTTCATTGATCGATTGGGCAATAATACTGGTTGAAACAACCAATATCCCTGTAATCAGCACCACCAACATCAATAAATTGTAATCATGATATTTGGCACTTACGACGGCCAGAGCTCCAATTCCGGGGTAATTGAAGACAGACTCGGCAATATAGGTTCCGCTCAAGACATGAGGGATCGAGATCGCCATGATGCTGACGATCGTCGGGGCTACATTGCGAAAACAATGCTTGAGCACAATTTCACCTTTATGGCAGCCCTTGGACTTGGCTAATAGGACATAATCCTTGCGGATTTCATCCAAAAGCTTATTTCTGATCATATAGGCGTAATACCACAGGTGACTGAGTATCATAACTACCAGCGGTAAAACCATATGCCGGAGGCGATTTAAGATATCGCCCGATTTACCGATATCATAAGCTCCACTGCTGGGCAGCCACTGCAGATTGATACTGAAAATCAAGACCAGAACAACGCCCAGCCAAAACGGCGGAATATAATAGGCCGCTGTTCCCACCTTGCAGATGATTCGATCCATTAACGTATCCTCATTCATCGCACAAAACAAGGCCAGCAGAGTAGCTAAGCCAAAAACAAGGATGTAGGCTGTGCCCCCGAGAATCAAAGTGTTTCCGATGAGCGGAGAAACAACCTTCAGCGCCGGTGTCTTGTACTTCAGCGATAAGCCAAAATCACCCTGCAGCGCATTGCTGATCCATTTGCTGTATTGAAGATAGATTGGGCCATCCAGACCCAAGCGTACTCGCGCAGCATCCAGCTCTACAGTAGTCATGGACTCAACTGCATCGCCGTAATAGGATTGCAGCGGGTCACCAGGCGCCAGGCGTGCAATATAAAAAACCCCAACAGACAGAATAAATATAGTGAGTATAAACCCCAACGCTCTCCTGATTATCTTGTTAGTAATCCTCGCTTTTTGGTTCAAACAGTTCCCCCCACCTTCTTTTACCTTTTTTAATCTTAATCCCCCTTCCCACATTCTGTGAAAGTGAAAGCAAAAACAAAAAGACCACGAAGCAGACTCTAATGAGTCAAACCTCCATGGTCTTTGCAAACACCTTCATAGTTCTGCATTTGAATATTCTCTTTATACTACAATTCTACAACATTATTCTACTAAACCATTCAGAATTCCTGCTTAATGTCTGTTGTTAAATAATTTTTTCTAATAAATTAGACGATAAGCCATGTTGGCTAGGAATCCGACTCTGTCGTCTTAATTCGAAAATATAATTGCGTATTAAAGTATCTAATCCCTGCTTAATATTTGTAATTTTAAAATAATTCCGTGTTTTCAAAAAAATATAGACTGAAGCAGGAAAATCTTAAGGTATCGGAGAATAATACTGTTCAGATAACTCAAGATAGCCTATTTAATACTTATCTGCTTGAGTAAATAGTGAAAATGAGACCATGGAGGTCTGACCCTACAAAGGGGTCTTTCTCTCTATGGTCTTTTTCGTGTGGAAGGGGGGCCGTCGCTAAAATTGTTCATCAACTAAACAATTACCCAAAATTAGAGGGAGGTTCTGCTAAATGTTCAAAAGATTATCTCATTTGATTTTAGCTGCCATGATTATTCTTTCCTTGGCCCTTGCTTCAGGGTGTTCAAGTAAAGCCGACTCTGCCTCAACAAAACAAAAAGATGAACTCACCGTAGCCATAGCAGGAGAGCCGGATGACGGTTTTGATCCAACCACCGGCTGGGGAGAATATGGATCACCAATTTTTCAAAGTACTATTTTACAATGGGACAAAGATTTAAATGTTATCAATGACTTGGCCACAGATTATTCCGTAAGTAAGGATGGCTTAACTTATCTAGTAAATCTTCGTAAGGACGTTAAGTTTACCGATGGACAAGCGTTAACCGCCAAGGATGTTGTCTTCACCTATCAAACGGCCGCTGCAAATAGCTCTGTGTTTGATTTAACGAATTTAAAAAGTGTGATGGCAATAAATGATTACAGTATTGAATTTACTTTAAAAGAAGCCCAATCGACGTTTACCAGTACCTTGGCTAAACTGGGCATTGTTCCTCAGCATGCCTACAGCAAGGATTACTCGCAAAAACCAATTGGCTCCGGGCCCTATAAATTTGTACAATGGGATAAAGGCCAACAGCTTATCGTAGAAGCTAACCCGGATTACTATGGAGCAAAACCTTATATCAAGAAAATCACCTTCCTTTATTTAACTGAAGAAGCTGCCTACGCTGCCGCGAAAGCCGGACAGGTTGATGTTGCTTCCGTTGTGCCGTCATTAGCTTTACAGGATATACCCGGCAAAAAATTGGTCGCCTATAAAAGTGTGGACAACCGCGGGATCATGTTTCCCTATGTCAAAGCCGGTAATAAAACTAAAGAAGGGGATCCCATCGGCAATGATGTTACTTCAGACATAGCCATCCGGAAGGCAATTAATATGGCAATCGACCGGAAGGCGTTAGTGAACGGGGTATTAAATGGTCACGGGGCTCCTGCTTATTCCGTATGTGACAACTTACCTTGGTGGAATCCCGAGACGGTCCTTAAAGACGCCGATCAAGATGGAGCTAAGAAGATCTTAGCGGATGGCGGCTGGATAGATTCTGATAACGATGGCATTCTGGAAAAGAATGGGCTCAAGGCTAAATTTACCTTGGTTTATCCATCAGGGGACTCGGTACGACAATCGTTAGCTATTGCTGTGTCCGATGAAATAAAGCCTCTGGGAATCAATATTGAAGTTGCCGGAAAAAGCTGGGATGATATTAAGCGATTAATGCACAGTGATGCCATAGTTTTTGGCTGGGGGGCTCATGATCCTCTGGAAATGTATAATTTATTTAATAGTAAATACATGGGCGTCGATTATTTCAATGCCGGTTATTACTCGAATCCCAAAGTTGACGATTACATGAACAAAGCCATGTTATCCAATAATGTAACTGAAGCCGACGCCTACTGGAAAAAGGCACAATGGGACGGGACCACCGGATTCAGCGCTTTAGGTGATGCACCTTATGCTTGGTTGGTTAATCTCGATCACTTATATTATGTAAGCGATAACCTTGATCTCGGAGAGCAGAAGGTTCATGCCCACGGTCATGGCTGGCCCATTACGGATACGATTGCTCAGTGGCACTTTACCAAATAACGGAAGGTAATACTTGTAACTATGGTTAATAAGAGTCTTTTCAAATTCATTGTTAATAAATTTCTGCGGATGATCATCTTACTCACCACCTTATGTGCCTTAACTTTTAGCTTGGTCAGTCATTCGCCGATTGATCCGGTTCAGGCTTATATTGGAGCAGATATGATGAAAGTAAGCCATGCCCAAAGGGAAAAAATCGAGGAATATTGGGGGCTCAACCAACCGCCTATCGAACGATTCGAACGCTGGGGCAAAAATCTGCTGCATGGTGATTTGGGAAATTCGATGATTTTTCGCCGCCCGGTGATTCAAGTGATCGGAGAAAGGTTTTGGGCATCGATTGTCCTGATGGGATTAGCCTGGGTTATATCAGGTTTATTGGGATTTATCATGGGTATCGTTTCCGGGATGCAAAGAGGGAAGTGGCTGGGTCGCTTGATAAAATGGTACTGTTTAACACTGGCCTCTACGCCAACGTTTTGGCTGGGACTGGTTCTCTTAATCGTGTTTTCAGTTTGGCTCAAGTGGCTGCCGATTGGACTGGGCGTTCCGGCAGGAGTTCTAAGCGCTGATGTAACCCTTGGAGATCGGATCACCCATTTGATCTTGCCGGCAATGACCCTAAGTATTGTCGGCGTGGCCAATATCGCTCTGCATACCAGACAGAAAATGATCGACGTCATGGCAAGCGATTACATTCTGTTTGCCAGAGCGCGAGGCGAAAGCGGCCTCCAACTCTTATTCAGGCATGGTCTTAGGAACGTAGCACTGCCTGCCATTACCCTGCAATTTGCTTCCTTCAGTGAACTATTTGGGGGTGCGGTTCTGGCTGAACAGGTATTTTCTTATCCGGGCCTGGGCCAAGCCACCGTGCAGGCAGGTCTCCGAGGAGACCTGCCCCTCCTGCTTGGCTTAGTGCTTTTTAGCGCAGTATTTGTATTTTTCGGCAATCTGACCGCCGACTTGATCTATCGAGTAGTCGATCCAAGGCTAAAAGAAGCAGGTGATACTGTTTGAATCAGCTAAATCATGCCCTTTCACTTGAAGAGAAACCCAGAAAAATTATCAGATTTAACCGTCGCCAAAGTACGTTAATCACAATTCTCAGTGGATTGGCGTTATTGACAGCCATAATTGCCGCCAGTTTTCTGATGAGCGACGAAGCTATTAAAACTCACTTTGAGGCCCGCAACTTGTCTCCTTCCTGGCAGCACTTTTTTGGCACCGACTGGTTAGGGCGCGATATGTTTACCAGAACTGTCAAAGGGCTTTCTTTAAGTATCGGGATCGGGTTGTTAGCCTCAACGGTAAGCGTCATAGTGGCCTTAATTCTGGGCATGGCTGCGGCTACTCTGGGCAAAACAGTTGATACGCTGATAAGCTGGCTGGTTGATGTTTTCATGGGGTTGCCGCATTTGGTGGCCTTGATATTAATTGCTTTTGCATTAGGTAGCGGAGCTAAGGGAGTCATTATCGGTGTGGCCTGTACACATTGGCCTAACCTAACCAGAATAATCCGGGCCGAAGTTCTGCAGTTGAGAACATCTCAGTTTGTGCAGGTTTCTCGTCATATGGGTAAAAGCAGGATATGGATCGCTGTCCAACACCTACTGCCTCATTTATTACCTCAGTTCTTTGTGGGTTTGGTGCTTTTATTTCCCCATGCGATCCTGCATGAAGCCTCAATTACTTTCTTAGGGTTTGGCTTATCCCCCCATCAACCGGCCATTGGGGTAATTCTATCCGAATCAATGAACTATCTTTCCGTAGGAATGTGGTGGCTGGCTTTTTTCCCAGGTCTTTCCTTGCTGGTTGTTGTCAGAGTTTTTGACATGGTTGGCGATAATTTACGTTTAATGTTTGACCCGCACAGTGCCCACGAATAATGATCGAGGTGCAAAGAGATGACAATAGAGTACAACCCAGACGATTTTAAGAGTACTGAAATTGGCCCTGGATATAAATCATTATTAGAAGTCAGTGATTTATCCGTCTCCTTTGTTCAGTATCAAAAAGGCTTAAGACAAAGAGTCCTCAAGGTGATCAGCAACCTTGATATTTCCCTTGGATCCGGCGAAATCTTAGCTGTTGTCGGCTCAAGCGGTTCCGGAAAAAGTTTACTGGCCCATGCTATTCTCGGCATACTGCCTAATAACGCCATCTGTAGCGGTAAGATTTTATACAAGAATGAATTATTAACCCCCGAACGGCAAAAAAAAATACGAGGCAGCGAAATTACGCTGGTGCCCCAGTCGGTGAATTTTCTTGATCCTTTAATGCGGGTTTCGGCTCAAGTACGGACGGCTGTACGTCAGGGGAATCCTGAAGAAGCCCAAAAGAAAATATTTAGACGCTATGATCTTAGCGAAGGCGTTGGAAATCAATATCCTTTTCAGCTTTCCGGCGGCATGGCCCGAAGGGTGTTGATCTCTGCAGCGGTAATTAATGGTTCAAAACTAATCATTGCCGATGAGCCAACGCCTGGGTTGCATCCGGAAATTGTGACCGAAACTCTTAACCATTTACGCGAATTAACCGATGAAGGGTGCGGAGTTATGTTGATAACCCACGATATCAGCACCGCTTTGCAAGTCGCTGACAAAATCGCGGTTTTTTATGCCGGGACGACCATCGAAATAACTCCAGCGGCAGATTTTCACGGTCAGGGCCAAGCCTTAAGGCATCCCTATACCAAGGCCTTATGGCAATCGTTGCCCCAAAATGATTTCACACCGATTCCCGGTTTCCAACCGTTGCCTGCCAACTTCTCAGAGGGTTGTCTGTTTGCGCCTCGCTGTGGAAAGATAACCTCTGAATGCACCGGGTCATTACCTGTAATGCAGGATTTGAGGAGCGGAAAGGTCAGGTGTCACCATGCAACTTGAGGCCAAAAACATTGGTTTTCGTTACCATCAAAATCCATGGCTATTCCGAAATTTCAGCCTCACCTTAAATTCCGGCGAAATTCTTGGCCTAAAAGGTCAAAGTGGCTGCGGAAAAACAACCCTGGCCAGAATTCTGGCCGGGTATGAAAAAACGTTGGAAGGCAGGATTGAGTTAGGTGGTGCACCACTGCCTAAGGTCGGGTACAGGGCAGTGCAATTGGTCTTTCAGCATCCTGAAAAGTCCGTTAATCCGCGCTGGCATATGCGCGATATTCTTCAGGAAGGCTGGCAGCCGGATGATGAACTGCTTGCTAGATTTGGTATCCAGCAAGATTGGTTATCCCGCTGGCCAAACGAATTATCCGGTGGGGAATTGCAACGGTTTTGTGTAGTCCGAGCCTTAAGTCCCGAAACGAAATTCCTGATAGCTGATGAAATGACAGCCATGTTAGATGCTATCACTCAGGCTCAAATTTGGCAGGCCATTCTGGAGCTTGCCAAAGAACGGGACTTAGGAATATTGGTGGTTAGTCATGAAAAAGAGCTTGTAAAACGTGTTTGTGATCGGGTTATAGAACTTGATTCGGTGCACCTCGAACGGAATTCCTTCATTTCATAAAAAATCAGGAAGAAGAAATAGCACGAAAAATTTAGAGAGGATGTCAAAGGACTATTTTGCCAGTCTAAACGAACTATGGTGGACTTAATAAAAGGACGATAATGATGTATACAGACATCAATGGGAATTTAAGAAGATGACTCCCGTTCAATGCAGGAATCATCTTCTTAATATTGCATAGGTCTTTTTTGGGGTTGTCCTTGACAAAGGGTACACTTTATTTATCCATGGTTTTTTTCACTATGCAAAGTGTAATAGTTACTTTCACTTTAGCCATTGTTTAGTGAAAAGTCATGTTCTCTAACTCTGATAATAATTGATTTCCATCTGTAATATGGTTTTGTAAATGCTGTATACTCGCTCGATCATTACTTTTTTGCAGCTCGTTAATTTCCAGATTATGCGCATCCAGAGACCCCTTGAGGTCACTGTAAAGCGTCAAAGCGTCTTTAAAGTGAATCCCTCCCTGACCCTTCATTTGTTCATAGCGATGTTTTATACTTGAGCAACTCATGAGAATCACCATTCCTTTCTAGATTAATTATAATATGCGGAAAAGCTACTCATTTTATTCCTATCCATTGCTCCTTCCAAATTCTCTTTGAAAGCAACCGGACCTACCCAGTTACTATTTGTTCTGATTTGCACCAGAACCATCAACTTTTCCCACTGTGGAATTCACTTACTTTTCCGTAGCCTGCTCCTGCAGCTTTGAGCTTGCTGAGATAATCGTCGCTGCCAAGGAAGAACTTGAAAATCTTGTTGGCCTTTTTTTCAAGGTTCATTTATTGAAGAGTTCCAGGGTCTTCTGCGCTACCCTGTTACCGAACAGCTTAAATATATCGGCCTGTTCATCCAAATCTGCCATAAGCGCAATCGGCCCCAAGTGTATATAGGGCCGTCCAAACTCTGTACCCGAAGAATAGGCAAGCATTCCGCGAGTTAAAGCCATCCCCAGAATGCTCTGCAAAGCAATGTCAGGCCCGCCCCACAGGCAACCGGCAGTTGCAAAGCAGGCTGCCAGCTTTCCTTCCAGCTTGCTGTCAAACCTTGTATCGAAAAATTTTTTCATCTGCCAGCAGGTGTTCGCGACATAGCACGGCGTGCCGAAGATTACAGCAGAGCTTGCGTCCAGGAATTCTTTGTTGATGTTTTCCTCATCTGCGATGTTCATCAGTGAAACCTCAATATCTTTGTCGGCACCCAAAATGCCATCACGGACGACGCCAGCCATCTTTTCAGTGTTGCCAGTCTGACTGAAGAATAAAATTGTTATTTTCACAATTCTGCTCCTTACATATTTATTATTCAGCGTTTTTTCAGTTCACATGCCAATACATGGCCACAAGGGTGGTGTTACTGACCTCATGTACGATCCCGTCAACCGCAATGCTTTCGAGATACTCTCTGATCTTTTCCCTGTCACTGTCCGAAAGCTCATGAGTGGAAGAAATGCGGAAGGTATATTCTTTGATTGCCTCTTCCAGCGGCTGGTCGTCTTTCCAAATCTGCTCCTCATATTCAAACTTCGGGCAACCTCCGCTACGCCACACTAAGTCAAATGCGTAAACCATCGTTTCATCGAGCGCTTTTGTGTCCTGTTCGGCATTGACCAGTCTGTTGAGTTCGTCCAGAATCGAGTTCGTACGTCTGGTGGGTTTTACCATAAGCACCCAGCCGCGACTCGCTTCACTGAGCTTCAGAAATGTGTCGGCGGAAACAACCGCAGGCGTCATGTTCGCGAGAACGAGATCGAATTGTTTTTCCCAGTTCTTATCTTGCAGATTCACCGTGTGCCAGTTATCCGCCGAAAAGTGCACATTCGACCCTCTGTCCTTTCCGTTCTCCATGGCTTTCTTTATCATTTCGGGCGAAAAATCGGTTGCGGCCGCTTCCGCGCCCATAGCCTCAAGTACAAAAGAGAATCTTCCTCCACCACAACCTACATCCAGCGTTCTGCTTCCCTTGCAAACCATATTCTCGCGTTGGATTATCCGCATAGCAATACTGTTTTCCGCCGTGGGCAGTTCCTTCAGGGAAAATTTCTCCGCCTTGCTGTTCCACCACTCGATCCCCGCTTTCAGATTGCGGAGATTCGGCTTCCACAATTCCTTAATGTTTGATATGTCCATTTTAAATCCTCCATTCTTTGATATTAAATTTGAAATTTTATGCTTTTCTAGCACTTTCCCTTCCAAGGAAACAAAAAAACCACGAAGATGACTCCAATTAGTCAAACCTCCATGGTCTTTGCAAACACCTTCATAGTTTTGCTCTGCAATATTATTTTCTTATACAATTTTGATATTCTACAATCATTCGCGAATTCCTGCCAAATAGTTCTCTTAATTAAATAAATATTCTCACCTCAACGATAATAAAATTCTCCTCAAAAGCGAGTCATGTTGTTACCTTTTGAGCCTCCCTGTAGGTCGGGAAAAAGTATTAAGTGGATTTATGTTCATTACTATTCAGAAATTCTAATATGGCAGTTCTTTCAGTATTAGGCAACGTCAGCTGTTTAATAGTCTCCCTGTCACTAAGTTAACAAATTCTTCCCACGAAGAAAGCTCAACAGAAATTATGCCTTCACTAAGGTTGTTGGTTATATAATCACGCGTCAACATCACAATTCCTCCTCAAAATTACAAAGCGTATTTCATTGCCAGCATTTTATAAAAAGACCACGAAAGTAGACTCTAATTTTCGCATCATGAGTTAAACATCAGGTTTAAGCATCAAGCTTTGAAGCAAGAAGGTATTTTATGTACTCATGCTGAGGATTTTCAAATACCTCTTCAACTGAACCCATCTCAATAATCTTACCTTGCCGCATAACCGCCATACGATTACAAATGGCTCTTATTATCTCCAAATCATGAGATATATACAGCATGGATGTCGGCTCATCGCAGATAAGCAGCTTTGGGTTTAGAGAAAGAGCGCGTACAATAGACAGGCGCTGCACCTGTCCTCCACTTA
Organism: Desulfosporosinus sp.; assembly: GCA_031292055.1. Lineage (GTDB taxonomy): Bacteria > Bacillota > Desulfitobacteriia > Desulfitobacteriales > Desulfitobacteriaceae > Desulfosporosinus. The sequence continues at coordinate 25,740 of JARLHV010000097.1, forward strand.
TTTCGTGGGGATATTTTTCTAGCTGATCCTTTGATAGACCCGCCCTTTCTATCAGCTCATAAACCAATTCTTCCTCTTCAACCTTGTTTTTTGCCATTTTATAGAGTTTGATTGGCTCCGCTAAATTGATCAGCGAATATCCTAAGGCCCTTATTAATACGCAGCCTTCCATCATCGGCAGGTCTTTGGCATTGATGGCATCTATAAATACAAAATCAGAACTCACTAAAACAAGTGTTTGAACAGCCTCCAATAGTCATTGATAGACTTAGAATCATTGCTACAACTATTAAAATTCTTTTACTTTTCATTGTTCTTCCCCCTCTATATATATCCCCCTCTATATATATTGATGAAAAATAATCCTATTTCATTCCAGTGAAGGCATACCAGTTTTCTCTATCGCTGTTGACTAGATGACAGCCCGGCATATGCTTAAGTGCGACATTTTTCAAGTCACACGCTTTAAACATGTCCAATATTTCCTTTTGATCCACATTGCCATAGGGAAGTTCTTGAGCGTTGATGTCTTTTCTATATTCATCAATTTTTTTACATCTGATGCCTATGTCTGGTTCAAGCTCATTAATGGCAATAATCTGTCCACCATTTTTTAAAACACGCCTCCACTCTTTGACTGCTGCTTCAGATTCGGTGAGCGTCCATAAAAGTCGTGAACTTATAACGATATCAAAACTTAGGTCTTCAAACGGTAATTCCAGAGCGTTGGCATATTTAAATTTAACATTAACATTTTCTTCTTTGGCATGATCCAGGGCAATACGGATCATGCCTTCAGACAGATCAACTCCCAGAACCTCTTCATAGCCGATGTTCCCCAGCATATTGGCAAGAATGCCTGTTCCGGTCGCGGCATCCAATATCTTTAACCCTTTATTCTCCCCTATCAGCTCTTCCAAAACTTTCTTCCAGGTCTCTTTGTCAGCTACTTCATGCGTGGCTTCATAGTCTGCAGCACTCTTATCCCAAAAATGAGCCATACCCTCCTCTTCAATCTGCCTTTGGGATACCGGCTTTGTGCCCATCAGAACAAACCATGGCTCATAATCATATCCTGGGCGTGTTAAGCCGGGGAGCTTTTCGATCTTAACATCCACAAGCCCGTTTCTTTGCAATAAGTCTGTTAGCTCATCCATGCGGGCCCCTCTAACTTGCAAATGCTTCTCGACCTCTTCATCTTCATAAATATTCACTTTTTTTGATGTCAGTCCCACCCCTTCCTTCATCCTGTTAAAGCAAAAAATCTTCCCTCCCGGCTTTATCACTCTAATCCATTCCTTAATTGAGACATCGGGCTTAACGATTGTCCAGATAAGTCTGGCATTAATGATAAAATCGACAGTGTTATTCATGAATGGAAGCTCAAGGGCACTCCCTTCCATATATACAGCCTTTGCTTCCATTGCTTTGGCATGCCTTACGGCATAGCTCATCATTTCTTTAGAAATATCAACGCCTATTGTCGAATATCCCAGTTTAGCAGTCATGTTGGCCAGAAAGCCTGTTCCGGTACCTAAATCTAAAACGCTTTTATTTTTATCGGTCCCCAAAAGTTTCTCTAAGGAATGAATCCAAGCCTTTATATCTTCCGTATCATGTTCTTTATCAAAAGCAGACGATCTTTCATCCCAATAGTCTCCGATTTTTTTAATGACACTCGTTGTTTCCACTTTAAAACACCCTTTCACTCCATGTTTTTTAGTTTATCAATCACAGTTCTTGTGATTATCTTAGGCTGACTCATAGTTATCGGTTTAATTTTTGGCCTTTCTTTCAAAATTAAGCAAAAAAACCACGAAGTTGACTCTAGCGAGTCAAACCTCCATGGTTTTTTACAAACACCTTCATGGTCTTGCTCTGCAATATCATTTTTCTTGGTTTCACTGTTATTCTCTGTATAAACTGCGAATTCCTGCTAATTTTCAATTTTCAAAGAAATTATTCACAAGCTCCCTTCACCAAAAGATAGAGAAAATGAGGTGCACTATTACTTCCCTAGCTCAAGCTTTTTAAAGCCACCAAAATTCTGTACCATTTCTGCATACAGGGGCTTACCTGGTAGAAACTGATAAATTTCATCACTCTTCTTAATCGGATCAATGTCTTGGAACTGTTGAGAAAAGATAATTTTTCCTGCGTAATAGGCATCGGCAAATGCCGTGTCAATATTGGTAGTATAGTTATTATAAGGAATCTGGCTATAAACTTGACCGTTTTTCACCGCACGTAAAGACTGGCAAAAAGCAGGGTTTTTCTTATAATCATCCGTAACGACCGTATACCCACCTTCATCAAGGAACAAGAAATCCGGATCCCAACTGATAATTTTTTCTTTATCGATCATAACGGTTCCGCTCTTGCCTGTTTCATCGACAACGTTTTTCGCCCCAATGAACTTAAACGGCGAATACTTGGCCTGAGTGCTTTCAATTCCTTGAGTTCCTTTCACCCCTAACGCTCCTCCATAAACTTTTGGCTTCGCTGAGTCTGCAATCCCTTGTGTGCGCTCTGCCAAATCCGCCTTACTTTTCTTCACGTAGCTGATAACTTCCTCTGCCCTCTGTTGTGTTCCGATACCTTACCGACCAGGTCCAAGGAACGATAAACATCCTCTTCATTGAACGTTGCCAATTGACCATAACTTAGGGCTACTACAGGAATCCCGGTCTTGGCCTCGAGGTTATCGGCCTTAGCCTTGTCCACCAAATAGGATGCAAAAATGACATCGGGTTTGACACTCAGCAACGCTTCTTCATCCGGTATGGTATCTATACCACCCTGCCCAATTGTCGGAAGACTCGTAAGTTCCGGATAAGCAAACATATAGAGCCTTCCCATCTGCACTTTCTTTTCCATGTCCTTAATGCCAACGACTCGATCTGTTCCATTGATGTATGCAACCAGCCTTAACGAACCCAGCCCAATGGCCACGATCCGTTGGCGGGAATTTTCACTTTTACCTCACGTCCCACTAGATCAGTCACTCCTTGTATCGTAGGATTTACTATTCCCTACGCGCTTACGGAAACTTGACCTGTCTCTGTCTTGTTGACTTCCTTCCCATTTTGAACAGCAGAACACCCTGTCAAAGCCAGTCCTACGAACAACAAACTGAGAAGCCAAGCGCTTCCCTTCATGATCCTTCTACGCATTTACATGACCCCTTTCCTCTTCCCATTCTTATCTATCTGAAATTTTATTGCCAACTCGTCATCCTTTCGGTAACCTTGAATCCACAACTCATCATTCTCCCCAACAATCCTGACACAACAGAGCATTGTCAATCATCCTATGTCCTTAATTTTCTCCATAAACAAATCACCTCCCATCAGTAGCCTCAAGTACTTGAAACAACTCGAGCTGAGATTGCAGTTCTTCTTTATGAATATAATAAAAAAACCATGAAGTAGACTCTAACGAGTCAAACCTCCATGGTTTTTGCAAACACCTTCATGGTCTTGCTCTGCAATATAATTTACTCAATAATTTTTACATTCTACAATCGTTTACGAACCTGCTAAATAGTTCCTTGTTGTAATAAATTAATTATCAATTCGATTTTATCCCCAACGCTGACGAGAGCAATAGCTCTTGACTCTGCATCCCAAATGACTTATACTAATATCAATAGAAGCTATACATTATGAAAAATAAGGCCATGGAGGTCTTGACCCGGCATTAAGTCTGGTCATTACTTCCATGGCTTTTTCCATTTTACAAGGAGGTGATTCATGGCATATGCTCCCAGGCCAGATGTCATTCCATAGTGTAATGGAGTGAATTCTACGTTCCAAAGCGCCTTCAAAATCTTCTTGCATCTTACGTGCGAATATGTCACCTCTTATAATTCGTAAAGAGAGTTTTCGCTCCTCTCCTTACGAAATACTATCAGACCCAATGATATTCTGATCTGACCGTCACGATATTATTGGGTCTGACCCTAACTTGAAATGAACCTTTCCCAGGCAACTCCTTAAGAATTTGTTCTGGTAAAGCTTTTATAATTATTGAAAGAAGGAGATGACCGTAATGTGTGAATCAAATGCCTATCTCAAAAATGGAGAAAACGACATAATGCTCATGGAGTCGGTCGATACCATCGAACCCTATGAAGATGGCCTTAAGCTAATGGATATCTTTGGAAAACAACTATTTATCAAGGCTAAGATTAAAGACATGACCCTTCTCAACCACCGTATTAATTTAGAAGAAATCTGCAATACCTAACATAAAAGCTCTTACCTTGGGGGATCTCTTGGTCATTCTGAATGTGTAAATCACACCAGTAAAATGATTGATCTGAGCAAGGGCTATTGCTTTTTTTCCCATTTTGTAGACCGTTCCGACTCTGGATTTATAACGGAGAACGTTCTAATGAAAACCGCCTAGATTTTTTGGAAGGTTTAATCTCAAAACTAATACAACTGAATCTTTAATATGAAGACCATGAAACTAATTCCACTGAATCAGTTTCATGGTCTTTGCCCTGCAAAAACCTTAATACCTTCTAAAATGAAAAAGGCCACGGAAGAAATGATCAGACTTAATGTCCGGACAAGACCTCCTCAAAAAGCGCTAACTGAAGTGAGAGTAGCGTGGTCATCAGTTCCAGTTGACTTGAACAGAACCCAATTCTGTTCCAGCTAAGTCAGAGTAAATCGTCAACTTACCGCTGAACGCTGCACCCGGGTCTACAGCATAGCTGTTAGTAGCAGTGTCTGAGGCGGCATTAGCAACATAGGTCACATTGCCATCAGTCAACGTAATCGACACTGTACCATCGACACCTGTTGTCAAGGCAACCACGGGGTTAGCTGTGTTCAGATTATAAGCCGTTAGTCCTGCAATTGATGCACTAGTATAGGCAGGAGCATCCGCGACATTAAAGAGCGGAACTGGAGTATTGACCGTTTGCATTGATGTCGAAGACGAAGTTCCCATATTCACACTACCTGTAATGGTGGTACCGTTAACCTGAGTGAGCCACAAACCGTTTTCTCCCGTTCCTAGGTAGATGGTTTGGTTAGACAGCGGTTCTCCTCCATGTTTCTCTTGAGCAGTCAAGGTAATATTCTGTGAGCCGCCTCTGACTGAGTTAACGTTGGACGGACTAACCTTAATAGCCACCAATCCACCTGTCACTGCAGTAAAATTGACAGTGACTGTCGCAGTTTGGCTATTAATCGAGTTCGTCACAATAATGCTCCTAGTTTCTGAATGCGAGTCACTTACATAGACCTGAGCCACCATAACCGATGTAAATACACCAGCTACTAATGGGGAGATATCTACTGAATACGGGGCATACGCATTATTGTTGGAGTAGTAACTAGCTACGAGAGGTTGTAATTGACCTGTAGCATTCACGTTAAAGCCGAGAAAGCCTTCATAGTTAACCTAGCAGACTGCTTGCCGACAAAGTCCAAGCAGCAACACTAGAACCGGCTGAACCAACACTAGTTACTGCGTAAGCAGCAAACGTCGTTGGTGTCGTAATGTTTTGTTCAATGAGTATTGAATTTTGCTCAGGAGAAATTCAATATACAAAATACGCTATAAAATATCGTCAACTTTATCCCTCCGTTTTTACGAGCAAAACATTGTCGTCGTTATTGAAGCACTTTCCTTTTAAGTAAAGAAAAAAACCACGAAGTTGACTCAAGTGAGTCAAACCTCCATGGTTTTTACAAAACCTTCATAGCCTTGTTTTGATTATTATTTTATAGTGGCATCTTTCGATAAATCTTTTTATTCTACAATCATTCGCGAATTCTTGCCAAATAGTTTAGAAAGCGTCCAAAAGCCGCCATCCTATTTTGCTTTCTTAAGTTGAATTATATCATCATCGTGAGTAGAAGTTTTTCGAACTAAATAGTTGATATCATACTGCATTTTTTCAAGGATATTTCTAGTTTCTGTTTGCAAAGACACCTGACTAACCACTGATTGTTCGATCTGTGTAGCAACCTCTTCAAGTTCTTCATGGTGCTGTCTGATGAGTCCTTCAACGCTATTAAGCCGCTTATCAAAATGATCAAATCTCTGATCTGTTTGATCAAATCTCTGATCTATTCGATCAAATCTCTGATCTATTCGATCAAATCTCTGATCTATTCGATCAAACTTTTGATCTATTCGATCAAACTTTTGACTGATCTTACCAAAATTTTCGGACACTTTTTTGAAGTGAGCTATAACCAATTCCTGAAATTCTTGGTTTTCCATTGCTCCCACTCCTTTTTAATTTTTCAAATCATAACTCTTTTATACTTTACTTGGTAGTAATTATATCATAGCTAATCCTACAATAAACACTCTTTATTGTATTACTTTCTCAAACAAGGCGGACCAGATGTACATATCAAGACACTTATCTATAATGATAAAACTAAAGTTTGTCATGTTTCGATCTACCTGTCTGATCAGAACATCGAAAAGGAGCATTTGTAAAAATCGAAACTTAATTCTTTCATTGACATTAATCCTTTCTAATTTATCATAGATATCGCAGACAGACCCTTCATCAAGTTTAAGCAGATCACACGCATGTACCAGATTACCTTTTACCCATTCATCAATAACTGAGTAAACTCTTTCGTCGTCTAGAAGTCCGGCTCTTGCACATGGCACGCCTATGAGAACTGCAATTTCATAGGCTATAACTTCGCTAATATTAGCATAACAATTATCTTGAAGCGGCTTCTTAACGACCACTAATTCACCGTTATATCTTAATAATTCTTTTATGTTAGCACCTTCCAGGTTTAATTGTGAAAGTGTGTTAAATAACATGACATGACATGTTATCTCCTTCACCGCACCAGGAAATAGATCAGGATTTAAAAGCTTATACCAAGGGCTCCCTTCCTCATAAGTTTCATCTTTTTTGAAGGCTAACCACATTTTATCTTTCACATTAGTAGCTCTGGTTCTTAAGAAGACCTGCCATCGAACGTCGGGTTCATTTCCGGTTAATCCCAATTTATATAGAAACTTATCATATTCCCCTTGATACTCGGGAGTAAGTCTGGATTCTATCCACCTACGGACCATAGCATCATTGAAATATAATTTATCCAATCGCCCAAAGAATATATCTGGATTTATTATTTCCATGCTAAGTAAATTTGTGTCTTCATCATGATGAATTTCCGCAACTAACTGGTCGTGCATTTAGATTTTTTCCTTTTGGGCAACTTCTCTGACGAGTGCCAGCATATCATGCTGGTTCTTTATATCAAGGCTACTGGTCGGTTCGTCCCATAGAAGCACCTTTGGCTTTCATAAATCATGAAGGGTTAACCTTAAGTCGTTCCTCCACTTCGTTCACTAGGGCCTCAATCTGGTGAGGCAGAGGGATACGAGGGACTCCTACGAGCAGAATGTTTCCACGTTGTATAGGAAGAAATAATTTGGCTGCCTTACTAACAGAAATAGCCGTAGCCATCGCGGGAGTTATTTCCCCCAATAAACCATAGACCATTATAACCGCAATTGATCCTACAATAATATCCACCCGATCAACATTATAACAAATCGCAGACTCCCCTGAAGCTCCTTCTGTGGCCCCAACGCGCAACATTGCTCCGGTTGCAAGTGCATTCGTTCCCAGCGCAAGGATCTCCAGTTCGGGGATTCGTTTGCGTAACTGCTCAACAATATGCTTGCCAATGCCTCCGCCCTGTCCATCAATAACTGCTATCCGCATCTATACCTTCCTCATTCCTTCTCAATAGTATACGGGGAAGGTGTTAGCCTTCAATTAGCACAATATGTTTCCCCTTTTTCGTCCAGAATCAAGATGGGCAAGTTCTTCAGAATTGCTCGGGAAATTGCAATGGTGATAATCTGAGGGACATAATAAACGAAAAAAGGCTCCAGAGATTCAATACCATCTAAAACCAACGACTGAACCCGCCCGCTTCGCTTATTGCTAAGGTAGCCTGGTCCCAGCGGAAATTCAGCACAAGGCTTGAGCAATTTTACTAAGAGATCAACCGCATAAGAATTTTTTCATACTCTTCTCGCTTTCCTGAAGAACCCTGCTTTTTGTCCAATAAAAAATAAAGACCACGAAGTTGACTCTGATGAGTCAAACCTCCATGGTCTTTGCAAACACCTTCATGGTTCTGCTTCACAATATTATTTTTATCTTAATTTTACAAATAATTCTACAAACTATTTGTGAATTCCTGCTTTAATGTTTGTTGTTCAAAAAATTGTTCTATTCTTTTCACAAAAACCATTGAAAATTGATAGCACGTGCGAATTCTTGGATTGCCGGACTTCCACCATCATCCCCTTGTACTTTATTAACACTCCTTTCCAGAAAACAAGGCCACAGAGGAAATGACCAAACTACTGTCGGTCAAGACCTCCATGGCCTTTAATTCATAATATTTATTATACCCATTCTCATCACGGATGTAAAGTTTTTTGTTTAAATGTTTTGAATATTCTTATCATTCATCTACTCCTTATTTTTTTTTGACTTCTTTCATTTTTCTCACACTTCTGAGACAACACAGTGTTGAACACTTCTGATTTCCAATCCTTAAAATCGCATTCTCACCTGGGGATCACAACCGTTTGTCCTTGGACTCTATCCACGCTTACCGAAACCCCATACGCCTGAGTGATATTTTCTGCCGTCATCACCTCTGAACCGCCAGCGACAAAAACCTTCGTATCCTGGAGTAATACAAACTTATCCGAGAAGCGCAAGGCCAAATTAAGATCGTGCATCACAGCAACCACCGCAATATTTTTTTCCTTAGCAGCGGTCCGGATGGTTTTCAACACTTCCATTTGATTTTTCAGATCCAAGTTACTGGTTGGCTCGTCCAAGAGCAGAACTTCGGGTTCCTGGGCCAAGGCCCTGGCAATGACAACTTTCTGCAATTCTCCTCCACTCAGTTCATCTAAGTAACGCAGGGCAAATTCTGCCAGGCCTGTTTTTACCAAGATTCCTTGCACTAACGCCAAATCCGCCGCTGTCGCCTCCCACTTGATGTGAGGTTTGCGGCCTAAGAGCACAGCGTCAAAAACGGTCTGGCGGTTGCTTCCGTAGTTTTGCGCGACATACGCCATTTTAAGGGCTATTGACAAACGACTGAGTTTGCATAATTCCTGCTGTCCAACATAGATACTCCCTTGTTGCGGCAAAAGAATTTTGTTCAGGGTCTTAAGCAAAGTTGATTTTCCAGCGCCATTGTTTCCTAAAATAGAGAGAAACTCCCCCCGCCGGACAGTAAACCCTATATTCTCTAAGATCGTTCGGCATCCATATCTGAACTCAACTCCATTAACGGATAAGATCATCGCAACTTAGACCCCCTTACTAAAAGATAGAGAAAAAGCGGCGCCCCCAAAAAGGAAGTAACTGCTCCGACCGGTAAAACCACGGGCGCAATGATCCGTCTGGACAGGGTATCCGCGGCCAGCAATAACAAGGCACCCATTACCCCGGATGCCGGAATAAGAAAGCGATTATCCCCGCCAATCAAGCGTTTCACGAGGTGTGGAGCTACCAGACCAATGAAGGCGATAATTCCCAAAAAGGAAACGATGGTGGCCGTGATTAACGAGGCAACGAACATCCCCAACTGTCTCGTCCGTTCCACGTTGACACCCAGACCCTTGGCCGTTTCGGTCCCACTGTCCAGGGCATTGTAATTCCAACGATTAAACAAGAAAAAGAGCATGGCCCCAAAGACAACAAAGGACATAATCCCCAACTCACCCCACGATGCCCGCCCAATGTCACCAAACGTCCAAAAGACAACGGCAGCAACATTAACATCATTGGTAAAATACTGCAAAAGCATCGTGGCTGCCGAAAAGAGAGATCCTAAAGCGACCCCGGCTAACACCATAGACTCCGGAGACACTCCCTTATATTGGGCCAGAAAGAGAATGATCAGCGTTGTAAGCATGGCTGCTACGAAGGCTGAGATTGTGACAATATAGGGGCTATTAATCAGCAGCGCTCCTCCGCCGGAACTTGGAGTGCTGCCGGCTCCCCAGCCAATGATGGCCAGCGCAGCTCCAAAAGCAGCGCCTTGAGCAATCCCGAGGGTACTCGGAGCAGCTAAGGGATTGCGGAGAATATTTTGCATGACCGCACCGGCTACTGCCAAACCTATCCCTGCCACCAGCGCTGCCAATACCCGAGGCAAACGAATGGACCAAATGATAATCTGAGACTGCCCCTCAGTTCGGCCGAGTAACGTCAGAACCACTTGCCAGGGCGTAAGCTCGGCTGAACCGGCACTGATGGCATATAAGGAAAGCAGAGCAGTCATAGCCACCAAACCTGACATAATTAATTTCTTCTTCCAGGTATATTTTAAGTAATGGGTTACCCCGCCATCGAGCACGGTTTCATCACGAACCAACTCTAATCACCTCAAATCATTTTCCTAGTTCAAGTTTCTTAAAGCCACCATAATCCCGGACCATTTCTGCATACAAGGGCTTACCGAGCAGAAACTGGTACAGTTCATCACTCTTCTTACTCGGATCGATGTCTTGAAACTGTTGAGGAAAGATAATCTTTCCTGCGTAATAGGAGTCCGCAAACGCCGTCTCAATATTGGTTGTATAGTTATTATAAGGAATCTGGCTATAAACCTGACCCTTCTTCACCGCACTCAAAGACTGGTAGAAGGCAGGGTTTTTCTTATAATCATCTGTAACCAGCGCATACCCACCCTCATCAAGGAACAAGATATCCGGATCCCAGCTGATGAGTTTCTCCTTATCTATCATTAAGCTGCCGCTTTTCCCTGTTTCATCGGCGACGTTTTTCGCCCCAATAAATACCAGCGGCGGATATTTAGCCTGAGTGTATTCAATTCCGTGTGCTCCTTTCGAGCTCACAGCCCCAACATATATTTTTGCTTTGTTCCCTGCAGAAACATCTTTCGTCCGCTCCGCCAAATCCTTTTCATTTTGTTTAAGATAAGCCACCACATCTTGAGCCCTCTTCTCTTTCCCGATGATCGTGCCGATCATATTCAAGGAACGATATAGATTCTCGTCGAACGGCGTTGTCCCACTTGCACTGCTGCCATAACTCAAAACAACCACTGGAATGCCTGTTTTAGCTTGAAGCTGATCTGCTTTCTCTTTATCTACAAGGCTGCAGACAAAAATAACCTCCGGTTTGACGGTGACTAGACTCTCCTCATTCGGGGCAGTATCCGGTCCTCCCTGCCCAATACTAGGTAACTTTTTCAGATCTGGATAAGCCAGCATGTAGGATTTTCCTGGTGAAGGTTTTTTCTCAATTTCTTCAATACCCACCACCATAGACATTCCTTCATCATAAGTCACCAGCCGCAACGCCCCCGGTCCAATCGCCACAACCTTTTGGACGGGAACCGCTATCTCAACTTCTCTTCCGACCAGATCTGTAATTTTTTGTTTCTGAGCCTTAGCCACAGTCGGAACTGTTCCTACTTCCTTCGTACCTGCAGTCCCTCCACATCCCGCTATAAACAACACTGGCATAAGCAGAACCAACAATAACGCCATCACTTTCCTCATTTAACTCATCCTCTCTATCTCATGTTCGTATGTTTAGACATGCCCAGGAAACTCCACACAACGATCCCCATCCCTTTGTACTAGGTTCATCCATCGTCTATCGACTCCTTAGGCACATTCAAGCAAATAACTAGTCAGTATGCCAGTCTATTTTGTGTCATATGCTTTATGCTAGTTAGTTTGACCCCTTCTCTATGAAAAAAGAACACCCACACCTTGTCAGGTCGATACTTTCCTTCCTATTAACAGATAACGCTGAGACACATCTTCAATGGTGATATTCTCGAAACCCGCTTCAGAAAAAATAGCGTGCATAACGTCTGCTTCCGGTATCATACAGTTCTTTACCGCACCACCTAAAAAGGCATGCAGATCATTAATATAATCTCTGCTATGCGGATGAAGCACAGAAACTCTACCTCCACTTTTTAGCACTCTGGCCATTTCTTTCGCAGCCTGCCCAAGATCATCGAAGTGCGGAAAGGCCGAGTTACACACGACCTCATCGACTGCCTGGTTTGCCAAGGGAATATCCTCCGCATCTCCCTCCGAAACGAATCACCTCCCACCATTAGCCTTGCGTACTTGGAACGACTCAAGCTAAGCTTAGAATTTCTTCTTTAAATAAATAAAAAAACCATGAAGCAGACTCTAACGAGTCAAACCTCCATGGTTTTGGCAAACACCTTCATGGTCTTGCTCTGCAATATTATTTTCTCAATAATTTTTACATTCTACAATCATTCAAAAATTCCTGCCCAATAGTTTCTTGTTATCAAATTAATTATTCCATCGTATCCTACGCAGGAGTGATTACCAATAACTAATTCAGAAGAAAATAGCGGCAATTTATCTCCCACCTACGTACTCACTAATGTGAGCAAGGTAACTTAGAGGGGGAAGATAAACTGCCGCACGTGGTTAAATCTTTAGGAATAATGTCGATTATAATTAATTAAAAGTATATTATTTTATCTGCACTCAGTAATGCTTGAGCTGCTTGTGGAAGTTTAACCGGCATAATAAAGTCTTCCATTTGTGATGTGTCATCAAGATTTTTAGAAATTCCATCGATAACATTAAATGTAGCACATGAAACAATATTTATTCCTAATTGATTTTTAACAAAGCGAGCCATTAATTCAAGATTATCCGGCAGTTCATCCTTATTTACACCATCCAGCTGACTTGCAAGTAGCTCTTTAATATCTTCAGTAATTTTAAGACTTGCTAGCTTGCCCTTTTTAGACATTTCTACTCCACAAGGTCCGTAATATATTGTCACACTTTCAATTTTGGCAATATGTTTAGACATAAAAGCTACCACATAAGAAGCATACTGGTTATATGGCTTACCACTGTTGACAACAATTAATAAATTTTTAATATTTTCCATCTTTCTCTGTCCCCCTTAAAAACTTTTAACTCTAGAGAAACCCTCTTCACCATGGGATCACGAAGCTTATCCCATTAATCGAGCGATCTCCTCATCTAGTTCCCACATTCATCATGATGCTGGTGCTCGTGACAAATTGAGCCTGAAGATTTAAGCACACCCTGCAAATAACTATTTGCTGCGGCCTCGGCACTTCCTGTAGCACCGGTAATAACCTCAATACCCTTCTCGTTGAAGATTGTGACAGCGGCACCACCCATCCCACCGGCAATAATCACATTGACACCCATATCGTTTAAGAAATTAGGTAAAAAGCCAGGCTTATGTCCGGGGTTCGATATGGATTCCTTCTTAGTAATTTGATCGTTTTCTGCATCAAAAATATTGAAACTCTCACAATATCCAAAATGCTCCGTAACCATTCCATTTACACTTGCAACTGCGATCTTCATTTTGTTTCCTCCATTTTTTTAAAATTCAAGCTATATGATCATGCCAATTGCCGTCGACAAGTCCTATCATCCATTGATCACAAATATTACATCTGCAATTTTAGTAATCTTTCGACAACTGGGCAAGAATATCGATGTTAGGCAGGTGTTTAACCTTCAAACTTTAAGCTTTAAGCTTTAAGCTTTAAGCTTTAACGTTTGACCTTTAACATCAAACCTTCATTGAATACTACTTTAATTGTCTTATCAAAGACATCTTTTACAGCACGTCCGGATGCGCAATCGATATCGACAATACTCTGACTATTATTGATTGCTTTCACAGCTTCTGGGTCAAAGGGTATTCTTCCAGCAAAAAGTAGCTTGTGCTTTTCGCAAAATGATTCAATTCTTTCAGTGTTCATAAGGTTGGTATCATATTTATTAATGCACACTGCAATTTTGGTTTGAAACCTTTCGGCCGTTTTAATGATGCGTTCCATATCGCTGATACCTGATATTGAGGGTTCTGCAACAATCAAGACCATATCGACACCGCTAAGCGAAGCGATAACGGGACATCCTATCCCCGGTGATCCATCAATGATCGCCAGGTCCATAGTTTGCGCGGCTGACTTCATCGCCTTTTTAACATTGGTGACCAGCATCCCAGAAGTGCCGCTCCCCATTTTAAGCTCTGCAGTAGAAAACACCGCCTCATCCACATAAAGCATTAACTCACCAGCTATGGCACGCTTGAGCGATACAGCGCCTGTTGGGCATAGGGTCTCACAAACACCGCAGCCTTCACAAGCATAATAATCGATCTTATATTCAGGGCCCGCCTGAATTGCCTCAAATCGGCAATTCTGTCGACACAAATCACATTGCACACATAAGTCTACGTTTATTTCTGCCTTGGGCAATCCATAATAGTCTGATCGTTTGGCTGCTGATGACTGATTCATGATCAGATGCAAATTGGGTGCATCCACATCACAATCTGCGTAGGCTTTGGCCTTTGCTAACTTAATAAAGGCACTGGCAATCGTTGTTTTTCCCGTACCGCCCTTACCGCTAAGGATTAATAACTGTAACATGCTTCTACCTCCATAGTCACCGTTTGAAGCAAGGAAGAGAACATAACCCGATACTTTTCAGTCTCTCTTACGGATATCAGCGCATTGGAATTCAGGGTTCCAAGTTCATTATCGTAAGGAATCTGGCCTAATATTTTTATACCCTTTTTCAGGCAAAATTCTTCGGCAGGATTTTCTCCTTCCAAACACTTGTTAAGCACTACACCATGCGGTTTAGCAAATAACGTTACCAACTCATAAACCATACTAAGATTGTGAACACCAAATAAGGTTGGCTCTGCCACAAATATACAATAATCGGCATCCTTGATGCTTTCCATAACAATACAGGCACTCCCAGGTGGACAATCGATAAAAGCGACTCCTTTATCAGCAGGGATATCCTTTAAAAGCTTTTTAATAATCGGGATACCCGACGCTTCACCGGTATTCAATATCCCTGTAATGACAGTGACATTTCCCGAAACCCCTCTTTGAACTTCTCCGATGAATTTTTCGTTTTCCGACAAGGCTTTCTCCGGACAAATCAGCACGCATCCGCCGCAGGAATGACAAACCTCATCGAACACGATCAACTTGGGCTGGATATAGGCTAAAGCATTGAATTTACAGAAATCAGCGCATTTACGGCAGCCATTACAAAGCGTTTCATCGACAAAAGGGATCTTAATCGAGATTTTTTCTGACTTAATATCCTCTGGCTTGAAAAAAAGATGCCCGTTGGGCTCTTCAACATCACAGTCAATATAGATCGACTCTTTAGCTGCTGCTGCCAGATTTACCGATACAAGTGTTTTTCCTGTGCCACCTTTGCCACTTAGCACAGCTATCTTCATGCTATTTTCCTCCATGGTTATGAAATCCGGCATGGATCTCTTCCAGCAACGCTAATTTCCCATCCTTTAGTGCCTCAATATTATCCTTAATAGAATCATTGATTACCTTAAACATCTGAATATTTGCCTTATTAATTACCTCCGCAGCATTCTCACCACATCGCGGGGTAAGTAAAGCAGCCACTTTGTTATCTACGATGGTTTGTGCAGCCTTGACCCCTGCGCCACCTTGGCTGGCTGCTGCACTATTATCCAGAAATAAACTTTCCTTCGATTCTGTATCATAAATGAGGAAATAGGGTGCGCGTCCAAAGGATTGGCTGATACTCGTTTCGAGGGATTTGTCATCGACTGGCATTGCAATTTTCATTGGTCATCCTCCTTTTGATTTGTCATCGTTTTTTCATCCGTTTCCTGCAAACCTCTACCACATCGATGTCTGAGGTGACCGCCACTACCACATGATTTTTCCTGGCCGTCACAAAGCTTATAATCTCCGCCCTCAATCGTAAGTGTTTTTCCGTTTACTAGAGACTCTGCAAGCTTATTTCTCGCATCGTTATAAATACGTTGAACAGTTGTCCGAGCGATGTTCATTTGGTCGGCACACTCATACACACTTTTCTCCATTTTCTTGGTCTTGGCATAATTTGTTCATCTCGATTTGAAGCAAAAGTCACAGGAGCTTCCCCCTGCCACTTTTGTTTTCTTCTATAAATTTTCTTTTTCTAGTTGCTTACTTATGCTATCAAGCTTTCTTTCAAGCAACTCTTTTTGCTCTTGCAGTGATTCTTTTTGGGTTTTAGAAACTGTTGAATCTGCTACAAAATTTGGCATACCCCTTCTGTACCCTAGCCCTAGCCCTAGCCCTAGCCCTAGTCCTAAACCAGAACCATTGCGTACAGCATTTGCTCCCTTGCAATTCCCTAAACCTCTTCCACTCTTCGCTCCATTTCCCATAACACCTGTTCCATCTCTACCTGGCATATCGATCACCTCCTTATCGGTTATTGACATATGCCATTTATGATTCTCATTATACTCTATTTTAAACATATGTCAATAACTAATGGGCAGATAAATGTCTATCTCAAAAAAAGATACTGGTTATTTATTCATCTAAAACACAAATTAGCAGGAATTCATGAAATGGTCTAGAATATCTTTAGAATAATCAAAATCTGCAAAACCACGAAGGTTTTGCAAAGACCATGGAGGTCTGACTTTTGATAGTCAGTTTTCTTTGGTCTTTTTTAGCTTTTATCTAAAGAGAAGGAGGTAGATTTTAAAAAAATTGCAAATTATTACTACCATATCTATATAAAGCTATATGTTTAATTGATTTATAAGAAATTAAACATCTAATTGGGTTATATTCAGAAAGGAGATTAATTGTATGTGTCGAGAAAAAACAATCTGGGAGAAAGCTGTAGAATTTCACGGGCATGAATGTCCGGGGCTTGCGATCGGCTATAAAGCCTGCGAGGCAGCCAAGAAAAAGATGAGCATTAAGTTCTCTTCTGATGAGGAAATCGTGTGTGTAACCGAAAACGATGCCTGTGGAGTCGATGCCGTTCAGTTAATCACGGGCTGTACCTTCGGTAAAGGTAACCTACTCTATAAAGGTACCGGCAAAATGGCCTTCAGCTTTTATAATAGATTAAATGGAGAAAGCCTGAGAATGATAATAAAGCCATCAAACCAAGAAATGGACCGCCAGCAGCGTCAGGAATATATCCTAAACTCCCCTGTAGATCAACTCTTTGATTTCTCAAAACCAAAGTTTGAGCTACCCGAAAAGGCAAGAATATTCACCACAGTAACATGTGAGTTATGTGGGGAAGGTGCTCCAGAGCATAAGATGCGCATCAAGGACGGAAAAAAAGTATGTCTTGACTGTTTCAAAGACTATTCGAGAGGATGGTAAAAGAATGGATCTTCAATATTTTTCCAATCTTTGGAGTGAAGGAAAGCCTACCGAACTAAGCGGAAAGTCGTTTTGGGACAACCGAGCGGCAGAATTTAACAAATTAGTTTGTCAAGGCAGCCCAGATGAACGCATTCGCAAAATCGTTGAATTTTTGTCTCAGAACAGTCTTCTCACCAAGAATAGTAGCGTCCTGGACATAGGTTGCGGTCCGGGACGGTTTGCCGTTGAATTTGCTAAGCTATCCACAGACGTTACAGGTCTGGACATATCCGACAACATGTTAGGCTATGCAAGGAAAAATGCCGAAGCTGCGAACCTCACCAATACCTCATTTAAAAACTTGAACTGGGATGAAGTCAACCTTGACGAATTCGGCTGGAGAAAAAAGTTCGACTTGGTGACGGCAATCAACAGTCCCGGGATCCATGATCTTACCACATTAGAAAAAATGATCGCTGCTAGCAAAAAATACTGCTTTTTGTCCAACTTTGTTGATCGCTACGACTCCGTTCAGGAAATTCTGCGCACGGATATACTTAAGCTTGAAGAAGGGAAATTTTACACCAATTCCGTTTACAGTATCTTGAACATCCTTTGGTTAACTGGCTATTATCCCAGTATTGTCTATATTGATACGGATCGAGAGCATATCCGAACGCTGGAAGAAGCTTATGTTTATTATAGGACGCTCTTTGCAATGAACGATGACTCTGGTAATGAGAAACAAGAGTTAATTAATGGCTACCTTGAAAAGATCTCTGTCAATGGATTTGTGACGGAGCAAGTTCGGACGAAAAATGCTTGGATTTATTGGCAAGTCTAATCTCAAAAATTAAATCACGACTCTTAAAACAAGAATGCCATGAAACTGGTTCTGTTGAGTCAATTTCATGGCTATTCCGCTGCCGTGGTCAGCGCTGATCAAAGGCTCCGGCCTTTTAATGATGAGGAGATAAGCTTATGAATGACCATGAATTGCAAGTTGATAAAAGCAAATTAAAAACAGACGAATTAGTTCAGATAGCCTTAGGAATAGGTGCCGGAATAATCGATGTCGTGGTAATTTCCACAGATAACATCTCAGTTAAGGAAGATTTGGCCGATATGTGTCGCAAACCCCGCTGTGCCTTTTACGGGTTATCAGCTAACTGCCCACCTTATGTTTCTGGCCCATCTGGGTTCCGGGATATGTTAAAAATCAGTGCCTATGTGCTGGCCATTAAAATTGATGTTCCATCGGGATGGTTAATTACGGATGAACGTCTTGTCATGATGAGATTATTGCATGAAATCGTTGCTGATATTGAAAGATCAGCTATTAAGCTGGGTTATTCTCGTTCAAAAGCTTTTGCCGCTGGTTCCTGCAAAGAGATTTTTTGCAACAGACATCTAAGCTGCCGAATGTTGACTAACAATGGAGAGTGTCGAAATCCACAATATGCCCGCCCTGCAATTGAAGCGTATGGAATTGACGTGCATGAACTAAATAAGACTGCAGGCTGGTTTAAAAGCCAAGATCTAATTGAAACTGCTCTTGACAAGGCATCGACGTCAGCAATCTATGGCTTGGTTCTAATTGGTTATTAACTCTGAAGAACGGTTAAACACTTCAACGACATTGTTCCATTGGTGTATCAAGGTAAACTCGAACTGCTGTCAAACCTAAGCTATTCAGGCAAACTTCTCTGATACTTAAAATCATAAATTGTTGCCTTAACTGGGCATTTCCATCCTCGGTCTGACATAGTCATAGCAAGGATGGGGGTGGTCAAGTGCAGTCCACTATCTACCAATTGTTTGTTTCAACGTTTATAATTCATATAATTGATACTTTTGCTTACTCTGTACGGCTTAACTCTGTTAAAAGCGGGCAATTTGCCTTATCAAATACGCTTTTTAACTTATTCTATTTAATCTCTCTTACCGCACATACACTGCAAGCTCCTTTGATTGGATGTTTGATCGATAGTTCCCTTAATCAAGGGATCGACCCTCTTCCTTCGCTACACACGATCATTTGGGTAGCGACGGCTGGAACTTTTTTGGGCATAGTTTTAACTCCGACTTTTTTAAACTTTTTTTTCAGAGCTGTAAAAAATCTTGAACGGTCGGGCTCTGTAGCATCTGTTTTCATGGACGCTTTGAAATTTCACAGTCTCTGTGGCTTTATTGAAAATGTCAGTTTCCCTTCAAAAAAGATGGTCAACAATCTGCCGTTCCAGAGAATACCTAAAGAATTAATAGCCCTCAATTCTCTTGTCACCGGAATCTACACAATAGGGGTGATGTCAGCTTATTATGCTGCTCTGCTTGTTAATGTCCAACATCGCCTAGCGGTTTCAGCTTCAGCAGGGATAATTAACAGTGCCGCAAATATTATATTTATGCTCTTTGTTGACCCCAAATCTTCTATCATTACTGATCAAGCGTTAAAGGGAAATCGTCCCTATGAAGATGTCAAAGCTCTTGTCGTTATGTTGATGAGCGCAAAATTAATAGGAACCGTAATGGGACAATTGCTCCTTATCCCAACGGCCCAGCTCATTGCCAATATTTATAAATAACACTTAATTTTTTCTTTTGTTATTAACCAACTTAACATAAGTTTTCGCACCTCAATCGTAAGTCGACGGAAATATTGCCCGCAAATTATTCTGAGCCCCGCTTCAGCTTTCGACAGCTTGGATACCCTCTCTATAGGATTTTTTAGTTGCATTTTAGTATTTTTCTTCCAAAATTCTGTTCATCCAAAAACTTCTGACTAAAGTTTTTTTTGGCAAACAAACAGGATTTACTTCACCAAGGGAGAATTAATATTCATGGGACTATAAAATACTTAAGGAGATAAATCCATGATTAAACTGCGCTCTACTTTCTTGTCTGTGCTTATAACTCTTTTAATAAGTTTATCCGCTGAGTCCGTTTACGCTGCCAATCTCCAAAATAATCTTCAAAATTACCAAAATCAATTAAGCACTCTTAAACAGCAGGCAGTTTCACAAAACCAAAAGAAAAGTGCGTCAATTCAACAAGCTGAATCTATCCAGACATCGGTCAATCTTTTGCAAACTACCCTACAACAGGACAACCTATTAATCCAACAACACCAAAAAACCATTCTAGATATTAAAGCTCAAGAGGAAGTATTAATAGACAAACGACAAGAGGAAATACAAACTTTGGGTAACTATTTAAAAACTGAATATGAACAAGGGGACTCAACTTATTTGAATCAATTAAGCTGGTTATTAAGTTCAAAAACCATGGATGATCTTTTAACCAGGATTACCTACACTGGCTCAATTATTGATTCTTATAAAACCTTAGGGGATCAAATTAACCACAATGCCATGGAACTTCAAGCTACTCAGCAATCGGAGCAAACGACAACTGCACTATTAACTAAAACGGTTCAATCTAAACAACAGTCGGTGGACAACCTTAATATAGCTCTGGAGAAACAAAAAAATTTAATAACTACCCTGACTACAGCAGAGCAAAAAACTGTAGGTGCACAGAGCCAAGTCCAGAAAAATATTGATGAAACCCAACGTCTCATTGCGGCCCAAGAGCGGGAAGCGGCCTTAGCGGCCCAGGAAAAGGCGAAACAAGAACAAGCCGCACAGGAGAAAGCTGACCAGGCCATTGGGAAACTTACAGCACCGGTTAAATCCAACGGAACCATTGGGCAACTTTTAGCATTTGCCGAAGGCTTTTTAGGATCGCCCTACGTCTGGGGAGGCACAACCCCCAGCCCAGGCTTTGATTGTTCCGGATTAGTGCAGTATGTCTATGCTCACTTTGGGGTCAACCTTAACCGGGTTACGTGGGACCAATACCAAGAGGGACAGAGCGTTGCTGAAGCTGATCTTAAACCTGGAGACTTAGTCTTTTTCTCTACCTATGCGCCAGGTGCCTCTCACGTTGGTATATATGTTGGTAATCGTATCATGATCGACGATTCGGATTATGGTGTAGCCTACGATAGTATCGACCACCCTTATTGGTCTGCTCGATATTTGGGAGCAAGAAGGGTGATCGCTCAGTAAATGCTCTGTCCTTATCCTCTGACCGACTATATTATTGAACTCTTGCTGACTTGTTAACATAATGTGATCGTTGTCTTAAGAAACTGTGAACACTCCTTAGAAATAAAGGATTCTATGTTTCGTTAGAGAATATTTCAAGATATCTTTTTATTCTTTAGTTGAGGGGGTGCATTTACCTTTTATTATTTCGTATAAAAATTAAAGAAAGCACATGTATTGATATATCGTTACTCTTTATAGATAGAAAGGAGCTTTGAGTGATGCGAATTAAGTTGATCAGGATTGTATCGCTAGCAGTATTCGTTGGATTGGGGACCTGCTCACTCGTCAATGGAGTTCCAGTTCTACCTGCCACCCATAACCAGATTTCATCTGCTTATGTTTTAACTAGGAATTTTCCGCATCGGCGCTTACCATTTCCTCAAATTCAACCGTCCCAAGGCACTGCCACCGATGCAAGCCTTCCCGCCAATACGCAAGAGTCAGAAAATTGGGCAGGATACATTGATACCCCTGCGACTAGTAGCAGTTATACAAGTGTTGCGGGCAGTTGGACAATTCCTAATATTTCTGCAAACCAACAAAATGCAGCCGCTGCACAATGGATTGGATTGGGCGGAGTATCCTCAACTGACCTCTTGCAAATGGGAACGATTGAGCAAATTGACGACGGTCAACCAGTTGTTGAAATATTTTGGGAACAGTTACCTTCTCCTGCTCAATACGTAATGACTGTTCCGATTGGTTCAACTATTAACGCAAGCATAGCCCCCTCAGTGGACTCAAGTTCAACGTGGAATTTAACCTTTACCGTGAATGGTCAGTCACAAACTTCAACAATTTCCCCTGTAACGCTTGATTCCTCTTATATACAGGGGATGGGGACATCTGCAGAATGGATCAGCGAAGATCCTTCCACTCAGAATAACCAGCTTTATCCTCTGGCAACTATGGGTACGACAACCTATCAGTCTGCAACGATAAATGGTCAGCCCTTAAACTCCTCAGCGAATCTAGTTCAACCGGTTGCCATGGTATCCAGCAATGGAAATATTTTGATTACTCCTTCCGCACTTGGAACAGATGGTGAGTCATTCTCAACAAATGTTGCAAGCGCTAACA
This sequence comes from Desulfosporosinus sp., assembly GCA_031292055.1. Lineage (GTDB taxonomy): Bacteria > Bacillota > Desulfitobacteriia > Desulfitobacteriales > Desulfitobacteriaceae > Desulfosporosinus. The sequence goes on from JARLHV010000097.1 coordinate 48,175, forward strand.
CCAGTACTAGCTCTACCCAAGTAACTCAGGGATCTCATTCTTGGAGACTAGTTAGAGGGATGACACGAAGATAACTTTGGTTGGAATTTGCTCTGATGAATTGATAGACTCTCCTTAAACCCGGGATACTTGCTTGTGTTTTATATTGATATGCCCCAAATGGTATATAACTACATTGAAAGGAGCAAACCAGATGAGTAGTATTAATCCTGTTTCTTCACAATATACAAACGTTTCACAAAGCCAACCGACAACTCAAACGAATACTGTTAAAAAACATCATCATCATAGCCAACAAGCGCCTGATACCCAGAGTTCTTCCAGTTCTTCCTCGCCTCAAGATATCCTTGATCTTGGAACTCAAAATAATAGCCAGCCAATTACTTATTCCAAACCTGCAAATCAAGTCCAAGCCACTCAGCTCCCAATTTCTGAGTAAATCCTAAAGAGCCAAGTAAGGTAATCTCCAATTGGCTCCTCATCAGGCAATCGCCCTAACTAAGTAAGTAAGCGAAGCCCTCCTACTGACAAAACGGTAGGAGGGCTTCGCTAATTAAGCGCTGTGGCACCATCCGCGGAAAAATTACCGTTGCAGATACCCAGCTGATCCTGCGCTTCTGCAACAACTGATAAGTTTTCTTTGTTGCTAGATCTCCTAATGGAATATATAACACATATTGCCAATAATATAAATCATCAGTAATACTATTGGCAGGTGATCTATATTTATGTTTCGCAACCAATCTCGAATATGAAGTTTTACCCAGTGCTAATAGGCAGTACATTATTCATTATCCTTGGGACTAAAGCGGTCCAGAATAAAGATGTTTTGGAGCAGACTGTCAATGTAGCAACCTTAGCGTTAAGTGTCATCTTACAAGCTCTACCCTTTATACTTCTCGGGGTATTTGCCTCCTCCCTAATTCGTTATCTGGTACGAGACGACTGGATCGCCAAACTAACTCCCCAAAATGCTGTGGCAGGAGTAATCGTCGGCTCACTCTTGGGATTATTCATTCCAGTATGCGACTGCGGAGTATTACCGGTTGCTCGCGGTTTATTTCGCAAAGGAGTTTCAATGCACACCGCTTTGGCTTATTTACTTACTGCCCCAGTTATTAACCCGGTCGTTATTTTAGCCACAGCCATGGCCTTTCAATGGAATTGGCACCTTGTGGGCTTACGGGTTGTTAGTACGTTTCTAGTTGGAGCAACTACGGCTTTATTAGCCGGCTCCTTGTTCAGTCCTAAAGCTTTTTCTGATAGGGAATGGCATCGGCACGAACATGGTAATCCCCAAATTTCCCTACACCAACTACTACTCCATGCTAGCGACGAATTCTTTGATGTAGGACGTTACTTAATTATCAGTGCTTTCTTGGCCGCTGCTATTCAAATCTGGGTTCCCAAGGGAATTTTGGTTCAGGCAACCAGTAATCCTTTTTTAGCTGCTGGAGCAATGATGTTATTAGCTATGGCAATGTCATTATGTTCAGATGCTGATGCATTTGTGGCTCGAATTCTAGCAAACCAGTTTCCCTTAGGATCTGTCATGGCTTTTCTGGTTATAGGTCAGATCATTGATTTACGTAATATAATTTTATTTGCCAAGAATTTTCGACTATCTCTCTTTATATTCCTTGCGATTACTTCATTAGCCTTGACCTATCTGTTAAGTTTAAGTATCGATTTGGGTCTAGGGAAATACTTGTTTTAATCCAATCAGTCGTTTGCCTATAATAAGGTATTTGCAGAGGAGGCCACCATGAAAATTCAACGGGGTTTCCCTTTAGTTCAGAGCTTAATTTTAAGCTGCTTTTCTTTAATGCTCATTCATTTAATTATGACAGGAACAATTGTCCTGTACATTAGCCCCAAGCTAATTTGGTTATCTAAATTCTCCGCAATCCTTCTGGTCATCATGGCTCTTGCTAAGCTAGTAGCACTCCCTCACAATCACAGTATGGCTCACAATTGTTGTAACCACGACCATGCTTGTGGTTCAGCTCATCATAATCATTCTCATCCAACGAAAGGTCTCTTACAAATGGCGATTTTTATTATTCCCCTCATTTTAGGTTTTGTTATGCAGCCCCGTGTGCTTGCTTCGACAGCTCTTTCGAATAGTATTAATACGGCTGGACCAGTTCCTTATTATGCTATGCACATTCCAAAATCAGATAAGTTTAGTAATACTGTGCAGTGGCCAAGTGGATTATTTGTTAAAAAAAATGCCCCTAGTTCAGCAGTAGCCCAGGGGACAAATAACGCCTCAATCAATCTACTAAACAAGTCTAACCCCCAGAACAAGCTAAACTTGGTCAAACCCTTAACTCCTGAATCGGTTAGTTCTACTGTGAAGGAAACAGATCTGATGCAATTATACCTTAACATCGATGACCATCCTGAACAGATATATAACCACCACTGGCAGTTAACGGGTTTTGTTTATAAAGACCCGACCTTAGCAAAAAATCAATTTGTTATCTCTCGTTTTGTGATGACATGTTGTATTGTCGATGCCACCCCTATCGGAATTATTGTTGAAAGCTCTGATGCTCCTAATCTCAAAGCTGATACTTGGATTGAAGTTGATGGATTATTGCAAAAGCGCACTCTTGATGGAGTCGTTGACATTAAATCGGTACAGAATTTCCATGAAACTGAGGATGGCATCCCTTATTTGCTTGCTACCCGTTGCAAAGTAGTAGCAACTCCCAAAGATCCTTATTTAGCTCCTCCGCTCCAATAACCCTGCGTCAAAAATATTTATTACCTCTTGTCAGGAATATTATTATCTACCCAATCCAATAACTCATTAACCGTATCTACTGCCAAACCAGTGCTAGGTTTGGCTTTTTTGACAAGTACAATTTCTAAACCAAGTTCTAAAGCAGCGGATAGTTTTGTATCCGTTCCACCAGCAAGACCACTGTCCCTAGTCAAAAGAATATCTGCTCCATAGAACTTAAATAATACTCTATTTATCTCTTTGGAAAAAGGCCCCTGCATAGCTACAATATCTCGAGGATGAATGCCCATGTCCTGACATTTCTGCACAAGATATCCTTGTGAAAGAACCCGTACCACCAGACGAACCGAACAGGCAAAAGAACAAAGCAATACACTTTCCAATTGATGGCTACCTGTCGTAACAAAAATCGTTACCCGTCTACCTTTCTCGTGATACAAATTTTCGACGCGTTGTTTTAGTTCGAGCAAAGCTTCTTCCCAATTATAGACTGGAAATATCAAGGGGCTGGCAGGAATCTTAGTTTCAGGTCTTTCCAGCCTCAGATAGGAAATGCCCCTTTGTTCACACCAAAGGCTTAATGAAGCAAACTTACCATTGCTTGAAGGGTGGCTGGCATCAAGAATGACTAAAGGCTTCTGTAGATAAGTCTTCTCTGTCCAGATTTGTGCGCGTTCAAACTCAAGTCCCCTGTTTCTAAGGCCTGCTGCGATCTCACGCGCCGCGGCCGTTTCCCCCAATAATATGATCATTTTGTCAGTCACCCTCCATAGCTGTTTAGAAGAATTATCGTGTTTCTGCCCAGTTAGCAAATCATCTTATTTCCAAAAGATTCTTAGCTTGGCCAATAGTTAAAGGTAGGTTGTCCGTATTTAAGAAACCATCGCGTGCGAGCAATTCCGCTAAATGAGCTACCCTTGGTAAGCGTAGATCAATTTTACGAATTACCTCTTTATGTTTAAAAACTTCTGCTGTCGATCCTCCTAAAACAATTTCCCCTTTACTCAGTAGATAAACCTTGTCGGCGAGCAAGGGAACAATATCTACGTCGTGGGTAGCGAAAATCAGCGTAATACCTTGATCACGGTTAATCAAATTAAGCAACCCAATTAATTTGCTTACCCCACGAGGATCAAGGGCAGCGGTGGGCTCGTCTAAGACCAATACTTCTGGTCGCATAGCTAATACACTTGCCAAAGCCACCCTTTTTTTTTCGCCACCGCTCAAATTATGGGGACTTTTGGCACTATAATCCTGCATGTCCACGACTCGAAGGGCCCAAGCAATAGCCTCATCCAAAGCCTTACCTGAGATGCGCATATTCATTAAGCCATAAGCAATTTCTTGGCGAACCGTAGAATTAAAAAGTTGGTCATCGGGGTCTTGAAAAACCATACCAATTTTACTGCGGATTTCCGGTAAGTTTTCTTTACAAACTGGTAATCCTTTTACTGTAACAGACCCAGATGTGGCTTGTAAGAGACCATTAAAAAGCTGGAAAAGCGTCGATTTACCGGCCCCGTTGGGTCCGAGTATAGCAACTCTTTCCCCTTTTTTTATGGATAGATTTATGTTTTTCAGAGCCAAATGTCCGTCACTATAGATATAGCTTACCTCCGAAATATCGATAAGTTCCATTATGCATCCTTCCTTTAGGTCAAAATATGGGCTATCTGCTCTAGCCATTTTGTCTAAAATTGAGATTTCCATTGATTGTTACTGCAATTACATTTTAAAAAATAAAACCCTTTACCACATAAGGGTAAAAGGTTCAGCCGATATCTGACACCAATAGTAGTCCAGAAGACACGACCAATACGCCCCCTAACATTCCCGTAGGTAGTTTTGACTTCGGCATAAGCAGGTCTCCTGGCTAAAGATCTTCATCAACTCACGTCTTCCCGGGAACAGAACCCCAGTGACATTTTGTAAGTAAACTCCCTTTTACAGTGGCGGGCACCGCGTCAGCTTAACTGACTTCCCTTTTCAATTCCTTCCTCTCAGGAAAGAATCACTTATCCTTTGATATTTAATTAATTTCATTATAACCTGAACTACAAAGTTTTGTAAACCATGTCAGTATAAACTATCGAGCAGGAGCCCCATAATGCCGATGCCATTTTCTATCCAAAAAAGCTCAATTCTTGTATCTATGGGTATAGTGATTGATAAATGCCTATCTCAGAGAAAAATTCTGGTTATTTATTCATTTCAGACATAAATTAGCAGGAATTCATAAACTAGTATAGAACATTCTTTTAAGTAATAATGGAGAACGTTCGGACGAAAACTGCTTGGATTTATTAGAAAGTATAATCTTAAAGATTGTACAACTACTCTTAAACGCTTAGCCTCCTTTTGTTTAAAAGCGTCCTTGAAAAGAACGGTACATCCAGCTAAAACTTGACAAGAGGTAATAACAAACAATGAAGAACAAAAATATAACCCCCATGTTAAAAGCCCTACTTGCTGCTGCTTTGTTTGGAGCAAGTGCCCCTCTTTCAAAATTACTTTTAGGGGAAATCCCCCCGACTCTAATGGCATCCTTTCTATATCTGGGCAGTGGTATTGGGCTTTACTTACAGAGCTACTTCCGAAGTACAGACAAACATTTCAGTGATGAGGCAAGACTTACCAGAAACGATTGGTCCTGGATAATGGGTGCTGTCGGTGTAGGAGGGATTGCAGCCCCCATTGTGCTGATGTTTGCCCTGAAAAATACACCCGCCTCTACGGCTTCCCTTTTGCTGAATTTCGAGGGTGTGGCAACTACCGTAATTGCTGTCGTTGCCTTTAAAGAAGCCGTCGGGAAACGTATATGGATGGCAGTGCTCTTGATTACTACGGCGAGTATTTTGCTCTCATGGAATTCGTCCGGGCAGTGGGGTTTTTCCTTGGGCGCCATTGGAGTACTTAGTGCTTGTGTTCTGTGGGGGATAGACAATAATTTTACACGAAATGTTTCGGCCAAAGATCCTCTCTCAATTGTTACAATCAAAGGCTTAAGCGCTGGTGCTTTCTCCTTAATTCTATCCGTTATTTTGGGTTTTCCGTTACCTCCGTTCAAATTTGTTCTTCTGGCAATGGTCTTAGGTTATTTTAGTTACGGGCTAAGTATCGTACTATTCATTCGAGCCATGAGAGAACTAGGGGCTGCTAGAACAAGCGCCTTATTCGGAACGGCTCCTTTTGTTGGAGTAGCACTATCTTTGCTTTTGTTCAGAGAAAACCAGGGCACATTGTTTTTCTTTTCTCTTCCTATCATGATTATCGGGGCAATCTTTTTGCTCAAGGAAAACCATGAACATTTACATAAACACGAAATAACGGAACACGAGCATAGGCATAACCATAACGACTCACACCATACACACGGCCATTCCGATAATGAAATACCTAAAAGCGGCTATCACTCCCATGTTCATGAACATGAATTTATAATTCACAAACACCAGCACACTCCTGACATTTACCATAGACATGCACATTAGTAATAGAGTCCACTAAGTATAAGTTTTAGATTCGTTTCGTTTGAAATTTTTATATTGGGGGATGGTTCAGATATGTCAACTCATGATGTTCGTCCAAAAATGATTCAAAGAATTATTTCCCTGGTTCCTTCGGCTACTGAAATTCTATACTTCTTAGGTTTAGAAACACGTGTAGTAGGGGTAACGGAACACTGCAATTATCCAGAGAAAGCTAAATCCAAATACCAAGTTGGTACATTCGGATATCCACAGCTATCGAAAATTCTTTCAATGCAACCTGATATTGTTTTAGCTGATGGTGCTTTGCACGGAAAACTCATAGAAGAACTACAGGAAAATAAAATAAAGGTTCTTGCTGCTACTCCCATAAGTGTCGATGATATTTTTATTCTTATGAGTACATTGGGATATATTACTCAAACCGAAATTACTGTACAACCACTCATAAATATATTGAAGGAGAGAATCAATAAACTTAGCCAAAAATCTATCCTCAGAAGTCCGAGGGTTTTTCGCTTAATGAGTACAGATCCTTTTGTTACGCCTGGCCCGAGGTCTTTCCAATATGATGCTTTACGACTAGCTGGGGCCCAGTTGATGGATTTCCAGTCAAATGATCCCTACGTCAAAGTGCCTTGGAATCAAATTAGAGAATTTGACCCAGAAGTGATACTGTTTTGTGGCGTTGAAAAAGGACAACTGCTACCTTTGAAATGTAAAGGATGTATTGCAAAGAACCCCATTTGCCATAGGACTGTCGATGATATTATTACCGGTGAAGGGGAAGATATCGTAGCGATTCAAGAGAAAAGAATTTATCCCATTTCTTGCGATACGCTATGCAGACCTGGACCTAGGTTAATTGATGGGATAGAAAAGCTACATAGACTATTTCAAAGCTAAAATTCCATTCCCCGATTGAGATAAGCGAGTGATCATTCCATCAAGCCAAATTTAACTTTTATCCTGTCTAGCTTTTTTAACCAAGGTTTTGCCAACACAAGAAGAAATATCAGAGTTGATACTGCGTTAGTCAAATCAAACCAAAAACTTGATATGTAGGCCACCAGTATCGATTGCCAGGTAATAGGATTGATAAACCCGATAATAAACCAGAGATTCATAATCCATCCAAAGGCAAACCCTGAGCATAGACCATAAGTTGATAAGCTCAGTTTCCCTTTGAGTAACCCTGCATTTCTCAGTATACCAGCGATAAAACCAATCATCCCCCAACAGAACATTTGCCACGGAGTCCATGGACCTTGTCCAAAAAATAGATTTGAGGCCACTGCAGCAGTAGCACCTGTCAAAAACCCTGCCTCAGGTCCGAACGCCATAGCTGTAATTATTATTATTGCTGAGGTCGGCTTAAAATTGGGAATTAGGGCAAACGCAACCCGTCCTAAGGCTGCCAGAGCAGCCATAACAGCAATTACAACCAATTCTCTGGCTTCCGGCCTACGTTTTTCAAACCTTAGAAAGAACGGAAGCATCGCCACGATCATAAATATCACACTTAATAAGCCGTAGTTCTTATCCCCGCTTAACGCAGATAGCACCAACAATAACGGCAATAAAATGATGAACATGATTTTTACTACTTTTAGGTACTTACTTAGACTCTTATCTTGCATAGTGCAATCACGTCCTCACAAGTCACTGCCTTGGGGAATATTCCTCTTGCCATCCGGTTGGCAGCGGTCGTATAAAAATTGTTGCCTGCAAAAAACTCCCTCGCTTTTCCTTCTGATACAATATCCCCGTCAAACATCATGGCACATTGATCAGCATACTGCGCCGCAAATTCGATATCATGAGTAACTAAAACCATTGCAACATCTTGACTACATAACTTTTTTAGAATTTCACCTAACCCTTCCTTGGACTCTGCATCAAGCCCCTTTGTCGGCTCATCTAATAACACGATTTTGGGTTCCAATAATAAAAGCTTGGCGAGTGCCACCTTTTGCTGCTCTCCACCGCTTAAATCATACGGATGTCTTGCGAAAAATTTAGTTATTCTCAATTCTGTGGCAATCCTGTCAATTTCGGCTCTTAGAGCAACCTTATCCAGGCCAAGAATAGTTGCTGCCTCTTCCAGATCCCCCCAAACGGTATCGCAAACAAATAACGCCCTTGGATTTTGAGGTAAGAGGACTATATTGTTTCGGTAAAGCTCTTGCGCTTTAAAAGCCTCTATTTTCTTACCGTTGATTACAACCTTTCCTCTATACTGTTTTAGTAAACCTGAAATCACACCGAGCATGGTCGTTTTACCAGTTCCGTTGCCACCTAACACACAGAGTATTTCGCCCGAGTAAGCTTTTAGTGAGAATCCCCGTAAAATGTCTTGCCCTTCCTTTGAATACTTAAACCATATTTCTTCGGCTTCAATGACAGGCTTTTGCTTTTGAGCTCGATCCTTAACTTGATCCTCTAATCCCCACGCTACTGGAATCATATATTCATCGAGCCATTTTCTCCCGTCTCTCACACTTAACGGACAATAATCGCCCAATCTCAGCTCGCTATAAATCCGAATTGCAGACGGCAATCCTTTAAACATAGTCTGTTTATCATTCCTATCTGCTAATAGTTTGGCTGTTTGCTCTGGTGTATCAAAGCAAACGATTTCGCCCTTCTCCATGACCACAATTCTATCAGCCATAAGGAATACTTCTTCTAGTCTATGTTCTGTTAAAATTACAGTAACTGCCAGTTCTCTATTAATTTTGGCGATCGTTGCCAGGAAATCTTGAGCCGCAATGGGGTCGAGCTGAGCCGTTGGTTCGTCCAAGATTAGTACTTTGGGTTGCATAGCCATCACCGAGGCTAAATTCAGGATTTGTTTTTGTCCGCCTGACAATTCATCCACGGATTTTCTAAACCAACCATCGATACCAAAGAAGCTCGCCATTTCTGCCACCTTACGACGAATTTCGGGAGTACTTAGCCCTAAATTTTCAAGACCAAACGCCAATTCATGCCAAACGGTATCTGTCACTAACTGAGTTTCAGGATCTTGCATCACAAACCCAATTTCAGAGGCTGCGATTTTTTGATCCAATTTCTCGATATCTATGCCTCGATAATATACCACACCTGCCTTACTGCCATGCGGTGTAAGCTCACGTTTTATATGCCGTAAAAGAGTGCTCTTGCCACAACCTGACACGCCACATACTAAAACAAACTCGCCTTCCTTAATCTCTAAGCTCACACTTTCAAGTGCTCTTTCCTGGGTGTTAGGATAGGTAAAGCTTAAGTTTTCTATTTGTAAGAACGCCATTTATAGCTCTCCCTTACTTCGATAATAATCGGTAGAAATGCTAATACAGCAAATATTATATATAGGACAAGTGCTTGGGGAGATAAATTCAAAGGCCTGAGGGACGGATAAAATTGCATTGTTCCATATCCTGAAAAATACCCTGCAAAGCATATGCCCGCTAGTACGCTAATCAGGCCTAATACCAGTCCATCTCGCTTATCAAATTTAAAGAGCGAAAATGTCGTTCTGTTTTTCAGTCCATAACCTCTCGCCTTCATTGAATCAGCCGTTTCAATCGCCTCCTCCATTGACCAGCTCAACAGTATGGATATGACTCTCATTCCCTTTTTTACTCTCTCGCTCAGACTTCCTGTCCTTTGATCCAACCCTATCGTATGTTGAGCATTGGCTACTGTCTTCAGTTGATGTTTCAACTTCGAAATCATTCTAATCGTCATTGTAATAAGCAAGGCTACCGCTGGAGTCAGCTTAGCAAACAAATACAAAAATTTATCGGATGTAATGACTTTGTTGTAACAAGAGAACCAGGCAATAATGGCGATCAGAGACGCCGCCGAACATATTCCATAAAGCATAGCTTCTAATGTAATGGGATTGTGCATGAAGAAAAACAAGGTTGTTCTTCCTCTATGATTAAATAAAGGATTACTAATGGCGATTAATAAGAACATGGGCAGATAAAATAAGAGACTTAACTTCACACCCTTGCGTCCATTCAAAATTAAAGAGAAGCTAAGGGCTGAAATTAAAGTTACCCCCAAAAAAACCGGATGCATACAAAGCATCGTAAAGGCTACCATTACTGCAAAAAATACAAAGCTTACCGATGGATGAAACGCTGAAAATGCTCTGTTCAATGCCTCTCTCCCCCTTACCACGTGTTGCCGTAAAGCCCCTAGCTTCAGCGATGGGGATATAAGGCAAATCTAAGGTCGCTATGGTATAATTAATACGTCAAGAAAAAGACGTTAAAACGGATAACAGATGAAAATCTGTGATAGTTGGTAACAG
>JARLHV010000098.1 GCA_031292055.1 Desulfosporosinus sp.
AGTAGAACTGAGGTAAGGTTCGGTGCTGTGAGTGCCAAAAGCCTAATTATCCTTGTCGAGATGATGTCGGATTCTCTATTTGGTAACAGAGTAGAGATACGCACTACCTGCCTTCGGGCAGTGTGGAGTTTGACAGTTCTCGCTATCACAAAAACTGTCCCTCGAAAGAGGTTAGGTTACGGATGAGCTTACATCCACTGCCCTAAAAGCAGAAAGAAGCTAATACCCTTCTTTCTGCTTTTATGTGTAAAGAATCAAATGAGATCACGTATACCGAGAGCTACTAGTAACACACCGGAAATTATTTCAGAGAGATGTCCGAAATGTAGAAAGTTTGCTCTATTACCAAGTTCATAGCCACAACTGATAGTTATCAAGCTAAAGAAAAAGACTGAGAGTATTACTGGAATTAATGAAAGCCTACTCAGGCCGGCACCTAAACCAGTCACAATGCAGTTTAAGGAAAGTGATATACCTAAAATAATCGCTTCGTTATTACAAATAACCCCATTTGCATTGCGGTCCGCTTTGCTAGGATTACTTAAAATGTCCATTATGAAACGAAGAATTTTAGATCGCTTGCAAATAAATGGCAGAACATTCCTTTGCAAGAGACTACCTAGGGAAATCCATAAGCCTATTGCTATCAGTAATAAAGCACCTATTACGTTGGCATACGGAAATACTCTACTTAAAATTGTTCCCATAATCATAGCAAACGCGGTAGCAACTGAAGACATAAGGGCAATTAAGAGATTTGAGGCAAAAGGAATACGAATTTTTTGTAATCCATAGCTAATTCCTATACCGAGGTTATCTAGATTGGCAATAATTCCAATTGATAGAGAGACCCCCAAAAGATTATGCATTGTACCCCCTCCAGTTAATTTATGGTTAATTAATAGTTAATTTTACGTTAACTTCAGTGATTATATTGTTCATCAAAGCGAAAGAAAATAAACTGTAACTTTTTGGTTAAAGATTTCCATTGACATCATCAATAAATGTCACCAAGCAGGCTTAGAATTGCCTTTTTGCTTAACTAAGCAGTTCGAAGGTAAAACATTTTAACCCCCTCATTTTGAGGGGGTTAAAATGTTTTACCTGAAAAATAATTATATTTATAGAATTCGCAAATTTTGAACAAAGCGCAAGGATTTAGGTCTTAAATTTAGTCAATAGGTGCGTTAGTATTATCAGTTGCTTGCTCGGCAGGAGTATCTAATAATTCAGGTGGATTTTGGGAAGTCAGAAAGGATGAGTTTTTAACTTGATCGACAAAATTTAATACTGCTGTAGTACCTTTGACGATTGCCTTACGGGCGGCTTCTCTTGCTTCTGGAGATACCACAAGAATAAGCGCTGCTGTACCAAAGACAAAAGCAAAAGGGGATTTTTTAATAAATTTTAACAATCGTAACACTCCTCTTCTCAAACATGGAATATATAAAACATGGAATATATAAAGTAGTTTCCATAAATTCCATAATCTATGCATTCCCACTTTAATTATAATTCATGGCAGAACATTTCAGGGCTGACCAAGATGAATGTCCCAGTTTCTTTCGTAAAGAGTAGGAATATTTTTGGGTATAATTAGACATCTCCAGGAACATACTTAAATTTATCATGATAGAAAAAGATGGGAGAAAGGCTAGGGGGGGAAAGATTGGGAATTTTATTAGGTCAATCCAAACAAAGGCAGATTCGAAAATTTCCAGGAAGAGTACGTATACAAGTATTTGGCCTTAAACACAACACAGCCCTAGCCAAACAAATTGTTGCGCGGTTAGCTGAATGTGTTGGTATTAAGAGGGTATCTCCATGTATAGATACTAGTAGAGTACTGATTGTGTTTAGTGAACAGAAAATTTCAGTTGAGGCGATTATAGATGAAGTCCAGTTTATTGAAAGGGCGGCTCTGAATAACTCCTTTTGTAATCAAGCTCAGATAACGAAACAAGTATATAACGAAGTGGCAGTCACAACCCTCGAAGGAGAAGATTTAGCAAGCTCGACTATAAAGGGTAGGCCTCCTATTTTTATGATGCCTGACCTAAAGGCAAGTGGTACCAATCAGATACTTCAAGGCGAAACTATAAAAACTCAGATACCACTTCCTTTAACTCTTTCGGTGGGAGGATTATTTGCTCTGGGTGTAAAACAGCTGTTTTGGGGGAAATCGGCCTTAGCAACAAGCTCTCCAGCCTTTAATTTGGCAGCGCTTGTTGCTGTGGCCAGTGGCTATTCGCTGTTTAAGGCGGATGCAACTCAAGCGAAGAGGTCTTGGCTGAATCCAGAGTTTCTGCTAGGGACAAGTGCCCTTGCCCTTGCTCTGGTGAGGGAAAACGTGGTTGTTCTTGCTGGGTTAAGTATTATGCAGTATTTAAAGTGGAAAAGAGAGCAGCTTAAGTTGGGCAAGGTCAGCAGACCGGCTATTTCTTCGGAAATAAAGAATTATAGTCAAAAAACGAGCAGAGTGAGTACGATTCTGGCAGGAGCAACCTGGGCCTTTACGGGAAGTCCTCTGAGGGGAATTGCTGTTCTTTTGGCCGGTAACCCAAGGGTAGCAACGTTACCCGCACAATATACTTGGGATCAAGCCGATTATACAGCTCGGAAAAATGGCTATGTGATTCCGGAAAATGGTTCCTTAGAAGAATTGGCAGCGACCAATAGTATCGCTATCGAGGATACCTCTCTTATTTTCCGAGAACACTTTACAGAAATTGAGAGTATTTCTGATCAGAATGATGAATCGAAACTATGGCATTTAGCTGCTTCAATTATGAAAAAGACTGGTCACCCCTGGCAAGATGAAGTGACAAAAAAGGCAGACTTAGCCGGAGGAACACTACGCACCGCTTTTAATGTTGAACAATTTGCGCAGGGCACAAAAGCTAAAATCCAAAATGTAGAGGTATTGATGGGTAGCCTGAAATTTTTAGAACTAAACGAGGTAATTTGCGATCACTATCTACTGGAGGTAAAAAGAAAACAAAAAAAAGGTTTTGAAGTTTTGTGTCTTGCAAGGGAAAAAGTGTTTCTTGGGTTTTTAATGAGGCGGAAAGAATTTGTTTCCGATGCGTTATATAAGTCAATCGATTATTTACGGCGAAATAATATCGATCTATTTATGTTAAACAATAGTTTAAATGTGAGTCATGAAACACTTGCTCAATTTGGACTTAATCCTAGTTGGCTCGATATTAGTAAGGAGACGACCTTAGAAAGAATCGCAAATTTACGTCGGGTTGGTGAAAATGTCCTTATTATCAGAGGGAATAATGATAATCAAACGAAGGAAGTTAGCGATTCACTTGGTGTTTCATCAATCTCTCTCGAAAAGATAAACGATTTGTGCAGAACATTTGAATATTCACAGAACATCAAGACAACGGCCCAACAGAATTTTAAAGTTGCGAAACTATGGAATAGACTCGGTATTTTGCTGGCTATTCCTCTAGCGATAACTGCTCCGCTTGTAAATCTACTCTCAGACGCTATTACCTTAATTCTTATGGCCAGAAGCAAAAGAAAAAGTGAGAGTTTTCAGAACTCAAGTCCCGTTCTCAAGAAGGTACAAGCTAAAGGCAAGGCCAGCAAGACTAAAGGTCAATTGAAACCTTTAAAGAAAGAAACAGGGATGCTCTGGCACTCTATTTCTCATGACGATATTATGCAAAACTTTAAAGTTGATGAAGAGCAGGGATTAACAGCTGAACAAGTACAAGTACACCGTCAAAAATTTGGTGTAAACAAACTAGAACGCAAAGAACAAGAACCTTGGTTGATGTCATATTTGGCACAGTTTAAAGAGTTTACGACCGTAATTCTACTAGGAACATCATTAGTAGCTCTCGCCACTGGAGCTTGGTTTGATGGACTGGCTATGGGATCTATTCTCTTAGCTAATGCTGCAATTGGCACAGTTCAAGAACGAAAGGCCGAAAGGGTGATCGAAGCGCTCAATCAATTTCAACCACCCAGTTGTAGAGTGATGAGGGATGGCAAACTTTTAGAGCTTTTAGGAACTGAATTGCTGCCGGGTGATATTGTAAACCTAGAGGCTGGGGACAGAGTGCCTGCCGATATCCGTTTGCTAAATTCTTGGAACCTAGAAATAAATGAGGCTGCTTTAACAGGGGAATCCCTCCCCGTTAGCAAGAATCCCCGCCTATTAACTGAAGATTGCCCATTAGCAGAACGCAGAAACATGCTTTACTTGGGAACGGATGTGACGCGTGGCAAAGCAATAGGAATTGTCGTCAGGGTTGGGATGGAAACCGAGATCGGCTATCTGATGTCACTTATGGAAGGACAAGAAAAAGTCTTAACCCCCTTGCACGAAAAAGTAACTGGTATCAGTAAAACCTTTATTAAAGGTGCAGCCATAGCCGGAACATTAGTATTCATTGCTGGTTTACTTAGAGGTCGACCGATCGGTCAAATAATTGCTACATCAATTACACTGGCAGCCTCTGCGGTTCCTGAGGGACTGCCCGTGACAATAACCATTGCCTTAAGTGCGGGTATTTTTCGCATGGCCAAGAAAAACGCCCTGATTCGCAAATTATCTGCCCTGGAAACTTTAGGACGAACAACGGTCATCTGTTCCGATAAAACGGGTACTTTAACTAAAAATGAGATGACGGTTAAAAAAATCGCGACGATGAGCTCATCCTATGCAGTGGCCGGTAATGGATATGAACCCAGCGGAGCAATAACCAATCTCAATTCGACGACTTCAAATAGTAATGAGAATATACTAGAGAGTCAGGAATTATTGCAAATAGCGAGAATCTCAGTTCTTTGTAATGATAGTAAGCTTGTGCAAGAAAACGAGTCCTGGAGTATTAAAGGTGATCCAACGGAAGGGGCACTCTTGACCTTCGCTGCAAAATTTGGTGTATGGCAAGAAAAGATGATTCATTGGCATAGGGTACATGAAGTTCCGTTTGATTCAAATTCTGGAACAATGAATGTTGTGTGTAAGGATACTCAGACTGACCAAGATTGTTTTGTATTTTGCAAAGGGTCTGTGGAGGTAATCCTTGATCGTTGTGAGTGGTATCAGGCACAAGGAGAAATTTGTCCTCTGACTGAAGAAACAAAAGAATTAATTCGTCAGCAAAATGAAACTTTGGCTCGTGATGCACTTAGGGTTTTAGCGTTTGCCTATTGTCCAACTGAGTGGATAGAAGGCCAACCTAATAAACCGAAAGTAATTGATGACCAACTTATTTACGTTGGTTTAATGGGCATGATGGACCCGCCCAAACCTGAGGTGGAAAAGAGCATTCGTGAAGCCTATGCTCTAGGGGTGAAGCCCGTCATGATAACGGGTGATCACCCGATTACAGCCATAGCTATCGCTAAAGAACTTGGGATTGGGGACTCAAATACAAAAGTTCTGACCGGCCGGGATTTAGATCAACTCAGTGACGAAGAATTGGTTCGAACGGTTGAAGGGATCTCAGTTTTTGCCCGGGTAACCCCTGAACATAAACTCCGAATTGTTACAGCTTATCAAAAATGTGGGCATATTGTTGCTATGACCGGAGATGGCGTGAATGATACCCCTGCCATAAAGCAATCAAATGTCGGGATAGCTATGGGTCGTACGGGAACCGAAGTTACAAAAGCCACGGCAGATATGATTTTGAAGGAAGATCATTTTGGCTCGATTATTGAAGGTGTCAAAGTAGGGCGAACCATAATTGGAAACATAAGGAAATCAATAGGTTGTCTTTTGACGGGTAATTTGGCAGAAGTTTTGGTGACAGCCGTTGCAGTTATCGTAGGGCTACCTATGCCACTTGTACCGATACAAATCCTTTTGATGAACCTTCTTACAGATGCAATACCGGCCATGATTTTAGCAGTCAACCCAGGTAATAAGACCAAGCAAACTGCCCGCCAAGATATTGTGGACAAAGAATTGTACTTTAAGGTCATAACGCGGGGGATCTTGCTAGGGGTCGGTTCGCTCGGCTTATTTGCGACGGCTTTGGCAGCTGGGGCACCGTTACTTGTGGCCCAAACGACAGCCTTTGCGACGTTGGTCATTGGTCAATTAGTGCAAACTCTTTCCTGGAGACAGGAGGGTTCCAAGGAAAGTATCACAGATTCTTTCCAAGACCGCTATCTAGTGGGGGGATTAGGGGCATCCCTCTTGGCGTTATTAGGGGCAATCTACATTCCAACGGTTGCCGGATTCTTCCATACAGCGCCACTTATGCCCCAACACTGGTTATATATACTTCTAGTTGCTGGTTCAGTTTCGATATTATCGAAACCGTTCCTATTACTAGTGTCAAAGAAAGATCACTTAAGTTTACATGAATCGACGTTTCTGTTAAATGGAAATGCACAAAATAGAGTGTGCTGAGATTTTATCAATTTACGCTAAGAGGCTCGTCATTTCTTAAGGCGTGTGCAAATCATTACCAAGTATTTTCTAAGATAACCTCAATATATTACTATTGAATCAATAAAATCGTAGCAATTATTGAGGTTATTTCAAAAAAACAGGACAAATATACGCTAGAAAGAATTGAGATGCTTTCTTAAAAAAGTTCACAAGATTCAATTAGAAGGAGGAAAAAGAGAGATGAAAACCATCAGAAGTTTTATTAAAACTTACCTTACAGCCTTTGGGTTAATATCACTACCCTTTCTTATTTTACTAATCTCAAGTTATATGATTCCAATCAACCCGGAAGTTATAGTCTATGGCCTAACATTTTCATTTCTATCAAGTCTTGCAATTGCCTATAATTTCAGACAATATGAAAAGTCCGTTGGTTTTACTAATGAAAATTTGTTTCTAAATAACCTAATTGATTCTTTAAGCAAATTAGGATACTTAGTAAAGGATAAAACTGCTGGATCGTTAGAATTTGAACCCACCGTTTATGCGCATTTATTTGCGGGCAACATAATGTTACATTTCGCGGATAATTTTGCCACCATTCAAGGGTCTAGATTACAAGTTCGCAAAGGTTTGGCCCTGACTTTAGATGCAAATGAAAGAACATTTCAAAGTACCTCAATGGAGGAATGTGTGAGTATGTGGGCAGAGGAACCTGAACTTCCAGATTCATGCCCAGTACTGGGAGACTTTCTTGTGAATTCTGCTGAGTTTATACAAGCGGATGAGAGAATGACCGAGATTAGTATAACTATGCCAGAAGACGATTGAACGGAGGCGAGATAAATGTTTAAGAACATTGAAAAGAGCGGTTTGATAACTGGTGCAGCTCTTGGTTTAACAGCTACAGCCCTTCTACCGATCATGAAAAGCACACTTCTTACCCTTGGTATCGTAGGTGTCAGAGGGACAATAAGCTTGGCTGATAGCACTAGAACAACACTTAAATTAGCTAAAGAAGAAATAGAGGACATTATTGCCGAAGCACAGTTTGAAAGGATGAAAACTCAACTTGCTAAGGAGATCAGTTTACTACCAGAAAATTGACAGAGGACAAACTAAATTTATTGAGAAGTTGAGCTTTGTCTTGTAAAGAAAGGTGTGACTTACAAACGTGGTAGACGAGCAACAAATAGACGATCATTTAAGACAAGCTCTATCCCATATTGAACTAGCCATAAATTTGAGTATTATAGCTGGAGTCGAAAATTCATCAGAACAGAAGTTAATTGGGCAGAAGTGGGAGAGGTTTCTTGGGCAATTTTTTGAGTTCGCCCGAGTAAAGGGCAAGGAGCAACGTGTTAATTTATTAGGTTGGATAAGTTTTCCTCGTATACGTCATTAATTTAAAATGGAGGGATAACTATGTTTAGTAAAAGTACCTTATGGGCTGGAGCGTTTTCTGGAGGAATAAACCAAATACGAGGTTCTCGCGCCTATACTGGCGGAAAGATCAATGTAAATGAGTATGTCGCCCATACAACAACGAACGTTTCGGAAACTTTAGGGCTTATGGCAGGATTGGAGTATGGTGCAATACTTGGTTCTACTCTGATTCCAGGCATTGGTACAATAATTGGAACGATTTTAGGTGGGGTTTTAGGAGATCGTTTGGGAAATGTGGTAGGTATTCAAGTAGGGAATGCGTTTATTAGACAGGGAAGCTTAGGTAACTCAAATCAAGATTTATTGAACTAATTAATAGTACAAGTTGTTTCAACTAAAATTTAACGTAGATTTTACATTTTCATAGCAGTTACCTAACAGTGGTTTGGTATTATAAATAATATCAAATACTGTTGAGGTGAAATATGACGCTAAAATGGTCCGATAAATCGAAAGACAAGAAGGTCTGCCATGAAAAAAGTGACATAAGTTATATTCAAGAATATAAGGATAGTCACAATAGATCTAGAGTGAAAATACCAAGTGAAATTGTATTTGAAAGAAAGAATATTTTACTTGGTATTCTTCGAAAAAGACAACGCTTGAATGAAATCAAAACAATTAGGGCAGTAGAAAATTGCCGAAGGCTCGTTTTGGCAGAAATCGAAAATTTCTTCGAGCAACAGGAAGGAAGTTTCAAAAATTTTTTACCAGAGATAATTAGCGGCAAAAGATCATATGCGCATATATTGGATAATAATGACTTAGAAACAATTTATAAGGAAACTGAAAATATTATCTTAAATGCATTGTCTGAACGATTTAAAAGTTTAATAGTTTGGCGATTTAAAAGAAATGATTTGGCTAAATTGATCTCCGATAGTTTCACTACAATCCAAAAATATCAAAAAACAAAAAAGCGAACAGTCTTAATCACCTCTTGTATGGAAGCCTTAGCGAAAAGATCATTGAGTGATTCAATCAATTTACTGATGAAAAATTCCTTAATTTCTAAATTTGTTGATATTGATATAAGTACGATTATTTTACCAGAATTAGGAATTGATGCCAATTTAGAAATTAGGGAATTAAATAAAGAAGTTATTAATAGAATTAGTGGTGCTCTATATTCAATAAAAAAGAGATTAACTCAAGAAATCAATCACCAGATTGCTAACATATTCTATGCAACACATGATTTACAATTAGACGCTGCTTTTGAACTTAAAATTTGTTCGCTTGAAGAAACGATTGCTCACGAAATTTATGAAACTGATTTATTGGAAGCTTAACAAGGTTGATCAGTTACAGCTAACCAAAAGGCAAATTTCAGCATATAAGGCATATGAAAGAAAATAACAAGTCATGATGCCTTGGATAGTTTGCGTCAGACAAGGAGGCATGTGCCCCTCATAGCGGGGCTATTAGGGGCACATGCCGACGCAGTATGACACAAAATAGACTGGCAGACTGAC
>JARLHV010000099.1 GCA_031292055.1 Desulfosporosinus sp.
AAGGTGAACTTAAAGGCAAGCTAGCAGCAGCCCGAAATGCCTTGAAAAAAGGATTTTCTTTAGAAGACATTGCTGAGATTACTTGCCTGTCTCTGGAAACTGTGCAGAAACTCAAAGAGAACGATTAAGCTGAGAGATCGCACCCCAGCTCGAGGGAAGCCCGGTCAGCCTTCCCCCGGGGTTTGACCGAGCGCCAAGCTAAGGGTGCTCGGCACAATCCCTCCCATCCGGCCGGAATTGTGTCGGTTGCGCCTTGCTAAGCTGTGGGGCACAGAATCGTATCGAAAAATTTTTGCAAAGTTCATACGGAACAGAAGAAGAAGAGTTATTTCATTGGCAATTCCAGAGTCGAACGACAGAGGAATCGGTCACAGTGTCCAACCCCTTGGGTACATTATAGTGCAGGTTGATCTCACCGATCAAAGCCTCTTTGATTTAAGTCCGAAATTCGTGGAGCTAGCTAAAGAAATTAAGATACAGATCGAAGCGTTATTTAGGTCCATATGGATTGTAGCCCAGGCAGCGATAAGCTGCAGCTGTTTCTTGGAGATATTTCCTGTTATAATTTCACCAACGAATGAAAAAGAACCGGAATATTCTCCATAAATTGCATGTATAGAGAATTGCCATCTACGGCGGGGTTAGGGTTGCATATTAGCTCTTAACTTCATAAGCGATGTTTTCTGAGTTGGAGGAGGATGTAGGCCTATTAATGATAAGGAAGAGGATAATGGTTTATTTGAATGTTTTTACACTGTTCCCGCAACAGGCCTAAGACCAATTAACTTGAATTATCGCTGATAACACAGAAAAAGTTGAAGGAGATTGATAGGTACCCCACAATGAACAAGATAATGGATTAATAAAATACGTACTAATAAATATATAAAGGGGTAATTTAGACTTATGCAATTAACAAAAGGACAGAAAGTAGATGTAACCAAAACTAATCCTGCGATAACCAAACTAGCCCTAGGTATCGGTTGGACTTCTCCTGCGGAGGTAGATGTGGATACGTCTGCTTTCCTCTTAGGGGTAACCGGTAAAGTACGCCAAGATGAAGACTTTATCTTCTACGGTAATCCAACGGACAGTAACAAAGCGGTAATATATAGTGCAAATGGTACTGTTAGTGCTGGTCATTCAGACAGACAACAAATTAAAGTAGACTTGAACAAGATTCCTCAAGACGTTGACAGAATCGCCATAACAATCACGATCTATGAAGCAAAAATGCTCAAGCAAAACTTTGGACAAGTATCTAATCTTTACATTCATCTTGTAGATGAGGTCAAAAGAACTGAATTATTCTTCTTTGATCTTTCGATAGGACTATCCATTGAGAATGCACTTGTAGTAGGTGAATTATATCGCAACAAAGATCACTGGAAGTTCAATGCTACAGGGAGTGGATTTGATGGGGGACTGGAAGCTTTATGCGGAAATTTTGGAATTGATACATCAGGTACTGAAACTCGAGCGCAAGGACCACTTGCACAACCAAAATTTTCTGAACAAAAACCAATCAACCTTACGAAAATAGATTTAACAAAGAAAGGGCAAGTCGTTAATCTTCAGAAAAAAGATGGCACGCTTGGGGAGATTCTTGTTAATCTCAATTGGTCTCAGAAAAAAGCAGTTAAAAGTGGTTTTTTTGGTAGTGCATCAAAGAGCAAAGGTATCGACTTAGATCTAGGCTGTCTGTATGAACTGAAATCATCTGCCAAGGGTGCTGTACAGGCTCTTGGAAACGCATTTGGTAGTCTCAAAGTCGCGCCTTTTGTATCGCTTGACGGTGACGATCGCTCAGGTTCGGTGACAACTGGAGAAAATCTGCGTATTAATGGCAATCATATTTCTGACATTAAGCGTATTTTAGTCTATGCATTTATTTACGAAGGAGTATCTAATTGGAAAGAAGCAGATGGAGTTGTAACAATAAAGCAAACTGATGGGCCAGATATAATAGTAAAACTAGACGAATATGACAACAGCAAAATAATGTGTGCAATTGCTTTAATCGAAAATGTCAATAACCAAACTTTCAGTATCAAAAGGTTAGTTGATTTTTATAAAGGTCATCGTCAAATGGCCGAGGCTTACAATTGGGGTTTAACTTGGAAAGCTGGAAGCAAAGGATAAAGACACTATATTCCGGTGATTTTGACCACCCGACTGGAGAAAGGGCTTACCTATAAAAAACAAGTGCTAGAAAAAGAGCAACCGTGGACAAGTTACTGGATGAACTCGGGAATGACAGTCTGCTGTGTGCTTTAATTCCTAATGAAACTCAAGAATAATCGATAGTGAGGGGCCTATGCAGGATATAAAATACTATTTTAACGATGTTGATGGAAAAATCGAAATTAAAAAGTGTAATAATGCGATACAACTTCCATTTCGATTATCTCAATTTAGAACGCTGTTTCAGCTTATCTGAAATGTCATTTCTGATCTCAACTTGCGATATATATAGAACATCACCCTTGTCATTAACTGCCGAACTCCCTATTTTCCCACTTCCAGTATCAACGCCTAACGTAATAGGTTGAG
>JARLHV010000100.1 GCA_031292055.1 Desulfosporosinus sp.
GGGAAATCGACCAGTCTTTATATGTTGTACCTTGCAGAGCACTATACCTGTAAGCGAGAGTATATCGGAAGTCTTCGTACCTAAGAACCCGCCGACTTTAGTCGCGCGGAGTGTCAGAAGGGGGGGTAAATTTGAATAAGAGGGTTACTGCATTGCAGGAAGAAAACATATTTAGATTAACAGAAGATGAAATATTTAAAGAATTGAATACTTCTAACAAAGGGTTAACACATAATGAGGCTGAAACGAGAATCCAGAAGTATGGTTATAATGAAATCAATGAAGTAAAAACAAGCTCACTTATAGCTAAGTTTTTATCTAACTTCACAAATTTGTTAGCCATACTGCTTTGGATTGCCAGCATATTATCATTTGTCGGACGTATGCCTCAGCTTGGTTGGACCATCATTCTGGTAATTATCATCAATGCGTTATTTAGTTTCTGGCAGGAGTTCAAAGCTGAAAAGGCTACAGAGAGTCTCAAAAAGCTGCTTCCTCAATACGTGAAAGTAATTCGGGATGGGCATCTGGAGCAAATGCTTTCTAAACAATTGGTGCCTGGAGACCTGATCAGTCTGGAAGAAGGAGACCATGTACCTGCTGATGCAAGGCTGATGGAAGCATTTGAAATGAGGACGATCAATGCTGCTTTAACGGGTGAATCTGAACCTGTTCTAAGAAGCTCGGATGTTGTTTTAGAAAGAGATATAACCTTGTTGGATGCACCTAATATCGTATTCATGGGCACCAATGTTGCGTCCGGCTCTGGCCTGGCAATTGTATATGCAACAAGGATGAATACACAGTTTGGTAAAATCGCGTCATTGACCCAAAACATCAAACAAGAACAAAGTCCTTTACAAAAACAATTGACAAACGTTGCGAAATTTATCACCTATCTTTCGCTCGTAATGGGAGTGCTTTTCTTTCTTTTTGGATTAATCATGGGAAGATCGATAGCGGATATATTTATGTTTGCAATAGGGATCATTACGGCAAACGTCCCTGAGGGATTACTTCCAACAGTGACCTTGGCCTTAGCTGCAGGTGTACAGAGAATGGCCAAAAGAAATGCACTTGTTAAAAAATTATCAAGTGTGGAGACGCTTGGTGGGGCAACGATCATCTGTACTGATAAAACAGGGACACTAACTCAGAATGAAATGACGATTAGTGAGATTTGGACACCGATCAATCATTATACGGTAAGTGGGATCGGATATGAGCCGAAGGGAGAATTTTTCTTAGGGGAGAATAAAATTGACCCTAAAAACCTAACGGATGAATTGTCCCTACTTTTAAAGATCGGGGTGCTTTGCAATAACAGCAGTATCGTAAGGCCGTCTGATGGTAATCCTTGCTGGAATGTGATTGGTGATCCAACAGAAGGAGCATTTGTTGTATTGTCAGAAAAAGCTGGGTTTACTAAGGAAGATGTTTTGAGAGAATTTCCGTTAATTTATCAGCTACCTTTTGATTCAAGACGAAAAAGAATGAGTACCCTGCATAATTCAGGTAAGGATACTTACGTATTTACTAAGGGCGCTCCCAAAGAGATTATTTCGGTTTGCAGCGATATTTTCTATGGAAAAAATGAAATCAAGAACTTAGGGCAAGAGGAAATACAAAAAATTATCGGACAGAACGATAAATTCGCCCAAGATGGGTTAAGAGTTCTGGCAATTGCTTATAAAAAAATAGATAGTACGATTAGAGATTATACAATAGACAATACTGAAAACAATATGATTTTTGTGGGGCTTACGGCGATGATGGATCCACCAAGACCCGAAGTGGAAAAAGCAGTAAAAAGTGCTCAAAATGCTGGAATAAAAATTATAATGATTACTGGAGACTATGGATTAACAGCCGAATCAATAGCAAGAAAAATAGGCATTATCAAAAGTCTTCACCCCAAAATAATTACAGGCAATGACCTTGATAAACTATCAGCTGAAAATTTAAACTATGAGTTAAAGAACAAAGAAATTATTTTTGCCAGGGCTGCTCCTGAACATAAGATGAGGATTGTAGCAGCTCTTAAAGAAATGGGTGAGGTAGTTGCTGTTACCGGTGATGGAGTCAATGATACTCCAGCCCTTAAAATGGCAGATATAGGTATTGCTATGGGTAAGTCCGGTACGGATATTGCGAGAGAAGTTGCAACGATGGTATTGACTAATGATAATTTTGCCAGCATCGTCAATGCCATAGAAGAAGGAAGAGCAGTTTATGACAACGTTAGAAAGTTTATGACGTATATTTTTGCTCATTTGACGCCTGAGGTCATACCATACATCCTGTTTGCCTTATTCAATATACCGATTCCTATCACTGTAATGCAAATTTTAGCAATAGATATTGGTACTGAAACGCTGCCTGCACTTTCTCTTGGTGTGGAGCTACCTGAACCGGGTGTTATGGATCGACCGCCAAAACCGCCGAACGAAAAACTTCTGAATTTTTCAGTATTATTTAGAGGATATATTTTACTCGGATTAATTAGTACAGTCGCAGTTCTATCGGGCTATTTCTGGGTGCTGTATAGTGGCGGATGGCATTGGGGTCAGATTTTAGAGACTACGAATCCACTTTCCCAAAAAGCTGCTACTATGAGCTTTTTGGGAATTGTAATTATGCAGGTGGCAAACGTATTTGCATGTCGTACTGAAGTTGCGTCAATCTTTAGTATTGGTTTGCTGACAAATAAATTATTGAATGTAAGTGTAATCTTTGAGTTGGTTTTAACTGCAGCTCTGATCTATATACCCTTCTTGCAGAAGATATTTGAGACCTACCCGGTTCCTATTGCCTACTGGCTGTTTTATATAGCCTTCATACCAATTATAATTGGAGCAGAAGAAGTAAGAAAGTGGATAATACGTAAGAAATTAAATGTAAACATGTAACTATTACGAGAATACCAGGGCGTCTATTATTTCATAGTCGGCCTGGCTTTTTTTGTTTTATTCGAGTTTTTTCTACTTATTAAGCTCCTTAGAACTCAGAATATTGGTTTAGAACTGGTACAAAACTTCAGATAATAATTGGCACTTTTGAGTTACTAATATGTTAAGGACTGAAAACTTGACACTAAAGGGATCCTCGTCTTGTTTTGCTATATTATATATTAATTATGACTATATAAATATACTATATACATTTTATAAACACCCTGATATTCTTTGGTTGGAAGAATACAACATACGGATAGCCTTCCAGAGTTTTTTAACAATTGAGACTGTAGCGGCAAGTTCAAACTGTCCTGTCGCGTAAACAAAGAAAGCTAGAAAAGGAGTACATCATCATGGAAGAACGTTTTCGTGTGTTTAAAGAGGTGGCAGAAACCAAAAACATTACCTTATCAGCTAAGAAACTTCATGTGAGTCAACCTAGTATTAGTTTGCAGATTCAAAATCTGGAAAACGAGTATGGTGCTCGCTTTTTTGATCGCACCAATAAAGGGGTCACATTAACTAATGAAGGTCAAATTTTTTATCCATTTGTTCTGAGTATTTTAGACATTCTTTCGAATGCCAAAGAACAGATCTGCACCCTGGCAAAAGATCAAAGAGAAAAAATCTACCTTGGTGCTACTTTAACGATTGGAGAATATATTCTTCCCAGTATTCTAGCGTTTCTGTACAAGACTCAACCAGACGTGGAATTTAAAGTAACGATCGCTAATACAGAGTCGATTTCTCAAGATGTCTTGGAGAAAAAAATACATCTTGGACTAATCGAAGGACCAGTCCCTTGGCATAGAGACTTTAATGTAGAGAGTTTCTGGGAAGACGAGTTAGTAGTTGTAATTCCTTATTTTCACCACTGGGCGTCAAGAGACAGCATTACTCTAGCTGAACTCCCACATGAGCGTCTGATAAGTCGAGAGGGCGGTTCTGGGACTCGCAGGGTGATGGAGATGGCTCTTCAAGAGAGAGGATTTGATCCAGATCAATTGAATGTAACGATGGAATTGGGAAGTACTCAGGCCATTAAACAACTAGTCTCGGCGGGACTCGGAATCACAATTATCTCTTCTTTGACGGTCAGTCGGGAATGTGATCAAGGAATATTAAAAATTTTAAAAATTCAAGATTCTCCTATTTATCGGCCTCTCAGTATTCTCACCAATACCCAAACCAGCCAGACTAAAGATGAACGCATCTTTATCAACCTACTTCATGATCACAGGTTGCTATCCGATGTTATGAGAAAGAATAATAATGAATTAGAAGATTATGAAAGTAAGCTGTGTTTGACTAATAACCCTACAGTGAGTAGTCAAGCAGGGCAGGAACAATGGCAGGGGCATTAGATTGATCTGCAATTTTGTACAGCAACGTGTCGCTGCAGTGTTCCCTTGGACGCGGCACGTTGCTGTTACTTCCTTGTGCGCGCATTTTTAGAGCTTTACCTCCCGTGACTAAGACACATGAGGACGGAGAAAAGTACTATATCGATGTAAAAAAGGATCGCTATCAGCGGCTTTGATAAGGTATATTGGCTTTTTAAAGTTGTAACGTCAATCGGAATATATTTGCCAGATTGTTTTTGTTTAGGCTGTCTGGTTTTTTTAGGAAAATTCTAAATATTAACGATATCTTTGCAGGAATATATAGGAAAATAACGAATACTAAGTTTTAGAAAAGGATCATCTTCTAGAGATATCCAAACAATTTGAGGGGAGAAAGAATTGGGGATTTGTGAGAAATTAGAGTACTGTCTACAATAAGCAATCTGCTATAGGAACAATTTTGGCTTGAGAAAAAAAGTGATCAGACCTTAGTTTTGAAATGCATAGGGATTTATAACTAAAGAGGGGGAGATTTTTTTGTTTCAAAAAATGCGTTTAAGGCGCTGTCCATTTGTGGCAGTAGTGACCTTGTTCTTTTTATTAGTATCAAGTACTTTGGCCTTTGCCGCCATTCCAATAGGTACAGTGATCTTTGGCAATGGTCAAGCTTTGGATTTGGGGTATGCTAACAATTCTGCCCATAAAGCCGAAGTGGTGCAGGATGTGGTAAGTAGTAGTGGATTATACGTCAAAACGTTTGCTGGGCAGGTGATTAACAATAGTACTGGAACGGTATTAACCAATCTATCGGCTTTGCCTGCTGTGACTTATAAGGATGTAAATGGAAACATTAAACATTTTGCAGCTGGGGATGGGCCGGAAGTAGGATCCACCACGGCAACTGTTTCGAGTGTGCTTCCTGTGAGTGTTAATACAACAGTCGGTACTGCTCCCGTTTTACCTGCAACTGTGACCGCCACTATGAGCGATGGCACAACTTCAAATGTAACAGTGACTTGGGCTGCAGTAACAACCAGTCAATATGCTACTGCAGGAAATTTTGCTGTGACAGGGACGATTGCTAATTCTTCTATAACAGCTACGGCAAAGGTGACGGTAACTACAGCAGATAGCGCTGGTACTATTACTGTTACTGGGCAATTAGTTGGAACGGGGGCGCTGAATACACCTGCTGTGGCAACAGTTAATACTGGAGTTACAGTTTCTCGTACTGTAAGCGCTGCTAATGCTAGTATAACTTATTTAGTATCTAGTCCTGTCAATATCACAGCTAAAGATTCCAATGGTAATACTTTAGTTGCAACATACTTGAATTCACAAGTTTGCGTTAGTAATGATATATTCTTCGATGCATATTATACTGTTCCAGCAGATGCTAGCGGTAACGTGAAAGCCACCTTTACTTCATTTGCTAGTTCACAAGCTTTGTTTAACGTTGTAATCAGAGCTCCATTTAGCAATAATGGTCAACCAGTTCAATCTGATGTAGCGAGTATCGAATGGGGCGTACCTGGTACAATGATCCTCAACTCAGTATCTCCAGCTAATAATCCAGCCTGTTTTGATTTCTCCACTTCCGATGCATTGACTAGAGGCTTAGTGCCTGTGAGTGCTACTATTTTACCAACTACCGGTTCTACCACAGCGGTAAGCGGACAACCTGTTAAATTCACCATGACGAAGGCTAATTCCTCGACCGATGCTAGCGCCTACTTTACCGATTCTACAGGAACGACCAATGCTTCAGGTACTGTAGTTGGTAAAGGTAATCCAAATCCTACGATAACCTCTGTTGTAAATACGGATGCTAATGGTCAAGCGTTAGTGTATCTCAATTCTAACTTACCAATAGATAAAAGTGGTGTCGCTGATTTAGGCGCGATCATGGCTGTAGGGGTGCAAGCCCAACTTGTAAATGGCAGCGTCACAACCAATACGGGATGCTATCGATGGGGAGCAGCAGCTCAACCCACCAAAATAGGCAACGTGAATCCGAGTGCTATGTTGAACCCAACTGGCTTAGAAGGTGGGGGAACAATAACCAGCGATAGTGCTGAAACAGCCACCTCTGGGTCACAATTGACCCTTAGCGGCACACTTCAGGATTTAGTGGGCAACCCAGTTAGTGATGCCCTTGTGGCTATTCAAGACTATGATGTTGTCAATGGTTCTTCCAACAACATACAGAATGATGCTTACGTATTGAACGGTACTACTACACTGTTTAGCGCGGTTAACTACCCTACTGTTACGACGGACAGCAAGGGTAACTTCTCAATAACGGTTACAGCCAATGTTCCCGTTACTCAAAGCATACTGAATAGCGTCACTCGGTACTATGCGTACTATATTCCTCCAACAATTACTGTTACAACCGGTCAATCTCTACCTATTACTGTGACCCCACTGCCCTTTGTAGGCAACTGCAACAACGGTAATTTCATAAACCTAGTATGGCAACAAGGTCAGACAATTCAGGCAGTTGGTGTCAGTCACACCGCTCTCATGCCGAATTATGCTACAGTGGGTGCTGTGCCAAAAACTGCTAGTTTCACCAACGTTGTTGGGTCCGATGAACAAATGTATGCAGCAGCTTATAACCAAAATGGTTCGACTATTGCTCCTGCAGCAGGAAACCAATTTGACAGTTTTGCTCTGGCCTACGATCTCACCGCTCCGATCGGTATCAACTTTGAAAAGCTTGGTACGGTACTTCTGCCAACGGAGGCTGATGGTACTGGCATTAGCCGTTTTACAGCCACTTATAACCAATTCAAAGGCTTTGTGCTTAATACGTTGTACTACGCGGATGGAAGAGTGTGCTACTCTGATGGGACTGCAGTAGCAGCGGTACCAATGCCGATAGGTTACGACCCCACGGCTTATGCCGTTGCCTATGACGGAAGCGGACAACTCCATTTTTACCTTAACTCTGACCAAACTTCCGCAATCAAGACATCTGGAACAGTTGGATCGGTCAATGTTAACATAAATGCTTACTCAAACACCAGCTTCAATGGAGTAATCGATACAAACCATGCCCAAGGATCTGCTACGGGAACTATTAATTCGTCCTTTACGCTAAAGTAACATCATTGAATCGATCGGTGTAGCTTGGTGACGTGAGCGGAATTAATCAGCACTTTAGCTTCTACAACAGTCAAACCATTGATTTTACTGGTATCTCCACCAATTTCAAAGGTGTATCAAATTCGGAGTTTTGTAAAGCTTTTGTCAGCTTTCTCTTTCTGCTAAAATCAGAAGGGAAGAGAGGGTGAAATAAGACAAAACTACTTTGCTAAATTGGTGAGCTCTATGAAAAATATGTACCACGTTGATCGTAGATTGAATAAACTCTCTGACGGAAGAGTTAACCCAACTTAGAGCACAGGTCAAGTAATATTACCTGTGCTCTTTAGTTTCTTGTTTAGGATAAAAGTTTTAATGAACTGAATTTGATGATAAAGAATCATGAGTTTAGTAAACTGCTTCCACGAGGAACAAAGCTACCGCAGGTTGATGCGATCAGAGATACGCTTAAAGTCATGGAAAGATAGGTCCGCCGAGTACGAGACGGACCAAGCCCCAAATATAAACAAACACTGAACCAAAAAGCCCAGTGCTTAATCCAATAATTCTATTATTTTAATTTTAAGTTGAGGTAACTCATTCTGTACCACATTCCAAACGATCTTTAGACTAATCCCCATGTAGTCATGTATTAACACATCGCGTAGTCCTGCCATTTGTCTCCAGGGAATCTCCTGGTGTTGTTCTTTGATTCCTAATAACCGCATCCTGAATGAGGTCTGAACTCATGAATTTTTCTTTACTGGAGTTGGTATATGTTTCAATCTTAACGATGCACTCTAGGATGTTCTGAAGAAACACTTTGTCATCTTTCATATGGGTCTAGCCTCCTGTAGTATCTTGTCCCTTAATGTCCAATGTACAGAATCAGAAGTGACCACATCAATCTTTCTACCTAAAATTTCTTCTAAATCATACTTCAATGAGATAAGGTCAAAAAGAGAACAATCATCTCCACACTCAACCAAAAAATCTATGTCGCTTTTCTCGTTCTCCTCTTCTCTGAGTACAGAGCCGAATAGTTTAACATTAAAAATTTTGTAATGAGACGCTATACTGACAATTTGATCACGCTTACCAAAGATATCGTTAATAACTGGCACTGAAATCACCTCGGGAATATTATACCGTATTTTTCCATTATAGTGAACTCTCTTTGGGCTATTGTAGTCACGGTAGACCGCAGGGAGATTTGCATCAATAATTCCAATCGTAAAGTCTTGATATGGAAGCCGAGCATATTCCTTTGCGTCTGATAATATATGGCATTTGCATTGCCAGATCGTTTTTGTTTTGGACGATCTGGTCTTTTTGTTTTTATTGGATTATTTTTGTTAACTTGGGAGGGAATAAAAGAAAAACGTGGAAAGTAGAGTTTAAAGAGCAGGTGGAAAAAAACTTCTTGACCAAACAAATGTGGTTGGAATTGCAGCACAGATATAATGTGTAATGAAAAGGAGAAATACTATGATTGAATTAAGTAAGGTTACGAAGAGCTTTAATTCGGCTGTAAAAGCAGTTGATAATATTGACTTGAAGGTAGAGAGTGGAGAAATTTTTGGGTTTTTAGGACCCAATGGGGCAGGAAAAACGACGACCATAAAAATGATGACGGGTATTTTGGCCCCTGACAACGGGAGTATCTTGATTGATGGTCTAGACATTAGCAAGGATCCTTTAAAAGCTAAAAAACAATTTGGTTTTGTTCCAGACAGCCCCAATATGTTTTTAAAACTTAAAGGGTTTGAATACCTTAACTTTATGTCAGATATTTATGATGTTCCTACCAAGGAGAGAAAAGAGAAAATCGAAATGTTGAGCAATCGCTTTGAAATGACGAAAGCTTTAGGAGATCAGATTCAGAGTTATTCGCACGGGATGCGTCAGAAGATAATCATTATGGGTGTTCTTATCCATAACCCTTCGGTGTGGATCTTGGATGAACCGATGACGGGACTCGATCCCAGGGCTTCCTTTACCCTAAAAGAAATGATGCGTGAGCATGCAGACAAAGGGAATACCGTTTTCTTTTCAACGCATGTACTAGATGTTGCCGAAAAGATATGTGATCGAGTCGCTGTAATCAACAAAGGTAAACTCCTCTTTTGTGGTAAGTTGGACGAAATGAAAGCTCACTTTAAGGTCCAAGGCGAATCTTTAGAAAAAATCTTTCTGGATATGACTGAGCATGAATAAAAAACTATTGATATTGACCATTGCTCTTATGAAAAACGGGTTTAGTTTTCCAAAGGAAAAAAGTAAGAAGATTAAAAAGATATTACTATTTGTTGTTTTAGCACTCAGCCTTTTGCCGATGGCATATGGCATCATAACCTTTCTAACGAGTGCGTATGATGAACTGGCAAAAGTTGGCGAAGAAGGCGTTCTATTAAGTCTGGGGATCGCAGTTAGTGCTTTTGTGATTTTCTTCTTTGGCCTTTTTTACACCATGAATACTTTCTATTTCTCTGATGATGTAGAGAATTTACTGCCCCTTCCAATTAAATCATCCCATATTTTGGGCGCAAAATTTATAATAGTTACGGTTTTTGAATACTTGACAGGGAGTCTGATTTTCCTGCCAATTTTAATTGTGTACGGAGCGAAAAGTGGAGGAGGAGTTTTATATTACGTATACGCACTACTCATCTTCCTGACACTGCCTGTGATTCCTATAGTATTAGACTCTGTGATTGTCATGATTATCATGCGTTTTACGAACCTTGCCAAAAACAAAGACGCCTTCCGGACGATTAGTGCCGTCATTGCCATAATATTTGGAGTTGGTGTTAGTACAATGTCTCAAAGATTCGTCTTGAACCAAGGAGCTGGGCATACGCAGCTTGGCAATAACTCCCTGGTAGCAATTACTTCAAATATATTTCCTGCCTCAAAACTTGGAGCACTTGGGCTGATTAACCATGGAAACCTTAGCGGTCTGGTTTATACAGGCCTATTTATCATCGTGTCCCTACTGGGGTTTTACCTATTTTTGCTTTTGGGTAATAAGCTTTATTTTAAAGGAGTCACTGGAGTTTCGGTATCATCATCCAGCAAAAAGCAAATAAGCTCGGCAGAATTGAGCCGGAAGTCGATTCGCAGTACCGTGATTAAATCCTATGTATTAAAGGAATTGCGGATTTTATTTCGAACTCCCGCATTTTTTATAAACTGCATATTGATGAATTTCATTTGGCCAATCATGCTATTAATCCCGATACTTACGCAACCTAAATCTATGAATGGAAATGGAATTGGAGCAATGGTTGGATTACTGCAAACGGAAGGAATAACGGGGATGGTGTTTGTAGCTTTTTTTGGAGCTATGCTTTTTGTTTCCTCCAGCAATGGTATTGCAGCTACTTCTATATCAAGAGAAGGTGAGAACATATTCTTTAATAAATATATCCCGGTGAACTATAAAACCCAAATCATGGCGAAAGTGATTACAGGCGTTATCATGGGTATCGTAGGAATGCTTTCAATAAGCATTGTTGCAGTGATCGTCTTGAAGCTTCCCTTGCCCCTAATGGCCTTGATCTGTGTCACAAGCTTTTTAGCTATTCTGTTCAGTAATTTCGTAGGTATAATCATCGACCTCTTTAATCCTAAACTTCACTGGGATAATGAACAAAAAGCCATTAAACAAAATTTAAATTTAGTGTTAAGTATGGCCATTTGTGTTGCTTTTGGGGGATTAACCATCTTTGCAGTCATCAAACTAAATTTGAATCTAATCCAGATAGTTGTGAGTTTGGTAGCAGTATACGGACTTTTAGATAGTTTGCTTTATCTGTTTCTAAAGAAAATAGGGAGCAAGATTTTTAGCAAAATTGAATACTAAGACGAATTCGCTCCCAGCACTTTAGCTTCTACCACAGTCAAACCATTGATTTTACTGATATCTCCACCAATTTCAAAAGTTATGATCGTAACGACTTGTATAGATATGGCGCTTAAGACCTTGTTTAAAATAATTAGAGCGCGTTGGGATATTGAAAACTCGATTTTAATAACTTGAAAAATGAAGGACCGATGGACTTTATTCCACCGATCCTTTTTATAATGTATAATACAAACCTTTAAGCTTAAAAATGTATTTGGACAACTATTATATTAATTCGTAGGACCATTATCAACACTGGCCTCAATGGCATTTTGGATGGTAGTTGGTATTGAAGAAAGGAAATTGTAGCCAGTCAAAGACTCGATATTATCTACACTTACACGGTAGTTGCCCCATGGTTGACTAGAACACGTCTGATCATTTGGTATCAAAACAGATATTACTCTTGTTGAGGTTGTTATCCTGCTAATATCATTATTTCCGTTAGGCAACACTACGATTATCTTCCATGTCTCTGATGGTACCACAACACCGTTACCTACAGTAGTCATGTATCCATCGGATCCAGTACCTCCACTTCCGTAACCTCCAGATATAACATATAACTCGTTGCCGGACGAAACAAGTGTGCGTTCATATGTCTCCAAGGCTTCCCAGGTAACCTCGTTGTTATTTGGCGCTTGAGGAATCATATTATCCATCAGGAATGTTGCTTGATTGTCGGCAACCGAAGATGTACGGTCTCCAGAAGGGCACATGTGTCCTCTGTCAAATCCAGCACCCGAAAATTCACTCGCGGTAACCTCATACCATCCTGACGGCAGTGTTGTATCTGGCCGAAAATCATCCTGACGCTGAGTACTGCCAATATCAGCTGAATACAAATGCCAACTTGTCCAGTTAGGCTCGTGTTTGCTGTTATTGTAGGAAAAATCATATTGTGGTTTAATCATCAAATAATTATTGGAATTGGATGTATCGCTGGTAGCGCCGCTTGGATTACCTAATTCTATATTATCGTTATCATTAGGCGTCGAAGTCACCGTGATTGTGCAATTTGCAGTGAATCGGCCGTCCTGGGTGGTTACAATTACAACGGCAGTGCCTGCGGCTACTGCGGTTACTACACCAGACGTCGAAACAGTGGCAACGGATGTATTGTTGGTTGACCAGGCCACGTTTTTGTTGGTTGCATTAGAGGGCTGTACTGTGGCCACAAGCGGATCTGTCTGCCCTATTCCTATGGTAGTGGTGGATTTATTCAAGGTTACGCCTGTTACCGGGACAGAGACTACTGGCTCAGCTGCTGCGGAAGAGTTCTGGGGAGCTGGGGAAGTACGCACTACAAAGTTAGAGGCGTTATTGTTATCGTCCCAACCATTGCCATTACCTTCGCCAACTGTGGTGGGATCTGTCCCGTCGTTGGCTTTGCGCTCAATGCTGGCAGTGTTGCTGGGGGCCGGTGCACTCCCCGAGCCCTCGTACTGGTTGGCGCTGGTGCCAAAGCCCACGAAATCGATCACGTTGGCACCTGTAGGGCCGGTAACGGTGGCGGTGGTATTGGCCAGGGCCACCTTGGCGCTGGTACCAGACATGCTTATGCTGCCAGTGGCATCGGGGGTGGGCAAGCTTTGAGTACCGCCGGAGCCTGCCGCTTCTTTAATAAGATAATACTTATGTGAACCTATGCTGCCGGACAAATTGGTATTATTGGTAAAGCCGCCGGATGCGGAGGCATACTGCACCGACCAGCCTGCTAAACTGACGGCTACGTCGGTCGGGTTGTAGAGTTCGATAAAGTCGTTCTTCCAGATTGAGCCGCTGTTACCACCTCCTCCGTATATCTCACTGATCACCACATGGCCGGCAACAGCCGCTTGGGCAATCTTGGAGTCAGAAACGCCAGGGAGGAGCGAGCCCAGGACCATAGCCGTCATTATCACTCCTGCCAGTAATGGCTTAAGACTGCGCGTCCAAAGAGATTTTTTTTTCATACTATCAACCACCTTTCAAATATTTAACCGCCTTCGGCAAAGTCAGATCTCGAGTCAGAATCTAGGAAACACTTCTCGTAGAACCAGATTGGAGTGGTGTACGCCCAGTAATTGTCGCTGTTCTTTATTCAGTAAACCCGCACATTAAAATTTGCGCTTTCCCTCCTTTTCTATTTAATCCTATTTTATAACAGAAGTGTTAAGCTTTGGCGATATTTTTTGTTAAATAAACCATACCTTTGTTAACTGTAGCCGAGACTTCCACGGTTAAAGTAACGGTAAGTGAAAGCGTAAGGCAAAGTGTTAACGATTCTTAGGATAAATACATTTGCACTTTCCTCCGAACTTGAAAATAGAAATAGCCTTGGAGGCTAAAGCAGACGAAGAACGAGCGTTTCGATTATATCATTCACGACTCGATATTTGGTTGTGGACAATTACTCTCTCAAATCATGTCATTGCCTGCAATTTGTTCAACTACTTCTTTCATTCAGTCTCGCGTACAGTTTACTAAATTGCTGTCAACATTTGCGAATCGTTTCCCATCTCAAGTACAAAAAGAAGCTGTATCAACTGTCTTCTCAAATGAAACGATGGGGGCCTTTTTCACTTCTCATATTTTCCACAAGAATCCTTAACATGTTCTCCATATAAAGGGCACGGAACGGTAACAAGTTTATACTATTATTAGAATAAAGATGATAATCATCCCCTAGTGTTAGTGCCTGAATGTCAACCAATACTGGCACACCCGAAGCTTACAGCTCCGATCCGATCCTGACCATAGATGAATTGAAACAAATAGTCCCTAAAAAGTAGGAGGCAAGAGTATGAACGCAGACATTCGCTATTCCATAGTCATTCCCGTCTATAATGAAGAAGCTGTCATTGACCAAACATACCAACGCTTGAAGCAGGTAATGGATTCAACAAGGGAGCCTTACGAGTTGATTTTTGTGAACGATGGCAGTTGCGATCATACGACTGCGCTGATCAAGGGTTTCAGAAATAAAGACGATGCAGTGAAACTCATTTCTTTTTCCCGTAATTTCGGCCATCAAATTGCGATTACAGCTGGGATGGACTATGCATTAGGTGCGGCTGTCGTTGTAATTGACGCAGATTTGCAGGACCCACCCGAGTTGATCTTGGATATGATTGCGAAGTGGAAAGAGGGGTATTACGTTGTTTACGCCAAACGAACAAAGCGGAAGGGAGAAACGTTTTTTAAAAAGCAAACCGCTCGTTTGTTTTACCGCATTCTGAAGGCATCCACGGATATCGAGATCCCGACAGACACCGGCGATTTCCGCTTGCTGGATCGGAGGGTGTGCGAAGAAATGAAACGACTTCCGGAAAAAAACCGTTACGTTCGTGGTTTGGTGAGCTGGGTAGGTTTCCGTCAAACGGCGGTTGAGTATGAGCGGGATGAACGGTTGGCTGGTGAAACTAAGTATCCGCTGAAAAAGATGATCAAGCTAAGTTTGGATGGACTAACTTCCTTTTCCTTTAAACCCCTCAAAATGGCTAACTATGCGGGAGTCGGGCTTATCTTTTTCGGTTTTATCTACTTGGCAGTGATGTTATTTTTGAAAATAACTACGGCTTATGTGATCTCGGGGTGGAATCTGGTAATAGCCATGCAATTGGTATTGACCGGAATTCTTCTAACGATGATGGGTATCATCGGAGAGTATATCGGGCGTATATACGATGAAGCAAGAGATCGCCCCTTATATATCGTAAGTGAATGCTACGGGATGATGAGAAAAGAACGGAATGTAAAGAAGGTTGTCTATGATGTCAAAAAGTCCTCTTGAATTTTTAAAATTTTGCATGGTTGGCGGTGTCAATACAGGTATTGATTTAGCTGTATTTGCGGTTCTCTCTTCATGGGGTTTTTCACTACTATTGGCACATAGTCTTTCTTACACTTGCGGTGGATTAAACAGTTTTCTCTTGAACAAAAAA
>JARLHV010000101.1 GCA_031292055.1 Desulfosporosinus sp.
CATGTAATAAATAATCACTACCACAATTAAACTTATCAGTATCCCTGTAACACCAGCCATTATCACTTTTTTTCCGAAAAAGATTCCTAAAAACAGAAGAATAACTGATCCACCTATTCCCCATACAAACAAAGGGATGCTTCCTTTCTGAAGCAGAGCAAAGCTTTTATCCCCAAAACTAACAGCTTTATCCCCCATAGCGTTTAAATCAAGTGGTTTGATGGGCCGCATTCCGTTGTCATTACCAATGAGACCTGCAAATGGGCTTGAAGACGTTGTGGGCGTATTCGAAGCAGGTGTGTTTGTCGAGGGAGTGGTGTTGGTTGAACTCGCTGGAGCAGTTTGCGATACTGACGAAGACGGCTGGGTAACAGTTGTCGGTGACGTAGATACACCTGACGCATAAGCGTTGGAAGCAAAAACGAGAAGGAAACACATAGCCAACAGGTGACGTTTGTAATTAATAACAATTCAACTCCTTTTTTTGGACTAAGCATTAACCAATAGGGATTCAACTTAAACGTTCTTAGATACCCCAGTTTGCTAATTGGGCCATTGTTCAATTCAAACCGGAGTGTCTGGTTGGCACCGAATTAAAAAGAGTACGCCCGTTAATTTGCCACCTTAATCTCCGTTAATTTGCCACCTTAATCTCCGTACTTTTCCCATCGTCAAACTGCACATTCAGCGTATCCCCTTTTTGCAAGTCTTTAAACTCTGGATGATACACCCATGCTTCCTGCGCCCACATCGTCCCATCCCCACTAGTACGATCTATCTTCTGTGTCTCGCCTGTTCGTTCATCAACGACCGTTATTTCTTGCGGGTTGGCAAAATCCTCACCACTTTGCCCATACGCTTGCCATGTTGTCCCGTCCTGCTCTGCTGCAAGAATCGTCCTGGGTTGCCCTGTTGTGGCAGGAACAAGAGCTGCATAGGCTTGAGTCGATTGGAGTTGTGTAAAGATGTTCATAACAGCCGGTGCGTAGGAAGGGTTATACGTCCTACCATTTGAAGCTGTACCGCCGTTGTACGCATACAACGCCTGAGAAAAATCATTGTATTGACCAAGGGCTTGTCCTAAAATAGTGGCTCCGGCTTGGATGTTCAGTGGCACGTTAAACGGATTATTGGTCAGTCCGTACTTTGCCCAGTTCACAGAATTAATCTGGCAGAGTCCTGCATCCGTGGTTCCATTAGTGTTTTGGTTATTAACGGCTTGCCAGTTCCCACCAGATTCATGAGCTATCAAGGCCAGAAAAAGTGGCTGTGGAATCGTTACGTGCTGGGTTAACACTTGCTGAACAGCATCAGCATATGCCAGAGCATAGGCTGGATAGGTGGCAAAGTTTTGACCGCCCTGCAATCCAACATTGAACTGGTATTCAGTGTCATAAATCATGGCAATCTGTTCAACGACTTCAAAGGTGGCTTCATCCGTGATTCCCCGTTTATCAATCAGATATTGTTTTAACGGCGCATAGTAATTCGTAGGTGGAGTCACTTGCTGAACCACCTCACGAGTCACAGTTACGCTACTTCCATTGGTTCCTGGGGATGTGTTTGTCTGCCATTTGTAGGTGTACCCGAAGTGTCCTTCAAACGTATTGGCGGCTGTGACAAGAGAAACGTGCCGTACATCCGTGCTTGTGGAAGTTGTCTTATTTCCCTTTGAGTCCGATAAGACTGCGACAGTCACGGTCGTGACAGTTGAATCTTTCCATGCAAACTTTGGACGCAAAGCATCAAACACCTCTTGAGGATGTGGGACAACATTTTGCTTACCATCCCACACTGCATCATCATTAACAACGCGATCCACCGCTGCTAAGGCAGACCAAGGAAACTTATAGACCATAACCTGACTCTGCTGTTCCTTGGTTAACCCTGCATCCCATGTGTTGGCAATAGTTTTGTAGTCATCTAGCAAATGCGCATCGGCAGCAGGAACACCATTAGAGCTTTCTGTAATGCCGAGAAACGCTTCCACTTGAGTCACAGTACTTGTAACACCTTGCATCGCTTGCTGAGGGATACTGAACAAAATCATATAGGCGGTATAGGCTAAGAAAAGGACCAGCACAACTGGCCCCCACATCGGAGCAGTTACCTTCAATATGTGAAGGATAACCGTCTTCAACTTTTTCTTAGCCATTTTCTTGATAAATCTCCCGGCATATTGAGCAAGTTTTGCACCGTTAGATTGAGGATTCACCATCTAGGCATGCCCCCTCCTAGTTGAATAAGAGGCATTACCTCCTGAAGTCCCTGAGCCATTGCCCGTCCTTCCAGCAGTGTAGTTTTTCAACTCACTATAGGAGCGCATTTTAACCCGTGCTAAGGCTGCGTCCGCTTCATATTCACTAAACTTATCCTTTAAATTTGTATATTGAGTTTTAGATGGCTGTGCTTCCATACTATCAGCCCCGAAATAGGTCTTAGCGTGATTATATTTTGCTTGAGCCATTTCCATTTGCGGGCGTAGTTGCTCCATGCTCCGATTAGCATTGTTCAACATAACATTGTTTCCTTTGAAGTAACTCGGGGCTGCGAAAAGTTCACCTTTTCCGACCGTCGACGATACCTTATTGACAGCAGACTGTAACCCCCATCCGGCACTTGCCAGAACACCCCCCTTTTGCATGGAACCCGCCACGATATTTTGTCCAACATCTTTGATACTTCCACCTGAAGTAAGGGTTTGGGCAATTCCTTTGGCGTGTCCACCTGCACCACCGAGTAAAGCTACCCCTTTACCGCCTAAAATAGCACCAGTACCAACAGCTACTGCGGCTCCAGCGGCAGCATTTCCACCCATAGCACTCGACATAACGGCACCTGTCATAGCCGCTGTCGCCCCTATAGCGAATTTACCCGCTGTTTGGACACCTTTGTTGCCCATAATCGAACTTGCACCATTGAACGTTGCTTGAGCCCCCCTTCCCAATGTAGAGTTGGCTCCATTAAGGGGGGTGCTTCCACTAGAAGAACCGCTAGAACCGCTCATCAAGTTATCCGCCATGCCGCTTCCATAATCCCCACCAGAACTAGCGTCCTTACTAGCTGGTTTTTTTGTAATCATTCTTCCCAAAGCCGCCATGGAAGCAATCCCAGTCAGGGCTCCCATTCCTCCCATGACTCGACTGCCTCCACCTTGGAGTCCCAATAGTTCACGGATTAATCCAGCAATCGTTGGTAGCCCAGCAAAATAGGTCAGCATCAACCAAAAGGATACTCCTGCTGACATAGTTCCAGGCATTACTAACGTCAGAAAAAAAGCACCTAATGCCAAGGCATGGGCTAGTTGTAAGATAACATTTGCCACAAATTCCTTAAACCACATGGGTAATGAGTGGCGAAAATTCGGAAAGATGGATAAAGTAGCCGCCAGGGGAAAAATTACGATGAGTAACCCCAGTGTAATCATGCGCATGGTGTACTGATAATTCAATGCTAAGACCATCATGGCAGCCATGATCAGTAACACCACCATCCCTATTGATCCCATTTGCGTGGCTTGATTAAACCCTTGTTGACCAGGCCCCCAAATCATGTCCATGAAAAAAGCGGGTTTTACCCCCGCCTGTATCATATAGGCCCATATGAGATTGACTAAAAAATTGCTCAATTGGATAATCGCTGTCCAAATATAAACACCCAATCGAACGGTCACAATGGCTACGATAAAAGCCTGAATGTATTCCTTAATCTTTCCTCTCCCTTGAACGGTGCCGGAATTAAGCATGTGCAGGATCGCCATAATTAGCAACATAAGAATCAAGGGAAACCTTATCAACCCCTGAAACGCCGTATAAAGAACGGTAACGGCATTAAAATAAGGTTCAGGGAAAATACCTAAGACAAGATTACCCATTGAAGAGGAACCTAACCCACCAGCTAAAAAGGCATCGGACTTATTGGTTCGTGGATCTTGGTTAAAGACCAATAGCACGGGATCTGAGAGGTTAAACATACCCATAGCCCATTTAACAAAACTGACAAGAATTCCAGCGATAAACGCCTCACCATAACCGGGCTTGTTCGCATTGTAATAGGCTTGAGTTTGTTGATTATTCAAAAGAGAGTTGTTGCCACTATTGCTGTTTGACGGATTATTACTAACCCCCACTTGATTAGTATTGGAGGCATAAGCCACAGAGGACACGGTGAGGGCCAAAAAAACGGCCAACATAAGTATCGCAATCCATCGTTTTCGTTGGCGCATAGGACTATGCCCCCTCTTGTCTTTGCAGATCAAAGGCAGTCTCACGATTTAGTTTTTCCTTGAGCAGTTCTTTTCGTTCATAAAAGGCGGGGTCATTCGGGTCCGTGGTAAACATCATGTGCTCGTAATCTGAGGCTCTAGTAAACACGATGTCCGATTCATCCTCAATGCGAAGAATAACCTCCCCCCTCTTGGCATTCAGCAAAAAGGATGACTCCCCTTCGGACAAGCGCAGCTCGTCCTGAATCGTTTCAATGTCGATAGATTCCTGTTTGCCTATAATCTTGATGGGTGAATTTTTGACGGCTGCAACTCCCGCATTGGAACGCCGGAGAACTTCCAAACCTTGAGTGACAGCGCATACCCCTGTGTTCGTTGAACGATACTCACGATAAGCTGTTTCTGCAAACGGACCACCTACATCTTCATCGTCAAAGATGTTCTGCGCTTCTTCAATCATGATGATCTTTTCTTGGCTCACATCGGATTTAGTAAAGTTTTCGCTCAACCAAATGGCAACGGCAGCTAAGCCGATGGGACGCATAATGTCTTTGTCTAACCGATTCAGCGCAAAGCCATAACCAGGATACCCCTTCAACTCTACCGTGCTTTGTCCGTCAAAGATTGAATAAGAGGGACTAGAGCC
>JARLHV010000102.1 GCA_031292055.1 Desulfosporosinus sp.
AAAAATATTCTTGAGATACACGTAAGTCGCTTCGGAGCTGAAAATACAGAGGATGGAGTAAGCTTCTATTTCACCTTAGAGAAAGCTTTAGATGTATACTACTGTGCTAATTCGGAAGGATAACAAAATTCGGCGAAATAACGGAGTTAACCTTACTCGTTCAAAACTCATAACACAAAACTCTTCAAAGTGTCCTGTTGATTGTGAAAGGTGCTCGATCTGACCGTAGCGGATGCTCTAATTCGCCGAGATAACTGCTCTTCTGAAACGAAATATTCAGAAGGATCTTAAGCCCTAGATCCTTCGCTCTCGCTCAGGATGACACAAAAATAATTGCAGTGACTTGATATTTTATAACGTTTTCAGACTTGTCGAACAGCGGAATCATAAACTGGTGTTTTAAAAGTGTTCTAAGTGAAGAAAAATGGTAGGTTGCACTGTTCCCGCGTGCGAAGCACCTTGGTCACGGCAATATGATATGACTATAAAAATAGCTCTTTTGTTGTGACAGGGCACGTTGGCGTTACTTCAATGTAAGTTTATTATAGTTAGAATAACGATAGGTAAGGCTTTGATATTATCGCCGCCTTTTGCCGGCTAAGTCGGAGGGATTGCTCCCTCTTTCTCGCCTAAGAACCGTACGTGTTGATTTCTCAACATACGGCTCAAGCATACCTTTATCCAAAAGTGATTTAAAGCACTCCCACCAATCTCTTGCCCTTGATAATTTTGTAATACTGGGCGATTTGTGCTGGCGTTGGGATTTCTCCCTTTGCAGGGAATGCCTTGTGATAGTCTATGTGGCATGAACTGTGAACTAGTTGAAGGTTCTTGTATGCACCTGTTCCACCCTGTATTACAGGATGTTTATGATGTGGTTCCAGGCCTTCCTTAAAATTCACTATGCTCATTCTACACATGGGGCAAACGTAGTTCTGGTTTTTAGCTAGTTTCTGCCGATAGGCTACATTGTTCAAGTCAAATTCCCGTTGGTCTCTCTTAGCAAAATATTCTTTGAGAGTGACATCATATGGGGAGTAGTTGTACTTGATCTGCTGATGCCTGACAATAGGCGTCCATGCCATTTTCTTGAGTTGATTGCCAGTATTCGGGTCTGTCAAAATCCACTTGTTTCTGCTTTGTCCTGTTTTGTCCGGTTTGAAGTATTGGGCTTTAATCCATTTCCAACTCTTTTTGGGGTGGGAACGTCTTAGAAACCGATATATCTTCTTCCAAACATAGTTGTCCATAGCAGAGAAGATCTCTTTGGCGACCGTTCTGCACCAGTAGTTAGCAGTGCCGATGATGACAGGGTTCAGCCTATTGATTAGAGTCTGTACATTGTTACCGTATGAGCTTTCTACAATATCCGCAACCTTTGTTTCGAAACTGCGGATACTGCTTTTTGACGGTTTAATCAGCAACTTTGCACCTGTGTGTGTCGTGTATCTTCTGATATTGAAGCCAAGAAAGTCAAAGCCATCGGTGATATGGGTTATTTTTGTTTTTTCTTCCGATAGTGTTAAACCTCTGTCACTCAGGTAATTACCTAGTGTCGTGTAAGGATTTTCGGCTTCCTGTTTTGTTTCACACAGGATTACAAAATCATCAGCATATATACACATTGTGTAGGGGGTGTGGTTT
This sequence comes from Desulfosporosinus sp., assembly GCA_031292055.1. Classification (GTDB taxonomy): domain Bacteria; phylum Bacillota; class Desulfitobacteriia; order Desulfitobacteriales; family Desulfitobacteriaceae; genus Desulfosporosinus. The sequence goes on from JARLHV010000102.1 coordinate 1,645, forward strand.
TCATAGCTGGTTTTTTCTCCGTGGTGAACCAGAGTATAGTTAATTCCCAGCTCTTGCTCCATGCCGTGAAGGGCAATGTTTGCTAAAAGTGGAGAAATTATTCCACCTGTGGTGTTCCTTCCTCGGTTTCATTAAATATCTTATTATCTACAAATCCAGCTTTTAGCCATCTGCCGATTAGTTCTGTTTCGGGAAATCCTTTGAGTTGTTGCATGATGTAGTCATGGTTCAGAGTGTCGAAGCACCCTTTGAAATCACCCTCAAATACCCATGCCTTTTTGTTTTTGCCTTTCATGGTATTGAAGATTCTTTCTGCTGCATCATGACAGCTTCTTTTTGGCCTAAATCCATACGATGTGGGGTTAAACCTTGCTTCTCATTGCGGTTCTAACGCCAAACGAGCCACGTTTTGGTAAACTCTGTCCAAAATAGTAGAGATTCCCAATGGGCGCTTCTTCGTTGGGTCATTATCTTTCAGTATTTCCACTCTGCGGACTGCTTGAGGTTTGTAACATTGTAGTCTGGCTCTCACATAATCAATAAGTTGCTCATCTTGCCATTTTGCTAAGTCATCAATCGTCTTTTGGTCGACACCTGCTGTTTTACTTCCCTTGTTTTTCTTGATGTTGCGATAAGCAAGACCGATGTTTTCTCTCATCGTAATTAGTTCTACTAAATTAGTAAATACTTTATTTCGCTTGCTTTGTTCGTATAGCTCATCTTGAATTGCTTGGAAGTCGTAATATTCAGCATTTCGCAGTTTTTGTCTTTTAAGCTTCTTTTCAGTTGTCAAAGTCGGTTACTTTCTCCTTTACGGGGGGATTTCACCTTTGTTAGTCATACTCGAACCTTCGAATACTATGCACTTAGACGTTTATACTTTTTGTGACTACAGCCTGTCCCTCCACGGCTTATTATCCCCGTTTCATAGGTATATTGGCTGCGCTATCCGCCGAATAAAGTCAGGTTATACGTAGTTTCATGCTTTCCCTGCCAACGCTTCATTGTGTGTAATCACTCTGCATTCCGACCTTCCCACGTTCCGATAGTTCTATCTTTACATATGCTTTTAGGTTTATCCTTTGAGCCTGTATGCTTGATACTACCTTTAATAGTATAGGGAATTTCATAGAAACATATTTTACTTTTCCCCACATACGCTGCATTGCACAGCATTGGCATCTCTACCAATTCCGCGTGTAGACCCTTCCGTTCGGATTTTCGTCAGTGGCCATTACACCACATTCTCACCATGAGCATTTTATAGACCCCCGGCGTATCATCTGCACAGCTTGCCTCCAAGCCGATTTCCCCAACAATAATTGTTGGGGCAGACTTCCGCCGACTTCGACGGGCTGCATCAAGGATTTGTTATTACAAACGTTCCCTTTTGCCGTAGTCTCAGGGGGAGCGTTTCACGGCGTTACTCGATCATTCCACTCCTCAAACTATCAGTTAGAGATTATTAATCTCCGCTGTTTTTACTTTGTTGCAGGATTTAACCCGCATACAATTTTGTACAGCAACGTGTCGCTGCACTGTTTCCTTGGACGTATGTTCTGAGGGAATTTTTTGTTTAGGGGGTCGTGCTTTTACGCAAAAATATGTATACAGAGGAGTGGTATAAGGATTTTGAGTAATTGTTGATAAAATTTTGAAGAACAACCCCCCCGATGAAACTGTGTATGTACTTCTTTTAGACATAGAATGTTCCCCTTAGGGATAATAACTATTATTTTACAGAAAAGTATAGAAACAGAAATTATTGACATACTAAAATGTAAGTGTTATTATCAACTAAGTACAGTGAATACACTAAGACGCCACTTTTTTTGAAGAGGGTGATTATATATTACGGATCATTATTAGAAATACATCTGGGAAACCAATTTATGAACAGATTAAAGAACAAATTAAGGAAGCTATACTCAGCGATGAATTGAATGAAGGTGAGATTCTTCCATCCATCAGGCAGCTTGCCAGTGAATTAAAAATAAGCGTAGTTACTACAACAAGAGCTTATTCTGATTTGGAGCAGGAGGGTTTTATAGTAAGTATACAAGGTAAAGGCTGTTTTGTTTCCCCGAAAGACAGTGAGCTGGTACATGAACAGCTTCTACGTAAAATTGAAGAGGGTTTTGCGGTTGCCATAAAGGCTGCAAAGATAGCTAAATTACCTCATAAAGAATTATTACAAATGCTTAAATCTATGTTGGAGGGAAATCAATATGAATAACGCTTTCGAAATACAGAATCTTTGTAAAAGCTTTAAGGATTTTTCATTGAATAATATCTCTTTTTCTTTACCGATGGGTTATATCATGGGATTTGTCGGTCGAAACGGTGCAGGTAAGACTACCACAATCCGGCTGATCCTTAATATGATTAACAGGGATAGTGGCGAAATAAAAATATTCGGTCTGGACAATGTGCAGGACGAGCAGAAAATCAAGCAGGATATTGCAGTAGTGTTTGATGACATCTATTTTGTTGACAGTTGGAAAGTCCGTGAAGTAGAAACAGCCCTCAAAGGCTTTTACAGCAACTGGAGCAGTAAGTTATTCAATCAATATATAAACAGCTTTCATCTGCCTATGGGAAAAAAAGTGAAAGAATTATCTCGTGGTATGAAAATGAAGCTAATGCTCGCTGTTGCGATGTCTCATGAGGCAAAGCTACTGATATTTGATGAACCGACGAGCGGACTTGATCCTGTTGCACGAGACGAACTGCTTGGGATATTAAGCAAATACATCGCAGACGGGCAAAAAAGCATCCTTTTTTCAACCCATATTACCTCTGACCTTGAAAAAATCGCCGACTATATTACGCTGATTGATTATGGGAATATTTTTTATTCTGGAACCAAAGATGATCTGCTGGAAAGCTTTTGCATCGTCAGGGGCGGCCCGCATGACCTGACGGATGAGCTGAAGAAAAATATCATTGGGCTCACCACAAATATTGCCGGGTTTGCGGGACTGTTGCCGACTTCCGAGATGAAACATTTGGCTCCAGAAATCGTTACGGAAACACCTTCTATCGACGAGATCTTAATATCAATCAGTAAAGGAGAAGGAAACCATGAGTAATATCCTCAAATCGATAAAGCTCGATCACCATATAATGAAGTCGCGTTATCCCATGTTCGCTATTGCTTACATTCTTGGAATTGTCCTCGCTGTGCTTTCCAAAACGCCCATTTATGGTGCCTTAGTTGTCATGATCATCGCGGCACCCCTTACCGGTCAGTACTTTTCCATCTATGAAAAAAACAACCTCGAAAAACTGTATGGAGTATTGCCGCTCAAGAAATTTGAAGTCGTCATAGGCAGATACCTATTTGCCCTTTGCATCATCGTTATAAATGGTATGATCGCGGCGATACTGGCCTATATCATTTCGTTTTTAACCAACAAGGGAATGAGCAGCCTTGAATACCTGAGCTATTTGTCCGGCGGCTTCTTTTATGTCTGCCTGATGCTCGCGGTGATATTTCCGCTGTATTTTAAATTTCCGTTCTCCAAAGTATATGTCTTTTCCAACTTGCCGTTTTATTTGGTTTTCATCATCACCTTCTCCTTAACGAGAAAAACGAACGTACTGAAACAGACGGGCCCGACGGCCCAATATCTCGCTTCCCACCTTATCATAATAGCGGCGATCGGGTTGGGCCTGGGGTTGATTCTGCTGGCACTTTCATGCCTTTTATCCTGCGCTCTTCTTGAGGGAAACCGGGAGGTAAGCCTACCGGCGGAAAAACCGGAAAAGCGCCTGTTTTTCGTCGACAACCTGCGCACCTGGATGGTGACCCTCGTCGTGCTGCAGCACCTGGCCGAACTCAACAATACGTTGTATTTGTTCATGATGCTGAACTCGGCATACTTCATGGGCCTGCTCTTCCTGCTCGCGGGGTATTTCACGCCTGGATCGTTCGAACGCAAGGGACCCGGAACCTTCCTGAAGGACAGGCTTCTGCGGCTCGGAGTCCCCACGCTCATTTACGCATTCATACTCAGCCCAATTACGAGAATTAGCACGCATGGGCAGCAAGCGCTTGCGGGCAATATAACGGCTAGCCTATTTGCCCTGGGGCCGATGTGGTTCGTGGTGATGCTGCTTGTATTCGACCTGGGCTACCTAGCGTGGCGCATGGCGATAAAGAACAAACCAGAGCGTCCGGCAGCGGAGAATCGCCGTAGGCTCACGTTCCTCACAGTTGCACTCTTCATGCTGGTGTTGGCGGCGGCCAGTTACCTGCTTCGGTTCGTCATACCGTACGGCATGTCTATACTCGGTTTCCCCTCGCTTGATTATTCAGCCCAATATCTAAGCTTTTTCCTGATCGGAATGCTTGCCTTCCGGCGGGACTGGCTCCGGTCGATCCCCGGTTCGCTCGGGCAGTTAGGCTTCGTTTTGGCCGTGCTCGCGACGGTCCTATTGTTCCCTGTGGCGCTTATCGGCGCGGGCAGCCCGTGGATAGGCCATGGCAGCTGGCAGTCGGCTATATTCGCGCTGTGGGATTCGATTTTCGCCGTGGGGATGAGCCTTGCTCTGGTCACGTTCTTTCGCCGCTTCCTCGACGGCGGGAAGAAGTTCGGTCGGTTCCTCTCACAGCATTCCTTTACCGTATACCTCATCCACGCGCCGATCATCGTTTTCCTGATGCTGGCGCTGCGCGGCTTGCAGACGCAACCGCAGCTGAAGTTCGGCCTGGAGGCGATCGTGGGTTTACCGCTCTGCTTCGGTATAGCCTGGCTTATAAGGAAGATACCGTATGCAAAGAAAATATTATAAGTAGGCTTTAAAATGGCAAGGCGCAAGTATTCAAACGAAGTGAACAGTGGCGCAAGAGCATCATCAGAGCGTGTTTTAACAAGAACGACTCGAACTTGTTTGTCAAAGAAGGTACAGTTTCGGTTGGACAAACAATCTTGCGCACTCAGGGACAGGGGTCTTTCTGCTTGTCATAATCAGGGTATTCCCTAAAGCTATACTGGGATGAAAGGTAAAGACCGCGACAACCTTTTACATCCCGACGGAGGGCTATCGCTTGGCAGTATACATCTAAAGAATAAGAATAAATACGGAGGTGAAACACTTTACTACATTGTTAAGCGTCCGGGCACGTTGGTGATATTGATAAATGCTTACAATGCATTCACATCAACGCACGTGGAGTGCTTAATAGTGCTATCGGGGTGAGTGGAATCCCTGGTATAAGCGCAATAAAAATCGAGTGGATATTCCGCCCTGATTTGTCCAATGGCTATCCACAAGATCGACCTGATCAAAAACTCGTTAGTGTCTTTGTTTTGCAAGGTAATCAAAGATATGGCAGAACTGAGTTATATATTTTACGCCCCGGTTTATACCAGGGCGTTTCTTCGTCCCTCTTTTGGCAATAATCCATTCTACATTCGATAATGTATGACTCTCCATATTATGGTGTGATTAAAGCATTAGGAAAAGTGGGGAGGATTGCATTATGGAGACAGTTAATAGAGTTTATGAAATTTTAATAATATTACCATCGTCTGTATATTTTTATGGCGGATACTGAGATAGACGGCAAAAAAGAATAGGAATAAGAAAGGAAGGTATTGTATGATTTCAAACACGTTATTGGAAACATGCAATCTCACCAAATCGTTTGACGGCAGGAAAATCATTGATAATTTAAGTTTAAAGGTTATGAAAGGGGATGTGTATGGCTTTCTCGGGCGCAATGGCCAGGGAAAAACTACCACAATACGCTTGCTGACTGGTCTCATTTTCCCTGATTCAGGAGATGTAATGATTAACAGCCATAATCTGAGAACGGACTTCAAACAGGCAATTTCACAAATTGGTGCTATTGTGGAATCACCTACATTTTACGGGTATCTTTCAGGATATGATAACCTTTCGCTGATGGCAAATCTTGTCCCGGACTTGAAAAAGAAGAAGGCCATCGATGAGGTTTTGGAAATCGTTGGCTTGACAGGGCGCGCTAGGGATAAAGTGCAAACCTATTCTTTGGGAATGAAGCAGCGTCTAGGAATTGCCAACGCGTTATTGGGCAAGCCCAAGTTGATAATCCTTGACGAGCCAACAAACGGCCTTGACCCGCAGGGTATGAGAGAGATTAAGGAAATGATCAGCCAGCTTGCCTCTGAAAGAAATATTACTTTTTTCATTTCCAGTCATTTACTTAATGAGGTGGAAAAAATTTGCAACCGCGTTGGAATCATCGGCAATGGAAAACTTCTGGCCGAAGGAAGTATCAAGGAACTGGCCCGAAATTCTCAAGGGAGATCGCTTGAAGAAATCTACTTTGAAATTATAGGGAGGTGAAATTTGGATGAGGATATGGCAAAACAAACTCGTAAAGCTGTTTAAGGTAAAAAAGCTCTACATTTTTTTGCTTATCATATTCGCAAATCTAGTGATTACGGTTTTTGTGTATAAGAACAGTGATGGAACAGGGCTTAGGTCGATTATTAGGACCGCAAATGCTCAATCCCTCCCGCTTACGTTTCTGAACAGTTGGGCCCAGTTTATGAGCATTTTTATTTCGATTTACATCGCTGACATTATCACAGATGAATACAAAACCGGCACGTTGAAGTTGTCATTGTTGCGGCCTGTGGGCAGGGTAAAATTGTTTCATTCCAAGATTCTGGCGCTTATTATTTTCAATGTAGTAATGGTAGCCTTGATTGTGTTATTAACTTATGTGTTTGGAATATTAACTTTTGGATGGGGCGATTACACTTTGTACAATGGAACAAACTACTATGGTGCGCAAGGCGTTTTGCTAACAGTTGCTGCTTATGCGTTGATCATCGTCCCCTACACGGCGTTTGGAATGATTGTTATTTTCATAGCGGTGCTTTCTAATGACATGACTACTACCATCATAGCGTCTGTCGAGCTTTCCCTGATCGGGCAGTATTTCAATGCTTTTGAATCCCTAAAAGCATTTTCCATAGTCAATCAGATATACTTTTTCCACGAACTTTTTGTAAAAAATCACGATCTAGGACAGGCGGTTTTAGGCATCGGTGTGAATCTCGCCTATATAATTGTCTTCTACCTACTGTCTGTGAGAGCCTTCAAAAAGAAAGATATCGTATTTTAATATGAAAGAGGTGAGGTAGTGCTTGGCTTGATAAAAAATGAACTATATAAGGCGTTCCGCTTGAGAAAGTTTTACTTTTTTATGGTAGCCATTGTCAGTATTGAAATGGCCGTAATCATCCAATACAAGTATAGCCCATCTTCTTCGGGCGTTTCCCTGATGAATGGACAGTCTTTTCCTCTGGCGCTATTGGACAGCCTGCCCTATATCATGGTGGTTTTCATAGCTGTTTTCATTGCAGATCTATGGATAGAGAGAAATCTCGCTCCAGGAACTTTGGCGGGGCAGGGCTTGGTCTTGCTATATGCAAAAAAATAATCGAAAATCACGGCGGCAAGTTATGGGCTGAAAGTACACCTGATACCATGACAAAATTCAGTTTTACTTTAACGATTATTAAATAAGCAAGAAAATGAACAAATATAATAACACCTCATCCCGAATTTGAGAAAAGGTGTTATTTTTTTGAGAGTAACCTCTCTCTTATTTACTCCGTTTCACACTTTCAAACATCACCATAATTAGCTTAGTTCTGCTCGGTTAGAACCAGGGGCCTATTTTTAGTAATAGCAATGGTATGCTCGTATTGAGCGGAAAGACTGCCATCAGTCGTTCTGTCTGTCCATTGATTGGGGTTGATTTTAAGATGATACGATCCTACATTAATCATGGGTTCAATCGTAAATACCATAATTATTAAAATAAATATGGTATTTGGTGAATAAAAGACGTTTTGGGCAACGTCTTTTAGGTCGGTAGTTTACATGGGTATTACGGTTATAACAATAGCACAGCAGTTCATTTTCTTTCGTCGTTTCGGAGGTTTAATGAATAGGGGCCAAAGTGAAATAAACGCAATTCGATTTTAGTAAAGGGTGTCAAAAGAGGACTCACTGCCCACATGATTCGAGCACTCAATAGTCCGACGATGCCTCCGGCGATGACGTCTGTGGGCCAGTGTACTCCAGTATAGACGCGAGCTATTGCTACTAGAATGGCTAAGATCGTAAAACTATAACTCACCCATCGCTCGACGTTTTTCCAGGACCCTGCTGCGAAAGCGAAACTGCCGGATACATGATCACTGGGAAATGAGGCATCAATCGAGTGAGGAATGAGTTGGGTAAACGAGCCCTTGGATAAAGAAACAAAGGGGCGTGGTCGGAACCAAACATGAGAAATGAGTACATTGATCAATAAGGCAAGAATTCCTGAGAATCCTGCAACGATTAGGGCGTGTCGTTGGTTGCCTTCGAGCTTGGGCAAGGCAAACCATGCAACAATAAACAAAAAAGCGTAGAGTTCTAGTCCGTATTGAGCGATAAAGGACATGAATTTATCTAAGGTTGGTATATGTCCCGCCCACTGGTTGATCCAATGGTAGCCATAGAGATCGAATGAATTCATAATTGCTCCTCCTCGTAAATCGGTGCTTAATAGCTATACACCTATAAGACGAAGAAACATTCTTATAAGTTCGCGAACTTATAAGAATGTTTCTTCGTCTTATTATATGAGAGATTATGACAGCACATTATGAGGGAACCAAGTTGATTATTCAAATATTGCTGGACCTTTTTTTCGCTTGGACAAAAATATGGGCGAAGTCATTCAAAGTTATGGGATGTGGACGTATCTAATTCTTTTCGGTATAATCTTTGCAAAAACTGGTTTGTAGTCACCCAATTTTTACCGGGTGATTCTTTACTATTTGTGGCAGGTGCCTTCGCAGCCAGTGGCTCTTTGAGTATTCATTCTTCCAGCTATCATTGGTTTCGCCTGTAGAAAAAATAAGGCGTAAATGTGGGGACAAATGAATCGCATTGAGTCTATCATATTAATGGATATAATAAGGACATTAATAGGTATATTATTGATGGAAGGGCTGAATAGGTCTGGATTGAGATAAACTATTTGAGGTATTTTCTCAGAGGGGACGAGCTGATGCAGTGATCATGATAGATTTAGAATTGATAAAACAAGTTCGTTCAGGGAATGAAGAAGCCTTTGCACGATTACTTAAACACTACACGCCTTATGTTTACCGCACTGCGTTTGCCTTTTTGCACGAGGAACACGAGTCCGAAGATGTTGCACAGGAGATATTCTTGAAAGTTTATCGCTCCATCCGAGAATTGCAGGACATCTCAGCTTTTAATGCTTGGTTAAAGAGGATTATTACCAACAGTTGTTTAGATCGTTTGAGAAAACAAAGACCAACCCCTGTGCCCGATAGTCAATTAAATCAAATTGTGGAACAAAATCCTTCGAAGTGGGATCAACATATAGAGATGCAAGAAGCCATCAACCAATTGATTCCCGAATATCGAGAAGCGTTGATACTTAGAGAATGGCAGGGCTATGATTATCAAGAGATAGCGACGTTGCTGTCCATTCCCCTAGGAACGGTAAAATCAAGAATTCACGGAGCGAGGGTGCAGTTGCGTAAAATTCTTTCGGAATAGAGGATGAAGGAGTGAAAAATATGAATTGTTCTGAATGCAAGGCTCATATTTCTGAATTTCTCGATGGAGAATTATCTGAATTAAGCTCCACAATTGTCAGGAAGCATTTGCTGTCTTGTTCGGATTGCCAAAGATTGGCTGATGAATTTTCCTCACTAAGCTTCGAAATTGAGCAAGCAATGGACAGTATTCAAGTTCCTGTCGATTTGGAAGAGAGAATTTTAACATCAATCCGTTTAGAGCACAATACTGCAAGCAAGCAAGTCTGGTTAACGGGCCTAACCTTGATTCTGCTGGGAATTCCAATCCTGGCATTATTTTATTCGTTTTTTCTCGGCTCGTTACGATTGGTTTATAAGACCAGCTCTGTCCTTATACATACTTGGTTAACGCTTATCACCATCGCGGTTCCTCCCATGCTAGGACTAGGGATTACATTGGTAGTTACTCTAGTTGCGGCACTTGGCGTTTATTCCCTGAGAGCCTTGTTAAAGGGATTTCAAGTGAATGAGGTGTTATTGTGAAAAAATTGAGTCTCATGCTGACAGCATTCCTTACAATCCTATTTCTGGTGCTTGCTCCGTTGTCGGCCTTTGCGGATACATTACTGACTCAGATGGGCGGTAATCCCGTGGTGGTTCCCGAAGGACAGATAATAGAAAACGTTTTGGCGGTGGATTCCGATGCCCGAGTAAGTGGGACTGTCAACGATCTTGTTCTCGTTATTAATGGAGATGTATACCTGGAGCCAACTTCCCATGTTAATCTGGTGATAGACCTCGGTGGAAACGTGCACAACCTCTCTCTGCAACCCGCAGAGAACGGAATTTTTGAATTTACCTTTACTTTGCAACTGATCAATCACTTTTTGATTGCCGGCGCTATGCTTGCTGGGTTCTGGTTTATAAGGTTGATGGGGAGTCTGTTGGGGATTCTTCTCTTGACGTGTTTAGGTTTTCTCTTGAAAAATTACCTAAGTCTATTTTTGAGACAATCCGAAGAGTTATTAGCGTCTTCTGCTACCCGATTATTTGGTATCGGCGCGGCTATCACACTTGTACTCTTTGCCCTCATGATCTTGCTATCTTTTACAGTAGTAGGCATTCCTCTGGCCCTCTTAATCTTTATTGTCAGCCTTTTGTCCGTAATCTTTGGCATTGTTCCAATCATGGACTATCTAGGAAACAAATGGCTATCCGGAAGAATTAGTGATTTCCCAGTCTTAACAAACCTTCTCATAGAAGCGATTCTTTTTGTGGCGGTCGTTAATCTTCCATTGTTTGGATTCCTTTTCTTGACAGTATCCGGAATCATGGGACTAGGGCTTGTATTGACGCAGATTTGGATGCTGTTTAAGAAGCGAAGGAAATTGGGAAAGGAGTAGCTAAATGTCTTCAACCTTATTAATTCACTATATAACGCAATATGGTTATCCGGGATTATATGTTATCTTATTAGTTTCAATATTAGGACTGCCTATTCCTGATGAATTTCTGTTAACTTTTGTCGGTTTCATGAGTTTTTCAGGGCAACTTAATCCTGTATTAGCTATCCTCTCATCGGCCACCGGAAGTATGACAGGGATCACAATTGCTTATTTTCTGGGCCGTTTTTTTGAAGCAAAGGTTTTGGCACATCTAAAAAAACATGCCGGGAGTGAGCGCCTAGAAAAAGTGCTAAGTTGGTACCAAAAACATGGAGGTAAGCTTCTTACTGTAGGCTATTTTATTCCTGGGGTCCGTCACCTTTCAGGTTATATTGCCGGCTTAAGTCGGATAAGCTACCGGAACTTTGCGTCCTTTTCCTATCTGGGAGCAGTAGCATGGACAAGCTTATTTATTGTGTTAGGAAGGACTTTAGGAAGCCGATGGAAAACGATTCTTCCGATTATTCACCGATATTCGATCCTACTCGGAGTTATTTCTGCAGCACTATTTTTGGCTTTTTATCTTCTGTATAAGCAGCATGAACGTCTGGGAGCTTGGTTGACCGCCCAGTTTCTGCGCTTGCCAAGTCGTTATCGTTCGTTAGGCAAGCTGCGTTTTTTGATAACGGTCAGTGGAGCTGCATTCCTGGGGCTCTTTATCTTCCTGATGGGTTTGATCCAAGATCTTGTGGCTAACGATGTCGCTGAATTTGATGAACTTGTCGCTTCTGGTCTGGAACTCGCTTCGCCAACTTGGGTGATTCACTTGATGCAACAAATTAACGCCTTGAGCACTCACGTGGTGATTTTCGGTGTATTCTTAGCTGCTATGTTTGTATTAAGGCGTGAAACGAAACAATGGTTCCATGTTCTTCCCCTGGGTCTTGCTTGGGGTGGTGGGGCCCTTGTGAATTACCTTTTCCGATTAATTTTCCGGAGGGAAAATGTCAGTATCTTTGAAAACGTTGTGCCTTTTCAAGCCTCGAATACGGGGTTTTTACTGGCCGGCTTATCCTTTTATGCGGTCCTCACCTATCTTCTGGCTCGGGAAAAATCGTGGTCATCTCAATTGAAGGTTTTGATCGGGGGACTTCTGTTGTTGCTGCTCTTAGGACTGAGTCCGATTTATCTCAGAATTCATACTCCTAGTGCTATGGTCACTGCTTTAACAGTCAGTGGTCTGTGGGCTTTTGTTTGTGTCTTTCTCTATGAATTAAGTCTTTATCGATACAAGGTTGATCACAGCGCTCTAAAGTAAGGGTACTGGGCTGGACGGTGCCTTGATGGCAATAATCCCTTAAAACTAAGACACAAGGAGTGATTGATGAATGTCTACCCCAAAAACTACATCTCTTCCTCCAAAGCATCTTACTAAATTGAGTAAGTCCTTAATATGGGGATTGTCATTGAGTATGTTACTTCTTGCTATATTTGCGAGATTAAGCGAAGATCTTCTTTATCATGAACTTGGAACGTTCGATAGGGTTGTTGGTGAATTTATTAGAGGATTCACCTCCCCACCCCTAACAAGCATTGCCATGATTTTAACCAATTTAGGTTCAGCTTATAGTGAGATTGGTTTGATGTTCGTGGTTGGTGCGTTCTTACTCTTCCGTTTTAAGCATACATGGGATGCAGTTCTTCTGGTTATCAGCTTAATTGGCGCTTGGGTACTAAATACTATTCTAAAAGAGCTATTTCAGCGGGCTCGACCGGATATTATTCATCTTGTCCAGGCAGGCGGATATAGTTATCCAAGCGGCCATGCAATGGTCGCCACTGCCTTTTATGGAGTCATTGGATACATACTTTGGTTAAATCTCAAAAATCGTTCTAAGCCCTCATGGTATATCGTTATGATAACATTGGTGCTTATCATTGGCATCGGAATTAGCCGCATCTATCTTGGAGTGCATTTTGCCAGCGACGTGATCGCAGGGTATGCTGCTGGGGGAGTATGGGCAATTGCCTGCATTGTTGGCTTAAAAGAAGTCCGGAATTATAAAAGTAACCATCAGGACTAACGTAGACGTTGGTGGATGATTGTTTCGAGTTTTCTGTTCGTTATCTTGGATGCGTGGACATCCGCCGATCTTCTTTTCTTATATCCAAGTCACTAACATCCCAGGAATTTACCATCCGTCCTGTCTTGGTAAAGATTCGCCCTGAGGTGGTGATGCATAAACTGAGAACAGTCGATGGTGGAAGCAGTGTTTGTGTTCAAGACACCCGCAGGAAACCTTTAGAAATCTTATAATTTTTAACATGTGCTTAAACTAAGAAGTAAAACTGAGAATTGAGCAGCACTTTAGCCTCGACTGCAATGATAAGAGCATGTTGGGATATCGAGAACTCAATATTTAATAACTTGAAAACTGAATGAGGGTTAGAGCATTGCTTTGTGTATCAGATATAATGCAATTGTTCTTATTCAAACGCCTGAAAGAACATTTTACAACTCAACGAGAAATGGTAAGGCTTCTTTATGAAAGGACTATATTTGACAAAGCGATATTAAGTCGACGAAATCATGTCGTCAATATTCGCGTCCATGAAAATAAGACTGTCGAAGAGTGGGTGGGCTTTCTCTAAGACAGTCTTATTTCTATTTTATTCAGGGATAATTTTGTGGTCTGTCGTGAACTCCATATAAAAGGACAATCTTGCAAAAGGCTTACTGACTAAAATCAGAGGTTCCTGGATATTTCCTCTAATTGTTCGGTGTTCGTGGTTAATGACTCAACCGCAGCTGAATTTCATTTAGCAGATGCCTTTTCATAAGGGCAACCAGCGACTTCCGCTCTCGCCTAGGCTCGGTGAAAGCCATTGAGTACGCGTCAGGTCATTGTTCTTTCTTATGCCATGAATTCCTCGTGTACCTTTTTAAGTAAAACGGGTATATCAAGCCCTTGGGGACACTGCTCCAGGCAGATTCCGCAGGCCGCACATTGATCCGCACCAGACCTCGAGGGAATCAAACTGTTCCGATATAAGCCCTTGTCGACCCAATGAGATGTCATCAACTGATAGCTGTTATAGAGCTTGAAAATTTCAGGAATGCTTACACCCTGAGGGCAGGGCATACAGTATTTACAGCCTGTGCAGCCGATACTGTTTTTTGATTCAAAAGCTTCCCGTACTTTTTTAATGAGATTCTGGTCCGCTTCCGACATAATATTGGGTACGGAATTATTAAAGATTCGCAAATTATCTTTCAGCTGATCCAGGGTGCTTGTCCCACTCAGAATGACGGATACCTCAGGCATATTATAGAGCCATCGGAAACACCACTCGATAAGGGAGCGTTTTTCAGGATATTGATTGATCAAAGCGTCTACTTCTACGGGTACGTTATTGAGCAAAAAACCGCCCCTTAGCGGCTCCATGATGACTGATGCCATACCTTTACCTGCCGCATACTTTAAACCTTCCACGCCTACCTGCTGGATTTCATCCAAGATATTAAGTTGGATTTGGAACATCTCCCAATCAAAGGAATCAACGATTTCCTTAAATGCCGTCAGAGTTCCATGAATGGAAAAGGCTTTGTGCCGTATTTTCCCTTTCTCTACCATTCTATCAAGGAAGGTAAGGCCGTCAAATTTTTTAACAGTCTCCCAATGGTCAGGATTCAGATTATGGAGAAGATAAACATCGATATGATCCGTACCGAGGCGTATTAGTTCTTCATCCAAGTATTTTTCAAAGTCCTCATGCCTGCCGATATTCCAAATAGGACTTTTCGTGGCTAAAAGTGTTTTATTTCGATAGCCGTCCTTCAGTGCCTTTCCTGTAATTATCTCGCTGTCCTTATACATATAGGCTGTATCGATGTAGTTTACGCCGTTGTCGATGGCATATCTTACCATTGCGATCGCATCTTTTTCATTCGAGGGGAATCGCATGCAACCAAGCCCGAACCTTGACACCTTGAGTCCGGTTTTCCCAAACTGAGTATATTCCATAACAGCACACTCCACTTCATTCTGAATTACATCCGTTTAAGTATATATCTCAGAGTGAACTCTAAGTCAATAGGCTTTTTATTCCGAATTCCACATAAATAACCACCTTATATCCTGTGCCGGACAATGTATCCATTATTGGAGACGGGTTGGTTGGTCGGGGTGTGGGGGAGGTCTAAGGTATAACTGGGGCGTGGGGCCAAGACCTCGTTGGGGTGTTGTTTTGTGAACGTGCTCGTTTTTGTATTTGATGGTGCTTAGTATCTCTGGAATGCGTGTGCTTGGGGTTCGCAGAAGTGCCACTCCTTCCCTTGTCGTAGATGGTAGATGAAATGGTTGGAATAACCGAGCTCACTCACGTCCTATCTGAGAGTGACTATGTTGTCAATGCTTTGCCTCTTACCGATGCAACGCGCAAGATCATTGGTAAGGCCGAGTTTCAAGCTATGAGGTCATCCGCATTTTACATTAATATCGGCCGGGGTGGAACAACGGATGAAGAAGCAATGATTCAGGCCCTGCAACAAGGTGACATCGCCGGTGCGGGACTCGATGTATTTGAAGTTGAGCCCCTCCCCGAAAACAGCCCACTATGGATATGGACAACGTTATTGTGGTGCCCCACGCCGTCGGATCAACTGAGCATTACGCTGTAAAAACAGGAAGCAGTATTTCATCGACAAATAATGCAATCCGGTTTGAATCAACATTTTTATACATAAGATTTTCCATACGAATAAGGTTAAACGGTAAGGTCAGGGTTATGTCGCTGACCTTCTTTATCTTTTCGCCTCTTGACTTTGCATTTTTCAGTAACTTTCGCATAACCAGGATATTTTTGGCTGCTGCGTCTACCTCAGCTTCGGGTACTTTGTTATTACCTTGCCCTATTTCAGAT
>JARLHV010000103.1 GCA_031292055.1 Desulfosporosinus sp.
GTGTGGCGAAAGGCTCATTCGCCTTTCGTATCTCGAACACGGAAGTTAAGACCTTCAGGGCCGATGATACTTGGGGCGCAAGCCCCTGGCAAAGTAGGTCATCGCCAGGTAAACAAGCAAAAGACTATCTCAGGTAATGAGATAGTCTTTTCGTTTGTTTGTAAGTATTAATTTGATGGAAACAAACTATCATTATTTGATAAATATTGACTTAAAGGGTTATAAGATATATATTGATAAGAAAGATATTAGTGTATATACACGTTTAATTCTTAAGTCTGCGTAGTATATAGAGGAAGGCGATCGGTTAATGACGCATATTGTGAAATGCAATCCGAAATCTCTTAACCCTTGTCACTGTTTGAATATAAGGCGAGCTTCTCGGGCAATAACCCATTTTTATGAAAAGCTATTGGAACCAAGCGGACTTAAAGTTACACAATATTCATTATTGCGGAATCTTGAACTGGTAGAGCCAGTTAGTATGAGTGTCTTAGCCAAAATCATGCGTATTGACCGAACTACTCTGAACCGAAATATGAAACCACTGATCATTTCCGGTCTAATAACAGCTAATTCTGGAGAAGATTTACGCTCTAAACAGGTGATACTCACTGAGGCAGGTAAAGCTGCGTTGCTCAATGCATGGCCGTTATGGGACGAAGCTCAAGCCTCACTGGAGAAGTATGTAGGAGCGGCAGAATTAGATGCTTTTGAGAAATTACTTTCAAAACTGGAGGCTTTGGCGCTGTAGACTTACGTTATAAAAAGCAAACACTTTACAGAGGAATGCCGGCATTCTTCTTAGCATTAAATTAATTTCCAAACTGTGCAAAGTAGCAATATGCTTTGCGTGAAGAATAGATGGAGGAGGGGTAGCGAATGAGAAAGATTTTAGGTTTGATAGCTTCTCAACGCAAACTGGCTAACGGAGAAATTTTGACTAAAGAAGTGGCTGGTGCAGCAGGCGATGATTGCCAGTTAGAATTGATCAGACTGACTGATTTAAAGTTAGAACCATGTCGTGGATGTTATGCTTGTTTAGTACCAGGTAAGCAATGCCCTTTAAACGATGGTTTGTATTATTTAGTAGAAAAAATTAAGGCTGCAGACGCAATCATTATTTCAGCTCCCTGTTATGCTTTGGGTCCTGCAGCGATAACTAAACTGTTCGGTGATCGGATCATTGCCTTAGCCCAATTTATTGATGAGTTCTGGAATAAACCATGCGTAGTTATAGCCACCTCGGGCATTGATGGTTGGGAAGGATATACCTTATCTGCGCTTAATGCTACAGCTAGGTTTTTAGGTTTCGATCTAAAAGACTGTCATATGTTTATAGGAGCTTTGCCTGGCGAGGGCATTTCAAAAGCAGGAGCTTTAGCCAGAGCTGGGGAAATGGGACGAGCTTTGTTTGGCCAAGCTCGTCAAGCTGGGGCAGGGGAGTGTCCTACTTGTTGGTCAGATATCTGGAAATTCCCAGAGCCTTCGACAGCAATTTGTGCTATCTGTGGTCAAACCGCCAGTCTAGTCGCAGGAGAAGAGGGTATCAAGTGGGTTTACGGAGATTCACGCAGAATGTTTGACAAAGAGCATCTAACGGAGCACTTTCAGGGCTGGTTGCGTGGTAAAGTCCAGGAATTCCTTGCCCGCCGGAATGAGTTGACGATAGTACGGGGTCGTTATAAAGGCAACGATACCTGGCTTCTTCCTCCCAGGGATGAAACAATAGATCAAGCTTAAGTATAGGAGGGGAATAGCTTGGATGCCATTATTAATGGAAAGATTATAATCGGAAATGAACTAGAGACAGACAAGGTAATACTATTCGAAGATAAAATTATTAATATTATACCAAGCTATGAAAGTTCCAAATACTCAATTGATAAATTTATTGATGCGAACAATAATTATGTTTCACCCGGTTTTATAGACATTCATACCCACGGTGCCATGGGACATGATATTATGGATGGAGATTATACAGGCTTAAAAGCAATAAGTGAAAGTTTTGTTGCTCATGGTGTCACCGGGTTTCTGGCGACGACTATGACAATGAATTGGGACAGAATCGAAAGAGCTCTAAGTACTATTGCAAAAGCGATGGCTGAAACTCCAGGCTCAAAAGTATTAGGATGTCATTTGGAAGGGCCCTTTATAAGTTCTAAAAATGCCGGAGCTCAAAATCCGATGTTCATACAAACTCCTAATTTTGATCTGCTTGAAAAGTATCAGGAGTTTATTAAAGTGGTCACAATTGCTCCAGAGCTTGCAAATGCAGAACATTTTATCAAAAAATGCATTAATAACAAGATTGTTATATCTCTTGGGCATAGCTGCGGAACCTATGAGGATGCAATGAAGGCAATTGCAAATGGAGCACGCAGCATCACTCATACTTTCAATGCCATGACGCCACTTAAACATCGGGAGCCGGGAATTGTTGGAGCAGCTATGTGCAGTACTGAAGTATATTGTGAATTGATTGCTGACAACATCCATGTACATCCTGTAGTTCAAAGAATACTGCTGCAAACCAAAGGAATTGACAGGATGATTCTTGTAACTGATTCAATGAGGGCAAGTGGCATGGGAAATGGACGCTATGAACTGGGAGGACAATCGGTTGTCGTTGAAAATAATAGTGCTCGATTAGAGAATGGCACACTTGCCGGCAGTGTTCTTACCCTTGACAGCGCCTTAAGAAATTTTAGAATAAACACAGGAATAGGTATTGTCGATGCTGTTAAAACAGTTACTACAAATCCTGCCAAGTTATTGGGAATGGAGGACAGTATAGGGAGGATTGAAATAGGTAGAAATTCAGATCTTGTTATTTTTGATGAGAAATTTTCTATAGTAGATACTTTTGTTAATGGTGCGTTGCGCTATACTGCAGAGACTATCAATAAAATGTAAGATCTGGGTGTCGGCACCTGGATTTTTTTATGAGGGGATAGAATAATGCGAATAATTAAAGCTCGAGATTATAATGATATGAGTAAAAAGGCAGCAAATATGATAGCAGCACAAATATTGTTAAAGCCGAACAGTGTTCTTGGACTAGCGACAGGAAGTACTCCGATAATGACCTATAAATATTTGATTAAATTATTTGAGGATGAAACTATAAGTTTTAGTGATGTTAAAACCATAAATCTTGATGAATATATAGGGCTAAATAAAGAAAATGCTAATAGCTACTATTTCTTTATGTGCAATAATTTCTTTAATTTTATAAATATAAAACCTGAAAATGTACATATACCGGATGGTACGGCTGAAGATTTAGAAAAGGTATGTAGTGATTATGAAACTATGATTCAAGAAAATAACGGTATTGATTTACAAATATTAGGAATTGGCAATAATGGCCACATTGGTTTTAATGAACCAGATTTAAAATTTGAGGCTGTTACACATTGTATCAATCTGGATGAAGAAACTATAAAAGCAAATTCGCGGTTTTTCGAAAATGAAGAGGAAGTTCCGAAAAAAGCAATAACTATGGGCGTAAAGACAATAATGAATGCAAGAAAAATTATACTTCTAGCAAACGGCTCCGGAAAAGCAGAAACAA
This sequence comes from Desulfosporosinus sp., assembly GCA_031292055.1. Lineage (GTDB taxonomy): Bacteria > Bacillota > Desulfitobacteriia > Desulfitobacteriales > Desulfitobacteriaceae > Desulfosporosinus. The sequence continues at coordinate 3,581 of JARLHV010000103.1, forward strand.
TTTTCAAATCGCTGTATGGAAAAATAGATCCGGCGTTACCTGCGTCTATTCTTCAATTGCACCCCGATGTAACTTTTATCCTTGATAAAGAAGCAGCTTATCTTCTTTGAAAAAAATTTAAGGCAATCTTCGGAAAATTACCATTGTAGTTAATAATGTTACTGGTCAGACCATCAGGCAATGTGTTATGATATGAGAAGACTACGATAAAAACCTTGTTAAGTGGGAAGAATCTTAAGACCAAATTTAATCGAATTAATTTAAAGGAGTTGTCTTAATGGAAGTAATCTTAGCTTATGGAAAAAATGGATTGAGAGTTAACGTCCCTGACCACACAAAAATCATTGAACCCACCCATTTGGATCTCCCAGAGGACGATCATGCCGTTGTATTGCAGGCTCTACGTGACCCTATCGGTACTAAACCCCTAAAAGAAATGGTTAAGTCAAGTGATAAGGTTGTTATTGTTATCAGTGATATTACCAGGCCGACACCAAATTATAAATTAATTCCTTGGATTCTTGAAGAGCTCCCGCATGTCCCTTTAGAGAATGTCACGATCATCAACGGGACGGCAACCCACCGTGACCAAACTAGAGAAGAGTTCGTCGAGATGTTAGGAGAAAAAGTTGTAGATACTGTTCGGATTGTCAATCATCACTGTCACGAAAAATCAGAACTTACGCACCTTGGCACAAGTAGCTTCGGCTGCGAGATATACCTAAATAAAGAATATGTTGAAGCGGACTTTCGGATTGTGACAGGGTTCATTGAACCTCACTTTTTTGCGGGATTTTCGGGTGGACCTAAAGGAATTATGCCGGGTGTCGCCGGGATTGAAACTATTTTAACCTTCCATAACGCGAAAATGATCGGGCATCCCTTGGCTACTTGGGGTATCTTGGAGAATAATCCTCTTCAAGAAATGGCCCGAGAAGTTAACACTTTTTGTAAACCGGATTTCCTGCTTAATGTGGCATTGAATGGTGATAAAGAGATCACAGGTGTTTTTGCGGGTGAGTTGGTTGCAGCGCATGCGACTGGGTGTGCTTATGTCAAAGAACATGCTATGATTAAATGTGATAAACGCTACGACGTAGTAATTACAACGAACTCAGGTTATCCCCTTGATCAAAATCTATATCAGGCTGTGAAAGGTATGAACGCAGCCCAGAAGATCGTCAAACAAGGTGGGACAATCATTAGCGCTTCAGAATGCATTGAAGGTATGCCTGAGCACGGCAACTTTGTTAAGATATTAGAGATGCGCGATTCTCCGCAAGCACTCTTAGAAATGATTAATGACCCTGAGTTTAAAATGTTTGATCAGTGGGAAGCACAAAGGCTGGCCATGATTCAGGAATGGGCAGATGTTTACTTGTATTCTACGTTACCCGATGAATCGGCTCGAATCGCCATGCTTACCCCGACGAAAGATATTGAACAGACGTTGGCTGATCTCGTGGGCAAATATGGCGTTGAAATGAGTATTGCGGTGTTGCCACTTGGCCCATTGACCGTTCCTTATGTGGAAGAATAAGTAGTTTGTATGATATAAACTGGTTGCGATTTTTTGTCATAAGGGGCACCTGTTTTTAATAGGTGCCCCTTATGAGCCAAACGTATTAGGAAAACTGCAAGAAATAAAATATTAGAGCTATCACATTACACAAGGCACCGCCCAAATGGACTATATGGGCGGTGTTTTTGTATGGTAGCGGTCACTTCGGGCCAAGTTGGCCCGAAGTCGCAGGGTTTGGGGCCACAGTTGCTCTGCTTGCCGTTTAGCAGAAAGGCAAAAAATGCACTATTTACACTTTTGACAACCGTTTAATACAGATGTATTATGCAATCAATCTAACACGCTTGTGTTAGTAGAAAAGGTGATTATATGAAAAGGCTTCCCGAAGCAGAGTTTCAAGTGATGAAAGCTATCTGGGCTTACGAGCCGCCAGTAACCTCATCCATGGTAATGGGGCATTTGGCGGGAGAAAAAAGCTGGCCTATACAGTCGGTTGTCACATTACTTAGCAGGTTGGTAGAAAAGGAGTTCTTACGCTCAGAAAAAAAAGGCAAGGAAAGACGGTATTATCCACTCGTTTCAAAGGAAGATTATCTCCAATTTGAAACTGCGAATTTTGTTAAGCAATACCATGAAAATTCATTTATCAGTCTGCTATCGACGCTTCATCAAGACAAGGAATTGACTGACGAAGATTTAGACGACTTGCAAGAATGGATAAGGAAACGGAGGTCTGAGTAATGTCACGGATATTTTTGGTTGAGGACGATAAGGCAATCGCTAAAAACCTTATGCTTTTGCTCCGCTCGGAGGGATTTACAGTCACCCACGCCCCTACGCGGGGTGAAGTTCTTGCCGCGCTTGCCGGGAATAAATTTGACTTGGCGTTGATTGATATTTCTTTGCCTGACGGAAATGGCTTTATGGTTTGCACGGAAATCAAAGCAACGCAAGATATCCCCGTTATCTTTCTGACGGCTTCCGGCGATGAGGCGAGTGTTGTTACCGGGCTGAACATGGGCGCGGACGACTATATCACCAAGCCTTTTCGTTCGCGTGAATTGATTGCGCGAATTGGAACCGCCCTGCGAAAAAACGGGCGTATGAGGTCGGCTTTTGAAATCCGCGGGCTTTATGTCGATACGGCAAGCGGCGTTGTGAAAAAAAACGGCAACGAGGTTTTCCTTTCAGCATTAGAATACCGCTTGTTGCTGGTGTTTATTAGCAACCCCAAAAGTATTATCACAAGGGGCAGGCTGCTTGACGAATTGTGGGACGCGGCGGGCGAGTTTGTCAATGACAATACATTGACCGTGTACATCAAACGCTTGCGGGAGAAGATAGAGAACAACCCAGCAAGCCCGCAAATCATTCTGACCGTTCGCGGGACGGGGTATAGATTGGGGGGCGAGTATGCTTCGGAATAGAGAGTTTCGGCAGTTTGCCATTTTGTTCTCCTTAATGGCCGCCGCCGATGTAATGCTGGGATTTGCAATAAATACGGCGGCGGGAATCCTTACCATTGCTTCTGCCGCCGTCTTTGGCACAGCGTTTTTCGCGTTTACCAAAGTCCAATACAAAAGCATTGCGCGGATTTCAAATCAAATCGATCTTGTGCTCCATAATGCTGACCATCTGTATATTGGTGAATCGGACGAGGGCGAACTTTCCATTCTGCACAGCGAGATAACAAAAATGACGTTGCGCATTCGGGAGCAAAACGATGCGCTGAAAAAAGAAAAAGAACATCTTGCCGATTCGTTGGCCGACATAGCCCACCAACTCCGAACCCCGCTCACATCCGCGAACCTCATTCTGTCATTGTTAGCGAATAACCCTGATGAAAACGAGCGGAAAGCATTTGTGCGGGAAACAGAGGAATTGCATGTGCGGATGGATTGGCTGATTACTTCCCTACTGAAATTATCCCGCTTGGACGCGGGCATTGTGGTGTTCCAAAGCGAGCAGATAGATGTAAACGCTCTTGTATGCGCCGCGCTTCGCTCGTTTCTAATCCCAATGGAACTGCACGATATTGATTTGCAAATAGATGCACCGAAAGGGATGATTATTCAGGGCGATTCAGGTTGGCTTTCGGAAGCAATTCAAAACATCCTCAAAAATTGCATGGAGAGCGCAGGTGAGAACGGAAAGATTGAGATTGTCTGCACGGACAACCCACTGTTTACCGAGATTGCCATCCACGACAGCGGCGCGGGTTTTGAAAAAGACGATTTACCCTGCCTGTTTGATAGGTTTTATCGTGGGAAAAACCCAAACGCTACAGGATACGGGATTGGATTGGCTCTCTGCAAGATGATTATAACACGGCAGGGAGGGACGATTACCGCAAAAAATCACCTGCAGGGTGGCGCGATATTTGCCATTCGTTTCCCAAAGTGACGAATCTCTCACCTGAAAGTCACAGAGATGTAAGTTGAAGGTTCTATTATATGGGTAAACCATGAGAAAGGAGACTCACATAATGGAGTTCTTGAAAATTGAAAATCTATGCAAGGTCTACGGCAAGGGCGAAAACCAAGTTACCGCGCTTGACCATGTTTCGCTTACAATCGAAAAGGGGGAGTTTACCGCAATCATTGGCTCCTCCGGATCCGGCAAATCGACATTGCTTCACATCATCGGCGGCGTGGACGTGCCGACAAGTGGAAAGGTGTATTTGGACGGGCAGGATGTATATGTCCAAAGCAATGAAAAACTCGCCATTTTCCGCAGGCGGCAGGTTGGGCTGATTTACCAGTTTTACAACCTCATTCCCACTCTGAATGTGGTGGAAAACATCACCTTGCCTATACTGATGGACAAGCGGAAGGTCAACGAGGAACGGCTGAATGACTTGTTGGAACTGCTTGGGCTAAAAGACCGAAAAACGCATTTACCCAATCAGCTTTCGGGCGGTCAGCAACAGCGCGTTTCCATAGGACGCGCTTTGATGAACGCCCCGGCAGTCATGCTTGCCGACGAACCTACGGGCAGTTTGGACAGCCGGAATGGACATGAGATTATCAATTTGCTGAAATTAAGCAATAAACAATATGGGCAGACCCTTATCATCGTCACGCATGACGAAAATATCGCCCTGCAAGCAGACCGCATTATCGGCCTATCAGACGGCAAGGTAGTGCGAGACGAGAGGGTGCGGCCATGAACATTTTCAACAAAGTTACCCTGCAAGGTATGAAAAAGAGTCGCACACGAACGATTGTAACGGTTATCGGAGTTGTCCTGTCCGCCGCCATGATTACGGCAGTCGCTACCTTTGCCGTTTCCCTGCAAAGCTATATGGTAAAGGGCGCGATTGTGAAATACGGCGGTTGGCACGTCGAGTTTTTGGACGTTAATTCCTCTTTCGTACAGGAACGAACTCTCGACAAGGGAGTTGCAAACACCGCAACATTTGAAAATATCGGCTACGCAAAACTTGACGGCGGGAAAAACTCCAACAAGCCGTATCTTTTTATAGTCGGATTTAGCAAGAAAGCCTTTGATACCTTGCCCATAACCCTGGTTTCAGGCAGATTGCCGAAAAACAGCGGGGAGATTCTTGTCCCAGCGCACGTCGCGGCAAACGGCGGCGTTAAATTCGCGGTGGGCGACAAGCTTTCACTTGCTGTCGGAAGCCGCATGGACGGAAACAAAAATCTCGGTCAACACGACCTTTACATTTCCGGGGGCAAGCCGGGGAAGGTCAAAGAAACTCTTGTGCCAAAAGCCGAGAGAACCTACACGATTGTCGGTATCTGCGAAAGACCCGGTTTTGAGGAATCTTCCGCGCCGGGATACACTTTGATAACAACAACAGATACAGTAGATAAAGCGGACAACTTCAGCATATTTGTTACGCTTAAAAATCCGCTCCAAGTTCATGCTTACGCAAGCAACACAGCCGGAACTCATAGCTATGTTTTTAATGATAATGTGTTGCGCTTCATGGGCGTTTCGAGCGATAGCGTATTCAACGCGCTTCTGTACTCGGTTGCCGGCATTTTGGTTGCCTTGATCATGCTAGGCTCGGTTTTTTTGATTTATAATTCGTTCAACATGTCGCTGAACGAACGCACACGGCAGTTAGGGATTCTTTCTTCTGTGGGAGCCACAGCAAAGCAACTGCGAGATTCGGTGCTGTTTGAGGGACTTTGCATTGGTGCAGTCGGCATACCTATTGGCGTTATTGTCGGCATAGGCAGTATCAGGCTTGTGATTTCCGTTGTCGCCGGGAGTTTCGGGAACATTCTCTACAGCACCGTACCTTTAACCTTGACGGTGTCCGCCCCCGCGATTGTCGTTGCGGCGGCGGTTAGTATGGTTACAATTCTGATTTCGGCCTATATCCCGGCTCGAAAAGCCGCAAGTACTCCCGTGATGGAGAGTATTCGCCAGACGAACGAGGTCAAAATCGATTCGAAAGCCGTGAAAACATCAAAACTCGCGGAGCGTATTTACGGCTTGGAGGGAACTCTTGCGTTGAAGAACTTTAAGAGAAACAAGAAACGCTATCGCAGCATCGTGCTATCACTTGTTTTAAGCGTAGTGCTGTTTGTATCGGCAAGTGCTTTCGGAACGTATCTGAAACAGGCGGCGGAACGGTCAGTAGTGAACACTGACTATGACATCTGTTTTTCCACGCAGGACATGGACGAAAGCGAAATGTTCCGGCTTTACGACAAATTGAAAACCGCCGACGGGATTTACGAAAGCTCGTACCAAGCGATTTTGACGTATTCATGTGCGGTTAAGGCAAGCAATTTTTCAGATCGCTACCGGAAATATGCGGGTTATGATTTGCCGGACGAAACGGTTGATCTGCCAATGGACATCCAGTTTATTCCGGACAGCGAATATCTGCGTTTTATCAAAGGCTTGGGCTTGCCCGCAGAGGAATATACTGGGCAAAATGCGAAAATGATCGCCGTCGCCAAAGCCAAAAAGGTGGATGACACGAAAGCCGGGCAGAGCGAGCCGATTGATATGTTCGCAAGTCGTTCCATAAATTTTACAATCGCTCCCGAAATAAATGACAAGCCGAAGATGGAACAGGGGCAAAATATAAACATTATATTTGTTGATACAATACCGATTGATACGCTCCCAAAGAACCCTTCCGAGGTGAAGTTATACACTTTTATGGTGGTTGCCCCCTATCAGCTAAAAGAGAAGTTTGAAACCCCCGGTACCCACGCGAATATGGGATTGACCTTTCGGTCAAAGAATCCCTCGCAATCGGTGGCTGAAATGGAAGCGATGATTCAGGGTGCGGGAATTACATCTGAGTATACCCTGTACAATGTGTATAAAATATTTGAACAGAATCGCAATATCATATTCGTTGTTGATGTGTTCACATATGTTTTTGTCATTATGATTTCGCTGATTGCGACTGCCAATGTGTTCAACACGATTTCCACGAATATCAAGTTGCGCAGGCGGGAGTTTGCCATGCTCCGCTCTGTGGGGATGTCTGACCGCGATTTCAAAAAGATGATGAATTTCGAGTGTGCCTTTTATGGCATAAGGGCGTTGTTGTTCGGGCTTCCAATAGCGGTAATCATCTCTTGGCTGATTTACAAAGGATTAATCATCGGCGGGGCGGACATCGGTTTTACGTTCCCATGGGGCAGTATCGGAATCAGTGTGTTCAACGTGTTCTTTGTGGTGTTCATTACAATGCTGTATGCCATTAGCAAGATAAAAAGAGAAAATATTATTGACGCGCTTCGAGATGACATGACTTGATTCAAAACCGATATCGATTTGATAGAAAATTAAAAAAACATCTAGTTTAAGTGATTCGCAATCGTCCCGAAAGGCGATTTAACAAGTTGAAGCGGCCCAAATGGTGCTCGGCAATCTGCAAGTAGAACAGTCCGAACTTGAAAAGGGTGTGGAATATGAGTTGTATGAAAACGAAAACACTCTACTCTGGCATTTCCGTCCATAAGGGTATTTCTACTAATACTTTAAATAAGTCCCCGTCATTTTCTATCTTAAACCTGCCTCCCTGGAGGGTTGTCAAGCTTTGAGCAATCGAGAGACCTAAACCCGACCCTTCAGTCGTTCTGGATACATCCCCTCGAACAAAACGCTCTGTTAGTTGTTCCGAAGATATTTCTAAGGGAAATGCGGATATGTTCTTAATCGTTAATAAACCAAATTGATCACTGATCGTTAGATTGATATACACTCTCGAATGGGGCATCGAGTACTTAGTGACATTGGAAAATAGGTTTTCAACAATACGCCACATATGTTTTCCATCAGCAAATACTAGTGTTTTTTCATCAGAAGTACTAAGGCGAAGATCCAGCTCTGCAACTCTAAGTTTATCCTCATACTCCCCACAGGCCTGTAGGATAAGTTCATGTAAGTCGACTTTTTCTGCCTTGATAGTAAGATTGCCGCTTGACGCTTTACTTGCTTCCACCAAATCCTCAATAAGCTGTTTTAAGCGTGCGGATTTTTCTTCTAAAATACCGACATAGTCGTCGACCTTTTCCTGGTTTAAATCCCCTCGTTTTAATAAATCAACGTAATTAATGATTGAAGTCAGAGGGGTTTTTAAGTCATGAGATACGTTTGTGATCAGATCTATTTTCATACGCTCCCCTTCCAGAGCTTTTGCAACTGCTTTTTTCAGTCCTCCCTGGATATTCTGGATGTCCTGGGCGAAGTCTGAGAAAGCAACGGATAGTTTCGTTTGATCCATGATATAGTCTAAATTACCTGTCGATATTTCTTTGGCAGCTTCTATTATTTGTGACAAAGACCAAAGTGACTTTGCTGCAAAATATAAGGCGGCAATATTAAAGATTAAGAGCAGGCAGAAAAATCTTGGGGCATTATTGCTGGAGCATCCATACATAAATATCATGAGATTTGCCGCTCCATACGCTAACAGTAGGAACAAAGTCCATACTTTAAACACTTTTCCATTCATGCTTAATTTAACAAATAAGGTTAGGCCTTTAATCATCCTGTAAACTAGTGAATTTCTGAGCAACTGCTTGCTTTTTAGCTGCCGAATCATGGATAAAACATAAGGGAGACCGATTAAAACATCGATACCCAAGATGATTGAAAACCCTACTATTGATTCAATTCTATCTTGCAATGGGATATTGCTCGCCACAGCTATTGAGAGAAGTGCGGCAATAAATACCAATAGAGAGTAAACATCTGTGTAAATCCGGTCTACCAATGAATGAACTATTTCTCCCTCTTTTTCCCGGCGCCCAGTAACGAAGGCCAGATATATAAAAGTTATGCCCATTAATAAGATTGAGATAATTAGGGCATAGTACACATAGGGCGAAAAGGATTTGATTCTTGCATAAGCCACATAATCATCATAGAATATGTCGCCCGGTTTTAACGGTTCGATAACGGCGGCATAGACTTCATAGGGGGTACCTGCCAACATTTCATGAATACTATCATCAAGGCTCGAATCCTTTGAATCCGCTCCCCATTGGTTATAATGTACGGCCGTCGCTTGTTTTTGGATCAGGTCAAGGGCATTAGGGTTTCCAGTCGTTAGATTAGTAATTATTTCATTGTCGAGAGGGTTCTTTATATAATAGGCAAAATTGACTGTTTTCGATAGTCTATCTTGAATGCGATGTATTCGATCTAGATTATCAGAAATAACGCTTTCCGCCTCACCGGAAGCTTTAATTTTTTCTTCATTTTTTAGTTTGACATTTAATTCAATCACATTATGCACACGCGTAGTAAATTCGGTTTGAAATTGATTCGATTCATAATAGTTGTTGCTGAATAACGTTTGATGATTCGATAACAAAAATGCACTACTTACGAATGTTCCCATAAAAAACAGCCAAACAAGAATACCGGCCGTGATCTTTGCACCGGTGGAATACTTAATATTTTTCAATTTTATAGCCAATACCCCACACCACCTTCAGATATTTGGGTTCCTTAGGGTTGATCTCCATTTTTTCTCTAATACGTCGGATATGGACAGATACAGTATTCTCCGTTGCCAAGGAAGGCTCGTTCCATACATTTTCATAGATCTCATTGATGGAAAATATATGTCCCAGGTTTCTCATGAGAAAGAGCATAATGCCATATTCTGTGGCAGTCAGTTTAACGACTTCTCCATCGACACGCAGTTCTTTAGCTTCTGGGTCGAGTTCTAAACTGCCGCTTTTTAACACCCCACTTTTATGGGCTATACTACCGAGCATAGTGTAACGACGCATTTGGGATTTTACACGAGCCAGGAGCTCTAAGGGATTAAAGGGCTTTGTCACATAATCATCTGCCCCGAAGTTCAAGCCGATTATTTTATCGGTATCCTCAGACTTTGCGGAGAGAATAATGATAGGAACATTTTGTGCTTGGCGAATCTTGATAGTTGCTGATAAACCATCTAATTCCGGCATCATAATATCCAAGAGAATCAAATGAATTTTGTGGTTTGACAAAGCCTCCAATGCTTGTTTTCCATTGTAGGCTTTTACGACCCCGTAGTTCTCTTGTTTTAGGTATATTTCCAGAGCATTAACGATCAAAGCATCATCATCACAGACTAAAACGTTTAATTCATCCATAGGTGCCGTCCCTTCCTGATTTTAGCAAAGTACATCCTAATCACCTGCCTTCGAAATAATACTAGCAGGTAAATTTTACAAAAACCTATTTAGAAATCTTAAATCTTTCTTAAGATTAAATTTGTGGTATTAGAGTGAGTATTTGTTTAGGCTGAAAAGAAATCCCTGCCCAACAGCGGAAAAATTATTTTTAGAAATGTGGTAACTATATCATACTTTGTTCAGTTTAATTTATCTCTTTGGAGTTTTGTAAAGTATGGGCACCTATTGAAAATAGAATACCTGCTAATCAGGAGTCTGAGAGCAGTGCCAGAGGGGGCTAACTTGTGATGAGATTGGCAGCTATAGCATTAGTACTAAGCATTTGTCGCCGCCAAAATATTTGTAACTATAAATCCAGAAATAGAACTCAAAAAGAAAAGGACGACGTTTATTTAACGCTCGTCCTTTTCTCATATTTCCAATTAGCGCAGACACCCTTGACCGACACTTTTTAGTCCATTATATCTGCGCCCTGTTCTGCCATTTCTTTTTCTGCAAAGCTAATCATTTTTTTGACCATGTTTCCTCCAATTTGACCAACTTCGCTGGTAGTCATATTGGCAAACCCTTTTTCTTGAATATCATCGTCTAAATGAAGTTCTTCAGCAACATCCCACTTAAGTTGATCCAACTGTCTTTCGGATTCAGGAACTTCAGGTGTCTTTCGGCTCATTTATTTACCATCCTCCTTTTTCAGTTGTTTTGTGAACTCATTTATTATGCTCTCCAACTATAACGATCATATACACATTGTCGCACACATAATCATAGAACAATTGTGTAAAAAATATCCAAAACGATCTATCAATTTGTTGTATATGTCTGTTTGTATTTAGAACGGGGGTTATAAAAGGAAACTTACTCTTCCTGTCGAATTATTCATAGTACAAAGCACTATTTGGAAAGTTCAATATCCAATTCAGCCAAGAGAGATTGTCGGTGATGTGTGCGGTTGGGAAGAAAGGATGATTACCGACATTGTTAAAAAAATCGGTTAGTTATTTCATAGAAGAGGAGTGATGGTGTGCACGAAATGTCTTTAATGGGAGGAGTATTTGAGGTTTTAGAACAGACTCTCTCTCAACATGATATAAAGCGCGTACTTCAGGTTAAACTAAAGGTTGGAGAGCTCACCAATGCAGAACCAGAGGCCCTGGCCATGGCGTTTGAAGCGTATAGCAAGGATACCCTATGTGAAGGCGCAGAGCTGATTGTAGAGCGCGTTCCGGTGCGTGGTTGTTGTCGGAAATGTCAACATGTGTTTACCGTGAAAACGATGTTTTTCCTCTGTCCGAAGTGTCAAAATACCAGCATTGAAGTCATTCAGGGAGAGGAACTTTTACTTGAAAGTCTGGAGGTTGAATAAATGGAATCCAGTCGTCGTGAAATTGAAGTGATGGCGAATTTACTTGGTTCTAATGATGTGCAGGCTGAAGTAAACCGCGCCCATTTCCGCAAGAATAATTGTTTAGCCATTAATGTGATAGGTTCACCAGGAGCAGGGAAAACTACCCTTCTGGAGAAAACGTTGCCCCATTTTACTTTGGACCTCCGGGTGGGAGTTATTGAGGGGGATATCTTTACAAGTAAAGATGCTGACCGCATTGCTGTCCACAAGATTCCAGTCATTCAGATTAATACCGGTGGAGGGTGCCATCTTGACAGTAAAATGGTAAGTAAGGTTTTACCCGAATTTGATTGGAGTTCAATGGATCTCATGATTATAGAAAATGTCGGCAATCTTGTTTGTCCCGCTGATTTTGATTTAGGAGAAGCTTTTAAGGTTATTGTCTTAAGTATCGTCGAAGGGGATGACAAGCCATCTAAATACCCTGTGATTTTTCGCAACGCCAAAGCGGTTGTCCTCAATAAAATGGACTTTGAGCTGTTGACGGATGTGAATATGGAGACGATGCGACACGATATCCGGACCATCAATCCTGGAATTGAGATTTTTGAGGTATCTTGTCGCAATGGCAATGGCCTTCAAGCGTGGACGAGCTGGTTGCGTCACGAAGTCGAGGCCTATAAGGAGGATAAAGGTTGATTCAGTAAGGGCACGATGCAGCGTGTCCCTATCATGGGCGTATAAGGCAGTTTTAAGCGTCTTATTATATCCTAGGCATACACGAAAACGAAGTAGAATGTCAATACGGATATTAAGGCAAGTGCTATGTGGTTTGGTTTGGTTTGGTGCCTAGAAACTATTCAGAAGATTATGGCCGGAGAGACAAGGGGTTGTGGTAGAGAAAAACGCATTAATAAGCTACATCGTTACATGTAGCTTATTAATGCGTTATATACATAGTTTTAGTTTGGTTGCATGGTTGCGCGGGGAAATAGTTATGATACAGTCATCAGCTTGTCAAGGAGGAAGTAAATTTCCCTTCGTGCTGAATGGAGTCAATCTCTTGGAGAACAAATTCCGCCAGACGAGGAAAGAGCGCTTGGATCTCTGGGCTGATCTCCAGCCCCCAGGTCAGACTTTTGGGTTGAATACCAAAAATTAAAGTCTGAGGAGCTTGCCCCAAGACATTAGCCATGGCAAGCACCTCAATAATCCCGATTTGATGAAACGAAACTTCATATTTCTCTGGAAATACCTGAATATCTCCTGGCTTAAAGCGAAATAAAGCACCGGGCTCATCTTTAGCGTCCAAGGCATCGACAATGATCAAAAAATCGACTTCTTGAATGAGGTGAACCAGTTCAAGTCCGGCTGTGCCCCCTTCAAGAAGCTCCACGTTTTCAGGGAGTGGCAGTTTAGCCAGTTCATCCAAAAAACGGACGCCTAAACCTTCGTCAGATAAGAGGATGTTTCCTACCCCCATCACCATAATTTTTGGTGAATGCATACTTACATTCCCTTCTGATTTCTCATTTTACCGAAAAACATAAATAAGAACTGATCATAGGCGGCCGTGAAGACAAGATAAATGTGAATACCAATTATGGCAATGAATAACCACATAAAGTCGTAGTGAAGACCACGGACAGCTGCTAAACCGCCAAAGTAGCCGGCAAGAGTCGATAATTGTTCAGGCTTGTAGAGGATGATTCCGGTAATAGCCTGGGCGACAGTTAAGATGGGTAGTGAAATATAAGCTATTTTCTGAAGGGGATTATACTTCCCTACTTTGGGATGTTTACCAATAAACAGATAGTACTTAATTTGAGGCCAAAAAGTTTTAACATCTTGGCTATTGAATAAAATGTCCTTATAATCTTTATATTGTCCAAAAAAGGAGTAATAGAAACGCACAATGCCATTGATGACCAATAAATACATAAAGAGGAAGTGAAGGTTGCGAATTAAGCTCATTGGCATGCCGGGAAAAGGGGAATGTATAAACCAACCAGTGACGCCTAAAACTAAGAAGTTAATCAGATTGATCCAGTGGCTTATACGTTGGAATAATGGGTGGTCTAGTGGGTTAACCATGTCCTTTCCTCCTTTTCTACCAGCCGATCTGGAATTTTTTAATGCCGTTGGTTACTGGATCGATGAGATGAATTGCACAGGCTAAGCAGGGATCATAAGAACGAACGACTCGTACGATATTAACTGGATTGTCGAGGTCGGGAACTGGGACGCCAATTAAGGCTTGTTCTACCGGACCACGGACGCCATTGTCATCACGCGGCGAGAAATTCCAGGTGGTGGGAACAACCATTTGATAGTTCTCGATTTTACGATCAGCAACTTTGACAAAGTGGCCGAGTGAACCCCGGGGTACTTCAGTCATGCCTGCACCTTGCCCACTCATCGGAGCTTCCCAATGCTCAGTATCATGGATGCGGAAATCCTTAGATCCCATTTCTTTCTCTAGAGCATCTAACCAAGTGAACATATCCTTAACGAGCAAAAGGGTTTCATAAGCACGGGCTGCATGACGTGCGACAGCCCCTGGTTTAATATTATTCTTGGCGATAATGTCCATCAAATCTTTAGGTTGCATAATCAGCATCCGGGCGAGAGGCCCAACTTCGATTGGTTTAGCATCATAACGGGGCGCTTTAACAAAGGTGTAGGCACCCTGCTTATCGAGATCAGGTATGGTATCTTCAGTATAGGGCGTTTTGCCATTGGCGCTGGCTTTATACCAAGAATACTGAACATCCTCCGTAATTTTTCCTTCATCGATCGGTAAGATAGTGCTTAAATTGCCATCCATGATGAGACCTGGTTTAAAGAATAAATCTTTATTTTCATTATCTCGGGCGAAACCTCCATAAGACATGTAATTGAGGGCCCCACCCCCAACACCTGCTTGAGCCAAGGGGAGTAACGGTCCGGTACCGAAGGTTAAAACATCTTGTAGATAGATCTTTTCCACAAAATCAAGTTGTTCGTTAAGCATTGAACGGAAGTGCTCAACGACTTCAATGTTAGGCAGCATCGTTACGCCACCAACGACAATGGACGATTGGTGAGGCTGTTTACCGGCAAACAGGGCGGACATTTTCTTAGCTTTCGCTTGCATTTCCAAAGCTTTTAAATAATGGGCGACAGCCATTGTTACTAACTCGGGATCTTTAACGCTATACTCATCCGGTTTGTAGCGAGGGGTTAAAGGCGCAGTATCACCAGCCAGAACAAGCTTCACAATCTTATCTTTAACAGCCAGCAGTCCAGGGTCTTTGCCTTGATACTGGGCGACAGCCATGACATCTAAGTAGTCGAGAGCGCTCAGATGATAAAAATGCAGTGGATGGTCATGGAGAAACATAGCTCCAATGATCAGGTTGCGGATAATCCGACCACCAGCGGGAACGCTGGCCCCAAAGGCTTTGTCTAAGGCCATCGAGGATGCCCACCCATGGGAACCGGCACAAACCCCGCAGACACGTTCTGTAACATACGTAGCATCCCGAGGATCACGACCGCGCAGCATAGCTTCAATCCCCCGGTACATGGTCCCTATGACATGAGCCTCAACAACTTTGCCATTTTCTACTTCTACTTCAATCCTTAAGTGTCCTTCAATGCGTGTTAAAGGATCGATAACAACTTTTGTCATCTACATATCCTCCTTATGATCATGATCCTTGTTGCTCAGTCTGCCGCTGGCTGCCGTTGCGATCAAGTGGGCACCTAGGCCGATGGCGGCAGCTCCTCCGATAACTGCCCCGACAGTATCGGCATTAATTTGGCCGATGCCCGGCAGCTTAAACATTTCTTGTTTTGCATATAAAGGGCTGAATTCTTTATAAAAGCTCTTCTCTGAACATCCCGAACAGGGTGATCCAGCATTGATACAGAAGTTAGCGTTATCATTCCACCATACTTGGGCACAGTCCGTGTAGGTTTGCGGGCCTTTGCAGCCCTTTAACATCAGGCAATAGTCCTTTTGAATAGGATCGTTCCAATCTGTGAGGAATTCTCCACTTTCAAAATGGCCGCGCCGCGGACAGTTATCGTGTAATAAGGTTCCATAAAATGCCAGCGGGCGATTTTGCGAATCAAGGGGTGGGGCTTTATGATAAGTTAAGTAATAAACGAGCGTGCCGATTAAAGTAGTTGGTTTTACTGGGCAACAAGGCAGATTAATAACGGGTTTGTTAATCCCCTCGTTGCGGAGGATTTCTGCCACCCCGACGGCGCCTGTTGCACAAGCCCCAGGAATGCCAGCTCCCTCGGATGCGCAACTACCAATGGCGATGATCGCCTGAGCTTTTTGGGCTGCTTCAATCAGGGTTTTACGGAAGGGTTTTCCTCCAACCATACAGTAACGGTCTTCTTTGGCGGGACAGGCACCCTCTACGATGAGAACGAAGTTTTCTTTAAGAGCGGATTGGTAAGCGTCCTCTGATGTTTGACCGGATCCGGCCATAATGGTTTCATGATAGCGAATGGAGAGCATATCAAGAATGAGTTCAGCAGCTGAAGGATTTAAGCTGGCTATGGCTGATTCTGTGCATCCAGTACAATCCATACCTTCGAGCCAGATGACAGGGGGTTTCTTAAGTGCTTGTTCGAGTGCAGAAGCTGCTTGAGGGATGAAAAGCTCGGGTAAACCAAGTGCTGCGGTTGTTGCTGCAACTAGTTTCATAAAATCACGCCGAGAAACCCCTTTGGCCTTGAGTAAATCAAAATTTCCCATAATTTTAAGAACACCTCCTGAATATGTTGTTGATTTGGATATAATGAAAATAGATTACAAAGAAGTTTCCTAATTTTCTTTAAAACATAATATTCGTGAAAAAGACGTAGTTTCCTTCTTTTTTGCTGCTGTTCATAATATTTTTAATATTCTAAAAATTGAGTGTGAGAATTTGTTTTTACAATAGTTCCATCATCCCCTTGATGAATCGAGCGTAGGACGTGTACAATAAGGAAAATATATGAAGAGTGGCTTAAGAGGGGAAGCTGTGAAAGCTGGTCGTTTTAATATGAATAGACAAGCAATGGTAATTTACTTCAATGGGATTGTTCAAGGGGTAGGTTTTCGGCCGTTTGTTTTTAAACTCGCTGAAGAATTGGATATTAAAGGATGGGTAAATAACTCCAGCCATGGTGTAGCGATCCATGCCGAAGGGCTTAATCTTAAGTTGTTTTATGAGCGTTTGCTTAGAGAAGCTCCACCCTTGGCCAAGATTGTGACAGCACGATCCGTGGGGACGGAGCTTGAAGACTACACTACGTTCGAAATTGTCGAGAGTGAGGCGGAGCAAGAGGCGGATGTTTTAATTTCGCCCGACGTAGCAACGTGTGAAGAGTGCCTTAAAGACATGGCTGATCCTCAAAATCGGCATTACCGATTTCCTTTTACGAATTGCACGAATTGTGGCCCACGCTATACCATCATCCGAGACGTTCCTTATGATCGGGTCAAAACGACCATGTCAGAGTTTCCAATGTGCAAAGCCTGTGCAGAAGACTATAAAAATCCCAGAGATCGACGTTTTCATGCTCAACCAGTGGCTTGTGAGGAGTGTGGGCCAAAGGTCCAACTCAGCAATGCAAGGGGTCACTTGCTCCCCGGTATAGGTGTCGGTCAGTTGTCCCAAGGTGGGATTATTGCAGTAAAAGGATTAGGAGGGTTCCATCTCGTTTGTGACGCTCGAAACGCTCAAGCTGTACGTCGTTTACGTGAACGAAAAGAACGGGGAGCTAAACCTTTTGCAGTTATGGCTCGGACGATAGAACGAGCGCGCGACGAGGTCGTTATTAGCGTTAAGGAAAAGGACTTGTTACAAAGTTCAGCTGCTCCTATTGTTGTTCTGGAACGGAGGTTTGACCTAACTGATTCTTTGCCAGAGGATCTGGCACCGAACATACATACGCTGGGAATTATTCTTCCTTATACCCCCCTTCACCATCTCTTATTTGAAGGAGCGGGGTATGATTTTTTGGTTATGACGAGTGCCAACCTCAGTGGTCGCCCACTTATTTATAGAAACGATGAGGCTGTGGCAGAGTTACAGGGAATTGCTGATTATTTCCTGATGCACAATCGAGAGATTTATCATCCCTGCGACGATTCGGTTGTTCAAGTTATTGGGAAGGAAACGGTTTTTTTAAGGCGGGCCCGCGGTTATGTCCCGTTACCGATTTTGATGTCGTCCAGACAGGTCAAGACCCCACTGCTTGGTGTGGGTGGAGAACTAAAAAATGCCTTTTGTCTCGCCTTGGGGCAGAGGGCTTTCGTAAGCCAGTACTTAGGAGATATGGAAGGGTATGAAAATTTCCAACGTTTTCACCAGGAACTTGAATCCTTTCAACGAGTCGTCAATATTACGCCGCGTGCCCTTGCCTATGATAAGCATCCGAACTACCAGTTGACAAAATTTGCCCTCGAACAGTCTTGGCCTAAACTTTCCGTGCAGCATCATCATGCCCATCTCGTCAGTGTGTTGGGGGAATGGGACCGAATAGAACCGACTCTGGGAGTTATCTGTGATGGAACCGGGTTCGGCGAGGATCATTGCATTTGGGGATTTGAATTTTTATATGGTAACGCTGAAGGCTATGAACGCCAGGCACACCTTGAGTACTTACCGCTTCCTTCGGGAGATGCGGGTGCCAAACGGCCGTTGCGAATTGCTTATGCTTATGTCAAAACGCTCTTTTTGGCTGAGGAGTGGGAAAAGACTGAGTCCCTTTGGACAGCACTTTCAGTTAATGAACGTCAGATCTTAGACCGCCAACTTGAAACAGGAATTCAGGTTTTTCAAACGTCAAGCGCTGGGCGTCTTTTTGACGCAATGAGTGGCTTGCTTGGAATTTGCCCAAAGGTAACCTATGAAGGACAAGCGGCGATAGAGCTGGAAAGTCTTGCCACAAAGTTTTGGCAGCAACAGCGTCGCGAAGAAGGGGAGCAGAGGAGGGAAACCCTGCCCTTAGCTTATCCTTACGAAGTGAGAGTAGAAAATGCGGTCCACATACTGGGGATTAGGCCGCTCTTGGCAGAACTCGTGCGAGACGTTCTGCACGGCGTGAGTCGGGAAGAAATTGCGTATCGTTTTCAGCAAACGATTGCCGAGTCTATCGTGGATCTGACGCTGCGCTTACGTGTAAGTAGCGGACCCTTGGTGTTGAGCGGCGGGGTCTTCCAAAATAAACTCTTGACTGAAACAGTCCTTAAACTCTGTCAAACCCAAGGAATTAAAGTCTTGCGTTCTCAAATGCTTCCGCCAGGGGACGGCGGAATTGCCTTCGGACAACTATTAATTGCGAATGAGGTGTTATAAATGTGTTTAGCCATTCCTGCTAAAGTTGTGACGATGAATGGATCAATCGCTAAAGTGGATATGATGGGGAATGAACGGGTTGTCAGTATTGATTTGGTACCAGAGGTCCAAATCGGTGACTATGTTTTAGTGCATGCAGGTTTTGCCATCGGAATTATCGACGCTGAAAGCGCAAAAGAAACGGAAGAACTTTTGTTGGAGGTAGCCAAGGCCTATGAAGAAGAGTGAGGATCTTTTGACTAAGGCGGGCGATTATCTTGCGGAAATCAGGGTTTTAGCTCAAAGTCCGTTTACAATCATGGAAGTGTGTGGAACGCATACTGTAGCCATTGCCAAAAATGCGCTGCGAGAGTTGTTACCGGAGACAGTTCGCCTGATTTCTGGACCAGGTTGTCCAGTTTGTGTGACGGATAGTAGTGATATTGACCGCTATCTTTATTTGGCGGCCCAACCCAAGGTTATAACGGCGACTTTTGGAGACATGATTCGAGTACCTGGGACAGAGAAGAATCTACAGGTTTTAAGAGCAGAAGGAGCGGACGTCCGAGTTGTTTATTCGACCCAAGATGCCTTAGAATTAGCCCGGAAAAACCAAGACAAAGAGGTTGTCTTTCTGGGGATCGGGTTTGAAACGACCGTTCCGACAGTCGCGGTTAGTTTAAACACTGCGAAACTTGAAGGAATAGAAAATTATAGTGTGCTTTCCATGCACAAGGTCGTTCCTCCGGTCTTAAGACTGTTAGCAGAGGACTCTGAATTGGGGGTCGATGCTTTTCTTGATCCGGGGCATGTTTGCGCGATTATCGGCACAGAACCAATTGAGTTTATGGCTAAGGACTATTGTTTGCCCGGCGTTGTAACGGGATTTGAAGCTCTTGACATTTTGGAAGCGATTGTCATGCTGCTTCGCCAGCGTGCTGAGGGGCGCTCGGAAATTGAAATTCAATATAAACGGGTCGCCAAAGCAGAGGGAAACCCTCGTGCCAAACTGTTTATCGACCAGGTCTTTGAGCTGATCGATGCTTCTTGGCGGGGGATAGGACTGATTCCTCAGAGTGGCTTGGGTATACGGGAAGAATACAGCGCTTGGGACGCGGCTAAGAAATTCTCGCTGCCGATTTTCCCTGCCCAGGAAACACCAGGCTGCCGCTGTGGGGATGTCTTGAAAGGACGAATTTACCCAACCCAGTGTCCTTTGTTTGCCCATCGTTGCACGCCTATGAAGCCCGTTGGACCCTGTATGGTGTCTGTCGAAGGGTCTTGTGCTGCTTATTATCGATACTCACAAAGGAGTGGGGATTAATGGAACGCATTATGATGGCTCACGGAAGCGGTGGGCGGTTAAGCCATGACTTAATTCACACCCTTTTCCAAAAATACTTAGGAAATCCTTGCTTAGATCAGATGAATGATGCAACTATAGTGTTGGGAAAAGAGCAGATTGCCATAACCACGGACTCCTTTGTGGTCTCGCCTTTATTTTTTCGCGGCGGAAATATCGGCAAACTTGCGGTGTGTGGTACGGTCAACGATTTGGCGGTAAGTGGAGCGATCCCCAAGTTTTTAACGCTGGCGCTTATTTTGGAAGAGGGCTTACCAATGGATGACTTGGAGCGAATTATTAAGAGTATTGCAGAGACCGCCGCTGAAGCAGGGGTTATGATCGTTTGTGGGGATACGAAAGTAGTTGAACGCGGCAGCGCGGATAAGATCTTTATAAATACGACCGGGATCGGATATATCACCAAGCGTTTCGTCGGCCCAGAGCGGATTCGGCCCGGTGATGAGATCCTTATTACCGGAACAATTGGAGATCACGGGATTGCAATTTTGTCTGAGCGAGAAGGGCTTGAATTTCAAACCCCAGTTGTTAGTGACTGTGCACCTCTAAATGGACTTATTGATGCTTTTTATCTGCCCGGAGTTAAATGTATGAGAGACCCTACCCGTGGTGGCGTGGCGACGACGTTAAATGAATTGGCAGGGCAAGCTGGGGTGAGTATGATCTTGGCAGAAAAACGATTGCCGCTTTCTCCCAGCGTAGCAGGGGCCTGTGAAATGTTAGGCTTAGAGCCCCTTTATTTAGCAAATGAGGGCAAAGCATTGGTTATTGTCGCCCCAGAAGTCGCGGACGAAGTTTTACAAAAAATGCAGGCTCACCCACTGGGACGCTTTGCGGCTCGGATTGGGCAAGTACAAGAAGGAAAGCCGGGGCTCGTCCTCTTAGAAACCCCTCTCGGGGGAAAACGAATTGTTGGCATGCTTGAAGGTGAACACCTTCCTCGTATATGTTGAGAAGCAAGGAGGCGGGTATGATGCGGATAGCAGTCATTGATGGTCAGGGCGGCGGTATAGGCAAACATATTGTCGAGCAGTTACGCAAACGAATTCCCGAATTGGATATCCTTGCGCTAGGAACGAATGCCCTTGCTACCGGAGCAATGTTGCGCGCCGGGGCCACGGAGGGAGCTTCAGGGGAGTCGGCGATTTGTTATAATGCCGATCGAGTAGACCTTATTGTCGGGTCAGTTGCTGTAATGATGGTCTATGGCCTGTTAGGGGAAATCACTCCGGCCATGGCTGCGGCTATTTCAGCCAGTAAGGCGGACAAATTGCTTCTGCCCATCCAGCGCGGTAATATTCTTCTCATAGGAGTTGTCCGAATACCGTTACCCCATCAGATTGAAGCTTTAGTGACAGTCGTGGAAGAACGACTCAAGGGTAAATAGTTTGATTTGACAAAGGGCTTAGTGCTTGTTAGTATTAAAACATACTAAAATGATGCGAATTGGGGTAATTGAATATGAAAGTTGTTGACTCTATTGCGGATTTGATCGGCCAGACCCCTTTGATCCGTTTACAGCGAGTGGTTAAGTCAGGAATGGCTAATGTTTATGTCAAAGTGGAATATTTTAATCCTGGCGGCAGCGTAAAAGATCGCATAGCCTTGGGGATGATACAGGATGCAGAGCAACGAGGGCTACTTCAACCGGGGGGGACTATAGTTGAGCCAACAAGTGGGAACACGGGGATTGGACTAGCGATGATTGCAGCCGCTCGAGGTTATCGCTTAATTGTCGTTCTGCCAGATTCTATGAGTGTTGAGCGGCGGATGCTAATGGCCGCCTATGGTGCTGAATTTGTGTTAACGCCTGGAGCAGAAGGTATGAATGGGGCGATTGAAGAAGCCAAACGACTGCTGAGCAAAAATCCGGATTACTTTATGCCTCAGCAATTTGAAAATCCAGCGAACCCGGAAGCCCATCGACGAAGTACGGCCTTAGAGCTTCTCGACCAGTTGAGCACGATCGATGCTTTTGTCGCCGGGATCGGTACTGGGGGGACAATAACCGGGGTGGGTGAGATTTTAAAAGCGCGTCTGCCTGAAGTAACGATCATCGGGGTTGAGCCAGCCTCGTCTCCGGTTATTTCCGGTGGCAAACCGGGGCCGCATAAAATTCAAGGAATAGGCGCCGGGTTTGTCCCCACGGTTTTAAACCAAGCGATTATGGATCAACTGATTCAAGTAAGCAATGAGGATGCTTTCGAAATAACCCGGCGTTTAGCACGCGAAGAAGGAATTTTAGTAGGTATATCGTCTGGAGCTGCGGTGAGCGCGGCACTTCAGGTAGCGGTAGCCTTGGGAGAAGGCAGAAACGTAGTTGTCCTAGCCCCGGATACCGGGGAGCGTTATTTGAGTACTGAGGTTTTCACCAGTTAAGGCTAAATTCTTAATATTACTTTACAAGAGAAATTATCGTATGCTAAACTATTTAGTAGTCGATTAGCATAAGGGGGAGTTTGTCATGTCGGGACATTCAAAGTGGGCAAACATTAAACATAAAAAAGGCAAGGCAGATGCCCATAAAGGAAAAATGTTTACCAAACTAGGCCGGGAATTGGTTGTTGCCTCCCGTGCTAGCGGAGGAGATGTCAACAACTTTCGCTTAAAGATTGCCATCGAAAATGCCAAGGCAGAAAATGTGCCCAATGAAAATATTCAACGGGCTATTCTGAAAGGGATGGGTGGCGCCGAAGGCTCAGTTTATGAAGAGTTGCGTTACGAGGGATATGGTCCGGGTGGGGTTGCCGTGATGATTGATATTTTAACCGATAATCGCAACCGCACAGCTGGGGAAGTACGCCATATCTTTTCTAAAAATGGTGGCAACATGGGCGAGACAGGGTGCGTCGGTTGGATGTTTGAAGAAAAAGGGCAATTGAGAGTGCTGCGTGAAGGGCTTAAGTTAAGTGAAGATGATTTTATGTTGATGACCTTAGACGCAGGGGCTGAGGATTTAGAAATGGATGAGGAAGAGTATGTCGTATACACTGCTCCGGAAGATCTGGAGGAGGTGCGGCAGGCTCTTTTGGATCAAAAAATCGTCGTTGTCGAGTCAGTACTTAGTCCGATTCCTCAAAATACTATCGAGATAACGGATGCGGAACAGGCTCGGAAGATTGTTCATTTGATGGATGTCCTGGAGGATCATGAGGATTCTCAAGGGGTGTATTCTAATTTTGAATTGGCTGAGGTCTTAGCAGATGAAGATTTTTAGAACAATCTGGAATTTATTAACAGCATAACGATTAAACTAAACCCTCCTGGCAAGACTAGAGTTAAGAAGACAATGTCAGGAGGGTTTATTATGTCCAAACGTATTGTAACGAGTCTCGTTCTTGTAATTGGCTTAGGAATTGGTGGCATCGTACCAGCGGCAATGGCTTGGTGGTACAATGTACATCATGTCAGTAGCACATTAAATTCAATTAACCCAGAAGACGCTGTTATGAATGACACCTCGGCTAAGGTTACCTATCATTTTGTACTGAACCAAGGGGTGTTATCTGTGATCGAAGGGCCTCCAGGAACAAGCGGCAAAGTCGTTGTGACAGGGCTGAATGTTCAGGCTTGGCCAAAGGATATGCTGGATATCGCTCCTAAAGTCGAGTTCTATTCTTTCGATGAAGTTCAGTCGTTCATTGATACTGTTAACGAACCCCTGTGGCAAGAATAGAAAGGTAGTAGAGAAGAAAGGGAATCGTCCGTCTTCTGTCGAAATCAATGATGATGAAAGGGAGACGATGGATGATTATTTTGGGGATTGACCCTGGAACAGCGATTATGGGGTATGGCTTAATTGAACAACAAGGAAACCATTTAAGAGCACTCGTGTATTCTTGTTGGCGAACGCCAGCGCATACACCATTAGCGGAGCGTTTGCTAATGTTATATGATCAAATCGCCCCGTTTCTGCGCGAACACCCTCCGGATCACATGGCAGTTGAAGAACTTTTCTTTAATCGCAATACTACGACCGCTTTAGCTGTCGGGCATGCCCGGGGTGTCGTTTTGTTGGCTGGTGCCCAACAAGGCATTCCTGTTTATGAATATACCCCGTTACAGATTAAACAAGCAGTTGTCGGATATGGAAAAGCCGATAAAAATCAAGTCCAACAGATGGTTAAAGGATTGTTAAGATTGAATGAAATTCCCAAACCAGACGACACGGCCGATGCTTTAGCTATCGCCATCTGTCATGCCCATAGTTTTGCATTGAATCGGAGAATGGAGGAATTCCGATGATTGGGATGCTGCGAGGTAAGGTGTGGGAAATCCAAGCAGAGCGTTTGGTGCTCGATGTACAAGGGGTTGGGTATTTGCTTACTGTGCCTTATGGACTTTTAAATAAGTCTTGTCCTGGGCAAGAACTCGTCGTGTATACCCATGTGGTGATGCGCGAAGATGATTTATCCCTTTACGGATTCTCCTCCTTAGAAGAAAAACAACTCTTCCTGGAAATGTTGAGCGTTTCAGGCATTGGACCTAAAGCTGCCATATCAATACTTTCAACCTTTGGTGCGGTTCAGATTGAAAGTGCTATCGTTAGTGAAAATCTTAATTTATTGACCAAAGTACCCGGTATTGGCAAAAAAACTGCACAGCGCCTGATTTTAGAACTAAAAGAAAAGTTCAAAGGGCACGGTTCTTTTCCAACCGGTGAGGAATCGTTCTCAGACCCGTCTCCGCTCACGCATTCTGAAGCCTTGCAAACACTGCTAGCCTTGGGTTTTAGCTTGGAGGAAGCAAGGCTCGCACTTGGTCAGACACTTAAAGATAGTGGAGAGTTAACGACCGAAGAGCAGGTGAAAAAGGCCTTGCGGGTACTGGCGGGCGGTCAAAAAGCATAAGTTCCGGTGGATTCTTTCGCAACAACTAGATTGTGCATCCGGCATCAATAGGGATGGTTACGAGCCGATGCAAAACCCCCCTGCTGAAATTGCGGGAGGGTTTTGTACTTTGACTACTTGATGCTTTCGTCCATATTTGTTTGGATATGTTTCCTTGAGCGTAGCACGTGGAGACGGTCAGTTGTCTTACTATTAAACACATCTAGGATTGGCTTGTGGTGAGGGTTTCAGGGTTTGGCGTTGGAATTGTGTGTAGGCATAATAGGACCAAGTAGGTTCGTCGGAACAGTGCAGCGACACGTTGCTGTACAAAATTGTATGTGGGTTGAATCCTGCAACAAAGTAAAAACAGCGGGGATTAATAATCTCTAACTGATAGTTCGAGGAGTGGAATGATCGGGTAACGCCGTGAAACGCTCCCCCTGAGACTACGGCAAAGGGGAACGTTTGTAATAACAAATCCCTGATGCAGCCCGTCGAAGTCGGCGGAAGTCTGCCCCAACAATTGCTGTTGTGGAAATCGGCTTGGAGGCAAGCTGTGCAGATGATACGCCGGGGGTCTATAAATTGCTCATGGTGAGAATGTGGTGTAATGGCCACTGACGAAGATCCGAACGGAAGGGTCTACAGGCGGAAATGGTAGAAATGCCATTGCTGTGCAATGCGGCGTATGTGGGGAAAAGTAAAATGTGTTTCTATGAAATTCCCTATACTATTAAAGGTAGTATCAAGCATACAGGCTCAAAGGATAACCTAAAAGCATATGTAAAGATAGGACTATCGGAACGTGGGAAGGTCGAAACGCAGAGTGATTACACACAATGAAACGTTGACAGGGAAAGCATGAAACTATGTATAACCTGACTTTATTCGGCGGATAGCGCAGCCAATATACCTATGAAACGGGGATAATAAGCCGTGGAGGGACAGGCTGTAGTCACAAAAAGTATAAACATCTAAGTGCATAGTATTCGAAGGTTCGAGTATGACTAACAAAGGCGAAATCCCCTGCAAATGTAAAGGAGAAAGTAACCGACTTTGACAACTGAAAAGAAGCTTAAAAGGCAAAAACTGCGAAATGCTGAATATTACGACTTCCAAGCAATTCAAGATGAGCTATATGAACAAAGCAAGCAAAATAAAGTATTTACTGATCTAGTAGAACTAATTACGACGAGAGAAAACATCGGCCTTGCTTATCGCAACATCAAGAAAAACAAGGGAAGTAAAACAGCAGGTGTCGACAAAAAGACGATTGATGATTTGGCAAAATGGGAAGATGAGCAACTTATTGATTATGTGAGAGCCAGACTACAATGTTACAAACCTCAAGCAGTCCGCAGAGTAGAAATACTGAAAGATAATGACCCAACGAAGAAGCGCCCATTGGGAATCCCCACTATCATGGAAAGGCTTATTCAGCAATGTGTATTACAGGTATTAGAACCAATTTGCGAAGCAAAGTTCTTTGAACGAAGCAATGGATTTAGACCGAACAAAAGTGCAGAACACGCAACTTCGCAAGCGCATAGGTATATGCAACTAATGGGACTACACTTTGTAATAGACATTGATATTTTGGGCTTTAGCGACATTAATTTTGGACGTGTATCGGATAATATTGGCACGTTAGATAGGGAATACTATTAAAATCTAAAGCAGACGCAGTATTTCATAAAATTTAGTTATGTTCCTGTACGAGAACCGTAAGGTATTTGAAAGGAAGTAACGGAATCGCCAATGAGTCCCATCATGGTACGCATTTTGCGCATAGGATGTTTCTTAGAGAGCTCCAAAAGGTCGGTAATCGTAATATGCAAATAAATCTGAGTGGTCGTCAAACTTTTGTGACCCAGTAATTTCTGGATGGATACCAAATGAGCCCCCTCTTGAAGGAGA
>JARLHV010000006.1 GCA_031292055.1 Desulfosporosinus sp.
AGAGAGACCATAAATTTGTAGTACTCCGGATCTTTAAACAACTTGCGGATTTCGATCATGTCTCTCGCTTTAGCGAAGGTCATATGCCGCAACGTGAGACTGCGTTCTTCATAAACGATCTTCAGCATGTCGTTGATATCAGAATTGTCAAGAACCAGAAAACTTTTCGGATATTGGACAATGTTAATGTCCTCCTGCAAAACAGTCACGCAGAAGCTGTGGAAAGTACTGATATAGCCGGTATCGTTGTCGCCACAGAGCCGGCGGATGCGATGTTTCATCTCATGGGCGGATTTATTGGTAAATGTGACGCAGAGGATGTTGGACGGCATAATGCCAATCTCATTGACAAGATAGGCAAACCGATGCGACAGCGCGCGGGTCTTACCTGACCCCGCACCCGCAATCACGCGTATGAAGCCTTCCGTGGAAGTTACTGCTTGTCGCTGCTGTTCATTAAGCCCCGCCAAGATCTCACTCATCCTGTTAGTCACCACTTTCTTTGATTAAATTCAATAATACGTTTGTTTAACCGGTGCAAGCATACAAATTAAGCTTGACCATCGAACGTGCGTTTGTTATTTTTATTATACATTACTTTGAAAAAACCATCCATAACTTAAACCCTTAGCTTAAAGGTCTTCAGCCTGCTTCCCTTCTCAATATGGGTACGGGTCCACTACCCCAATCTCCGTTTCGAAGTCGAAAATACGAAAGGCGGTAGTGCAACCAAAACCGAGACTTTTGGATTAAACAGAAACTAGACGAGGAGCGCTATCCTTAGAAACCTGAATCAACGCTCGTTTAAGTCGCCCCATAACTTTCTTGGCCAGTCAAACCAACGCGTATCAAGGGGGGTTAACAAACTAGATTCTGGAGGTTTTACGGATATAAAGGAAGTCCTGTTTGAGAATTATAAGATAATAAAACAAGATTCTTCATTAGAAAATTCGTGGTGGCTATATGATGAAATTTATGATATTAACGTCAGAAATGAATGGCATGTTTTGCTTCAGGATGAGAATATGATATTAGCTGATTTTATTATTTCTGCTGAAAAAATTTCTTTTAGAAATTAGTATCAGATACTAACCCTTGCTTCAGATTATTCTTATTTGCAGTCCAAAGTAGGATAAATAGAAAATATCCCAAGCTGTTGATGTGGGTATATAGGTATTAAAATGGATACGAGGAGTATAGTTATGGAGCAACTATTAACTATTATAGAAATTGATTTTGTACTCTTTCTAATTGTAGTAGCTTTCGTAAAACTAATGAAATTTCTAGGGAAAGGTCTTCGTTTTTCGGAAATATTTATCTCTGTTCATAAATGGTATAAGATGAAAAAAGATAAATTTAACAAACAGTAAATATATTTGTTTGACTTTATATTCTGTCATTTATACGATATTTTTTGGCTTTAAAGTAGGTGCATTTTAAGTTATAGAAATAGTACATGTTTCGCATTATTCCTATTTTGTGCAAGTACAATGGACGGGGGGGAACTTCACAAAAGCCATACAACTTACCATAAACTTCTCCCGACTCTCGCCACTGAACGGAGTACAAAACGCTCTATCATTACAGGATATACCAAAAGGGAGCCGTCACCGACACATCAAAAAGATGATAGACATTGGCCTCTAATTTGGCTATGTATTTGAACATGTATAATTATTAAAGAGACTAAATTGTTGTCAAAAGGCGGTACATTCCTCGTAGTAGGAATGCACCGCCTCCGCAATTTTCATAAACCCGAGTGGTTGGATTAGGACAACTCAATGATATTTATAAAAACGATATTGATCGTATTGTTTGGATAAATTAATTATTTGAAGAAGACAAGAATTTCTATCAATCAGTTAGCGAAGAGTTAGAAAGGCCAAATCACGAAGGAAGTAACAGCAGGCATTTGCAGGGGATTTTCACCATTATGGTCAGGAGGCAAGTTCTTACTAAAAGATATAAAAGAAAGCTAAATTTTACTTAAATGAATCCCCAGGCTGTCGGCGTTCAAATTGATGCATATTTGTAGGATTATATGCAGTAAGAAGGGGGGAGGAGGGGTTAAACATGAATTCAAGGAATATTCCAAAGTTAACAGTTGTATTAGGTATAGTTTTACTAATTATAGCTTATTTAATTCCTTATGATAGCCTAGAATCCTTGCTAGGACAAGGATTAAGACCACTAGGACTTGTAAGTCTATTTATTAATCCTGTTTTAGGGATAATTGGAGGAATCGTTAGTTTCTTAAAAAAGCAGTGGTTATATCTTATATTGAATATAGTAATTATTCTTAGTTTCTTTGTAATTATGGCTATAGGATATTCATTATAAATATATTAGCTAGACATAATTCTTACACAGTGCATTAAGATGGATCTGCAAATTTTTGTATCCAAGTATTATCAATTTGGCATATTCTGAATGTTGCATATCACCTTCCTCACTTGCGCCTTGCCAAGCTTAGGAAAAATAGCCGCCTTGATGTAAAGGTTAGTCTGTGGTCAAGTGCGAATCCTGCGAGTGGGGGAACCGAAGGTGGTCCTTCTTGCCGGGGAGGGCGTTGAGGTGGAGGTAAAATTAAAGGAGCGTTTAATGCATCGGCTTTTCCTAGGCACTTGCCAAATATTCCAGCCACATTCGGACTGTAATTCACCGTCTAGTTATTCTTAAACTTAGGAAGGAGCTATATGAAAATCAAGCGAATCTAGACAGGGCCGCTTCTGTTTTTGGGCATTATCGGAATTTTAGATACTTTTCTGCTCCTTTTATATAATGGGGGAGTTAATCTGGGAACGATTTTACCAGGGGCCGTGGGAGGACTGTTGATTCTTTGGGGTTCAGTCAAAACTTTCTTTCGGAAATTCGTGCCTATGGGAAAAAGTCGACTATGGTTCTTAAAAGCTCGTCAGGGTGTTTTTTCCTTATTCCTAATTGGGTTGATCTTATTTCAAAAATTCAGAAGAAAACAGGAATAGGAGTGTAAAATCAGCTCGCAGAGTTGCTGATTTTACACTCCTAATTAATTTATAGACTTTTTCTTTCCGTCGAATTATACTGTAGCTAATCTATGCCCATGTGGATGTAGTATTAATTGCATCAATTTAATTTGGAGAAACGACACGGCCGAACATCCTGAAATATAGGATATTCGGCTTTTTTATTATATATACATTCATAAAGTAGGATTTTGTGCAAAATAGAGCGAATAATTATAGAAGATCAACAATTAATTTTGCTTAAGAGGTAAAGAACATGAATGAACAACTTCTCAAACCCATTCAAGAGGCGACCTATTTGACGGTTTCGAATGCCTGGCGTTATCGTTCTATTTTGCGTTA
The DNA here is from genome assembly GCA_031292055.1 of Desulfosporosinus sp. Lineage (GTDB taxonomy): Bacteria > Bacillota > Desulfitobacteriia > Desulfitobacteriales > Desulfitobacteriaceae > Desulfosporosinus. The sequence goes on from JARLHV010000006.1 coordinate 3,348, forward strand.
CGTATATTTACAACACGAACGACTACGTTACTACATAGTTCTCGAAGAAATTTTGCAGTATTTGAAGCCGGATCCTCACTTTCGAGAGTACACTGAGGATCAGCTTCTGCAGGATTTAGATCAACTGGTTAGCTGGAAGAATCTTATACCGCGTCAAGATACAGGACGTGTAGCGAGCATCGAAGAATTTAAGAAGCGAAAATTTCGATATCAGTTGACACCCTACACGATTGAAATTGAACGGATGGTTTTAAGCCTGGAGCATTTAGGAGCAGGCTTTGGCGGTTCACTGGAACGAACCCTTTTTGATCGTTTATTGGGTAATTTAATGGACCTTACCGCCGCCTGGGTCAAACCAGACTTTGTTTTCAGTAAAACGAATGAAGAGATTTATCTGCTCTGGCAAGACCTGTATGAGAACTTTCATCGTCTGACCGATAATGCGGCCGATTACTTGGCTCATTTGCATAGTGAAAAAGTAGAGGAACAAATGATGACCGATGCCTTTCTGGTCTATAAAGAGGCGTTAACAGAGTACCTTCGTAATTTTATGACGAGCTTACAGAGAACCTCCTTTCGGATTGAAGGCATACTCGAGGAAGCCCCCTTGACGTTCTCCCGAAAACTCACGGAATGTGTCGCAGACTATGAACTGTCTATTCCCCGCTTGGACGTTCGTCCCAGTAAAGAGCAGCTGATGGAACGTTTTCAAGATCAATGGGAAAGTCTTAAAACCTGGTTTCTGGGAGAAGGAGGCAGCGAAAGCGATCTGCTCTATCTCCAGAACGCAACCAATGAGACCATCCGTCGTCTAACCCGCTTTGCCCAGCGTCTTGGCGAAACTCATCACAATCTGCGCAACCGACGCCTGGATTATTTACATTTGGCTAAGTGGTTTTCCAACCTGGATACCGTACAAGAGGCCCATGAACTCTCAGCTTGTGTTTTGGGCGTCTTCCATACGCGCCACTTATGGGTCGATCGTCCCAAGCAGACGGAAAGTTTCGAAGTTGAGATCTGGGATGAACCACCCTCCGAAATCGAGATTCGGCCTAAGGTCAGAAACTACCGAGAAAAAAGCAGACCGAATGCGGTGGTTGATCAATCGGAACGCAAAAAAGCTGCCTTAGAGGCCTATTTAAGGGAAAAGGAAATTGAACAACAATTACTCGATAATCTCATTCAAGATAATTGTATTGTCCTGCGCAACCTTCCTGAGTTGACGACGTTTATCCGTAAAACCTTGCTTACTTGGATCAGTAAATGCATGGCCAACCCTAATCGCCAAGGGAAAACGGAAACCGGACGCACCTTTTCCCTGGAGAAAGCCAGTGACCGCCCAATCAATTTGCATTGTGAGGATGGTCTTTTAGAAATGCCCGATTATATCTTCTGGTTTGATGATCTCGCGGAGGCAGCCCGATGAGCGAAAAGAAAGGTTTCGACGAAGTAGCCAGAGAGGCCTTGATAACTCTGCTTGAGAACTTTTGGATCCTCCGAGAACATGATCCTGAAGCCTATCAAATCATTCGGGATCGGGAAAACGCCCTGAAGGATTATGTGCTGGACAAATTGGGCTACCATTTGATCGTGCACCGGCATTTCGCCAAACTAGAGAAAATCCCTGCAGTACCTGAGGCATGGATGGGGATTGAGCAGTTTCAACACCCCAGGGATTACGCTCTGTTATGTTGTGTGCTCGCCTACCTGGAGAGTATCACCGGGTATGAACAATTTCTTTTATCCGATCTCTGTTCCGAGGTCCAGGCCCTTTATCCGGGAGAGTTGGCACTCGATTGGCGCAATTATGAGCATCGCAAATCCTTAGTTAGAGTTCTGCAGTTCGTTACAGAACTCAAAATGCTGACCGTCGTTGACGGCGAACTTGGCACCTTTGGCAAGAATGAAAGCTCAGAGGTTCTCTACGAAGTTTCAGTCGTCAGCAGGTATTTCATGCGTTCCTATCCCAAGGATTTCTTTCAATTTAACAGCAAAGAAGACATTTTGGCCGCGGAGACGTTTGAGGGAGAAGACGAACTGCTCGGCGCCCGCCGACGCTACCGAATCTACCGGCAACTCTTGCTGTCCCCATCTATGTACCGCAGCAATTCGGAGGACGCCGATTTTCTCTACTTGCGCAACTACCGCGCTCGTTTGCAGGAGGACCTGGAAAGACACACTGGCTTACAATTAGAGCTCTACCGCAACACAGCGCTTTTAATAGCCCCCGAACCCAAAAGCGCTTTGACCCTCTTTCCTAATCAAAAAGGCATCTCTGACATCGCTTTGCAATTCGGCTCCGTCTTGCGACAACAATTAAACGAGGGGCAGTGCAAGGTCGATTCTCTTGGTCGGGTGGCTTTAACTCCTCTTCAGTTTGAGCAAACTGTCAGACATTGTAAAGAACTTTATAGTTACGGCTGGAGCAAAGAATTTCGGGAGGGCCTGATTAAACATACCGCCGATGAACTGTTGGCGTTTCTAATA
>JARLHV010000104.1 GCA_031292055.1 Desulfosporosinus sp.
ATTCCAACTGGCGATCGACTTTCTTGGCAGTATAACGAAGGGCTAACTCCCGGAGGGCATTGATATTCCCCGGGCGAAAGAACTTTTTCAAAGCCTCAGTTGCCTGTCCGGCACCATAAATCTTTCCATCTTTAAGTCTTTGAATTAACTCTTCGGGCGGGATATCAATCAGTTTGATTTGAGACGCTGTTTCTAAAATCTGGTCAGGGACCGTTTCCCGCACCGTAACTCCGGTGATCTGGGCTACTATATCGTTTAACGTCTCTAAGTGTTGGATGTTTAACGTGGTGTAAACGTTGATTCCTGCTGCCAATAATTCTTGGACATCCATATAACGTTTTTTATGCCGTGACCCAATGACATTAGTGTGGGCCAGTTCGTCGACCAAGACAATTTGGGGATGTCGTTCTATAATGGCATCTAGGTCCATTTCGCGGAAAGTCTTGCCCTTATAATCCCAAGGTTTTGTCGGAATAATGGATAACCCTTTGAGCATTGCCCTAGTTTCTGCTCTCCCGTGGGTTTCCACTAAACCCACAACCACATCCATTCCTTCCAACAACTTTTCCCCGGCTGCTTCGAGCATAGCATACGTCTTTCCCACCCCGGCGGCGGCCCCCAGGAAAATTGTAAGTTTTCCGAGGCCCTCCTTCTCCAGGCTGGCAAGCAACTCATCGGGGTCGACTCGGTTTTCCTTTGCCATTTAGCCCATCACCAACTTATATAGAATCTAAAGCCATATTTAACTTTAATACATTGACCCGTGGCTCACCCAAAAAGCCTAACTGCCGACCTTGAGTATACTGGTCCACCAGGGCCTGAACCTTTTGTTCACTTAAATTCCTAGCTTTGGCTACTCTGTCCACTTGAATTTGAGCAGCTTCCGGGCTAATATCAGGGTCCAAACCACTAGCCGACGCTGTAATCAAATCTCCAGGCACGGGAGTCGCTGCAGATAACCTATTATCTGTTCTCACCTGTTTTGCTCGCGTGGCTACTGAGTCTAATAATGTTTTGTTTGTTGGTCCTAAATTAGAACCACTTGAACTGGTTGCATCGTAGCCATCTTTACCCGCTGCTGAGGGACGACTATAAAAATAGCGCGCATCGCTAAAGTTTTGCCCGATTAGGACAGAACCTATTGGTTGGCCATTCTTGTAAGCTAGAGAACCCTCAGCTTGTTTAGGAAAGATAACCTTCGCTAGGCCTGTAACTACTAAAGGATAGGCGATACCCGTTAACAAGGTCATTACAAGTAACAACATTATGGCCCTACCCATTGTTTTAAGCATATTTAATCCTCACCCTTTCCAAATCAGCAAGTCCAATTTTCGTGTCAGGTTCCATTAGCTCAAATGAAGTACAGTCAGGATCACATCAATCAGCTTAATCCCGATAAAAGGGGCGATCAACCCGCCTAGACCGTAGACTAGAAGATTGCGACGCAGAATCACATTTGCTCCCAAGGGCCGGTATTTAACCCCGCGTAAGGCTAGGGGAACCAAGGCGATAATGATCAAAGCATTAAAAATTACCGCAGAAAGAATAGCGCTTTGGGGTGTAGACAGACCCATGATATTCAAGGCTCCTAATTGAGGATAGGTCACCATGAACATGGCCGGAATAATGGCAAAGTACTTGGCTACGTCATTAGCAATACTGAAGGTAGTTAGGGAGCCCCTAGTCATTAAGAGCTGTTTGCCGATCTCCACGATTTCAATCAGTTTGGTGGGATTGCTATCCAGGTCTACCATGTTACCGGCTTCCTTAGCAGCCTGGGTACCGCTGTTCATGGCCACACCCACATCGGATTGGGCCAAGGCTGGAGCGTCATTTGTTCCGTCTCCGGTCATAGCCACCAATTGACCTTTAGCTTGATACTCTCTGATTAATTTTAATTTTTGTTCCGGTGTGGCCTCGGCCAGAAAATCGTCCACCCCAGCCTCGGCCGCAATAGCGGCTGCCGTCAAGGGATTATCCCCGGTAATCATGATAGTCTCGATGCCCATACGGCGAAGTTCGGAAAATCGTTCTTTAATTCCACCCTTTACGACATCTTTAAGGTAAATGACTCCTAAGGCTTGATCTCCCTCAGCTACAACCAGTGGAGTACCGCCTTGTTTAGCAATTTTCTCAATGGCAGCTTTCACCTCAGGAGCCATTTCTCCCCCTTTTTCCCGCAAATATTTTTCAATCGTGTCCATGGCTCCTTTGCGGATCTCCCGGCCCTGTAAATCAACACCACTCATCCGAGTTTGAGCGCTGAAGGGAACAAATGTTGCTCCTAATGCAGTGATATCGCGTTCCCGCAAATTAAATTTTTCCTTGGCAAAGATAACGATACTCCGGCCCTCAGGGGTTTCGTCCGCCAGAGAAGACAATTGGGCGGCATCCGCTAATTGTTCTGGCGATACGCCGGGTGCAGGTACAAATTCTGTGGCCATCCTGTTCCCGAGGGTAATGGTTCCAGTCTTATCTAAAAGCAACACACCTACGTCCCCGGCAGCTTCTACTGCCCTACCAGACATGGCTAAGACATTGCGCTTTAACAATCGATCCATCCCGGCTATACCAATCGCACTGAGCAAGCCTCCGATGGTGGTAGGAATTAGACAAACCAACAAAGCAGCCAAAACAGGAATCCCTACGATTGCTCCGGAATAGATGGCAAAAGGCTCCAAGGTAACAACGGCTAACAAGAAGATAATGGTTAAGCCGATCAAAAGAATAGTTAAAGCGATTTCATTAGGAGTTTTTTGCCTTTTGGCACCTTCGACCAAAGCAATCATGCGGTCGAGGAAAGTTTCACCCGGATTGGCGGTAATCTTCACCTTGATCCAGTCGGAAAGTACTCTGGTTCCGCCGGTAACGGCACTACGGTCGCCGCCCGATTCCCGAATCACCGGTGCCGATTCTCCGGTAATGGCACTTTCATCGACCGATGCGATACCCTCGATGACTTCACCGTCACCGGGGATAAAATCACCGGTCTCCACCAGCACAATATCCCCTTTGCGCAGTAGCGCAGCGGAAACATCTTCAGTTTTTCCTCCCACCAACTTTTTGGCGATCGTTTCGCTTCTGGTTTTGCGTAGAGCATCAGCCTGGGCTTTGCCGCGTCCCTCCGCCACGGCTTCGGCAAAGTTAGCAAACAAAACGGTGATCCATAACCACAGGGCAATCTGGACGTCAAACCAAGAACTCTGCCCGCCGACGATGTCCTTAATGGCAAAATAAGTGGTGAGTACCGCTGTGACCTCAACTACAAACATAACCGGATTTCGCCATAAAATCTTGGGATTTAATTTAACAAACGAGTCTTTGATGGCCTGCGTAACGAGCGCCCGGTCAAAGCCTGTGTCTTTACTCATAGTTTTTTAATTCCTCCCTTAAAAGGCCTTGCCAGCCCACATTGACAGGTGTTCAACGATTGGCCCCAAAGCCAGGGCCGGGAAAAAGGTCAAGGCTCCCACGATCAGGATCACTGAAACAAGTAGACCTGAAAACAAAACGCTGGTAGTCTCAAAAGTACCCGCCGTTACTGGGGCTATTTTCTTACTAGCCATACTGCCCGCGATGGCCAGCGTCGGAACTATAATGGCAGTTCGACCGACGAGCATAGTTATGCCGAGAGCCACGTTGTAAAACTGAGTATTGGCACTCAGCCCTCCAAAGGCGCTGCCGTTATTGCCTGCGCACGAAGCAAAGGCATAAAGAATTTCACTCAAACCGTGGGGTCCGGGGTTAGCGATGGAAGAGGTCCCCCAGGCGATGACTGAGGCCAGACCACTGCCCAATAATATGGCTGCGGACGGGAGCAGCACAGCCAGGACAGCCATCTTCATCTCAAAGCCCTCCACCTTTTTACCCAGGTATTCCGGGGTACGGCCGACCATAAGCCCGACAATAAATACGGTCAAAATAACAAATATTAGCAAACCCTTCAAACCTACTCCGACACCGCCGAAGATGACTTCACCCAGCATGATATTCAGCATAGGCACCATCCCGCCTAAAGGAGTAAAGCTGTCATGCATGGCATTGACTGACCCGTTCGATGTTGCTGAAGTAACAGTAGCCCATAAGGCTGAGTTGACAACCCCAAATCTTACTTCTTTACCTTCCATGACGGAGGAAGTACTGATGCCAATCTTGGCGATCTGGGGATTCCCGGCTATTTCCGAGCCGTAACATATCCCAAGCATTAACACCAACATGACTAAGGCAGCCCCGAAGATTACCCGTCCCTGTTTTTTATCCTTGACCATATGACCGAAAGCAAAAACTTGGGCCACGGGGATGAGCAGGATAGCAAGCATTTCCAATAGATTGGTGAAAGGAGTAGGGTTTTCAAAGGGATGGGCGGAGTTAACATTCATGAAGCCACCGCCGTTAGTACCCAACATTTTGATCGCTTCCTGAGAGGCGACCGGACCCATGGCAATGGTTTGGCTCGCGCCTTGCAGGGTATGCACTGTCAAATAGGGAGCCAAGTTCTGAATAACGCCCTGGGAAACTAAAACTAGAGCAAAGATTAGGGACAAAGGCAATAATATCCACAGAACAACTCGGGTCGTGTCCACCCAGAAGTTGCCGAGAGACTTGCCCTGGCGACTGATTAGGCCCCTAATAAAGGCAACTAACACCGCTACACCTACAGCAGGCGAAAAAAAGTTGTGCACGGTTAGGCCAACCATTTGGGTTAGGTAACTCATGGTCGATTCCCCACCATAGGCCTGCCAATTGGTGTTGGTAGTGAAACTAACCGCTGTATTGAAAGCTAAATTCCAATTTACCCCTGCAAACCCCTGGGGGTTAAGCGGCAGGCGTCCCTGCACCAGTTGGAGGATAAACAATGTCACAAGTCCGAACAGGTTAAAGACTAAAAAGGCTAGACCATACTGCTTCCAGTTCATTTCTTGACCGGCGTCAATCCCGCAGATCCGGTAAATAAGCCTTTCCAAGGGGCCCATTACACCGTCGAAAAAGGTCTTCTCGCCCTGTAATACCTTGGCCATATAGCGGCCAAGGGGAATGGCCAAAAGGATAAGTACAATGAGGTAGAACCCCAATTGCATTAAATCGTTACTCGTCATTACAATTCCTCCGCTTTCATCAGTGTGTAACCAAGATATATGAGAAGGCCTAGGGCAACGATGCCGCCTAAGATCATATCAGCCATTTATCTTCCCCCTTACTGAAGTTTCTTTGTTATCGCGGTCCAGTGCGTAGAAGGTCATGTTGCTTAACTTCCTTCACGATGTCCGACAATGCGTATTCCCGCGAATCTGTGTCATCAAGAAAACTGAAGCCTAAAAAAGAGTTATATCACGGTATCTCCCCCTTCTCTGGAGCTTCTCGGTTATCACTGTCTTGTCCATGAATTTGAAGCTTCACCACCTTCACCTTATCTGATAATGCGTACTCTCGTATCTTTACTATCTCACAGTCTTTAGGGGCCGTACGACGATAAACACCTTCCAGGTACGTTATAAATCTATCGATAAACATTTGCTTACCAGTCTCAAACCTCCATCGTTCTACAAACACAAAAATAACTAGTAACCCAATTAACCAAGTTCCGGCAATCACCCCATTTGACAAGTCTCGAAACAGCATTAATATTTAGCCTCCATTTTCCGTTACTCATCTTGTTTCTAAAACAATATTTTTTTATTTTTGAGCATATCCCCCCCTCGGTCGTTTCATATTCCGAATTACTGGCTTAATTATAAACCTTTTCTTTATAAAAGTGCCATAAAAATAGCACTACAAAACATAAAGATATTATAAAATATAAGTTATAAGCTAAATACATTAATTCCAATCGCAATATTACTTTTTATAAATATAATAAGCAAATTACCAATGCTGTCATTTCAATCATTATTTCCTTTGCAACTATACTTTCGTATTATTTAAAAAATATACAGATGTTCGTCTTGCTTTAATTGATCTTTATTGTTTATTTATACGTTTAACGTTAATCTTTATAACATATTTATTGTTTTAACGGTTGTTATTGTTTTGAAACAGTTACTCACCACTCTTTCAGTCACCTCACACAAAAAAGCTTTCTTACTGCCAATGATTCTGTTCATGGCTCGTAAGAAAGCTTCCTCATAGATCCTTCTTCTTAACTGGCTATATACTGCTTTCAGGTCGTTAACGACTAGATCTCCCACTACGACGATAGTATCTCATTCCGAATATTGGTTAATTGTTGACCTAACGGCAAGACCAATACCCTTGATAAAATCCATGCAGGCACATATCACGGAAAAAAAGTCACTGACTTATCTCCCGCAATATTCAATAATCTCTTGCCTTCTAACTATCCCAATAAATACTTGTTGATCATCAACAACCGGAATGAAATTTTGGTCAAGTTACCTTTTTTTGCCCTTTCATGGCAGTGACGGATGACATTAGATACATTATTCTCGGTAAGGAGTTACAAACTTAGCGAACTTCAAAGAAGACGAGAATTGGATAACTGGTAGGGAGCTTGATTTTAAGCTGATATCCTCGTCTGAGGCGAAATGCTCCTTTCGCATGGTAATTAATGATACGCACAACTGCACAGGTTGAATCATTTCCTGTCATAACAATTCCTCCGCTTTTTTTCAGTGTGTAACAAAGAATATGTATATAAGCAGATCAAAAGGCCGGCGACCACGATGCTGGACATAGGGTTCATCACCATCTTAAGGGACTGACCGACGATAAATATCTTCCAGCTTCACCAATACTCTGTGTGTCGATATTGCTTACCACTGTACTAGGCCTATTATAAAGCAAAGCCCCATAAAGGTTCTATCATGTTTATAGCTGAAAACCATAAAGAATGGATAAATATTTCTTTTATCTAAATTTCATTCTTTTCCTCCTTCATTGCCTCTCCTTGTGGGGGGATTTTTTTGGTTAGTGATCTAAAATTGAGGAATACAAAAGGAGGGTAGAGTTCTCATCTGAAGACGATGTTAATCTTTAGGAGGACGAGTTCTCACGAACACGAATACCTGGTTAGAGCGTAGACCTAATGAATTCAGATTTTACAATGTATACAGAACTCACGAAAGAAAAGTATTGTAAGATCATTAACATTTGTGCTAGAATTCCAAGCATCAGGTGTACACAGCCGATAACCCCTAGGTTAGGAAGAAAATGAAGGCCAAGCAATGGCGCTTTGAGGATGCTCGAAAGAGTAAACTCAAAGCGCCATTTTGTTTTGCACCTGACAGAAAGTATATTAAGGAGGAAGGATCATGGATACGGGAGATACATCATTTGTTTAAATGTAACGAAGCTTGCCTAAAACCGCTTAAAACCGAAAGGTTTTAGGCAGTTTTTTATATTTATCCTATCCCGGCAGGTTTGTATGACAGGTCCACATGCATAGAGTCCATCCATGTGACGAAAACCTTGCTTTGGGAAGCGTTTTTTGATTCGTACAGCCAAACGGTAAAACGCATTACGTTCACAGTCTTGTTTGTTAGAACTAACATTTCTATATTTCTCATTGTTCAGGAGCTCACTCATGAGTACTAGTAGGAATGTTTTAATTTTTGCAGCCATCTTTTGGCCATTCGAAAATAATTGCAAAAATATGGCTTCTTAATCTTATGATTAAGGTAGTTAAGAAAAGGTTCTTAATTATGAAGGAAAAAAGTCTCTAGATCGTATTTTTAAGTATGTTATGGATAATGAGGATAATTCCCCTAAATTCATGCCACACTATGGACGCATAAAACAAGGTGAGGTGAGGGTATGAAAATACACATTAAATCCTGGGGGAGTGTTCTGACCATCGGACTGATCATCAGTATTGCACTGTCAGGAATTGCGTATGCAGCTTTAGGTGACCGTTTGCTTGGCAGGGGGAGCAAAGGCCCTGAAGTCACAGAGTTGCAAAAAAATTAACACAATTAGGTTATGGAGTCGGAACGGTAGACGGGAAGTTCGGGGTAACAACAGATGCGGCAATAAGGCTTTTTCAAGCGTAGATGACGGCCAAATTAATTTACCACCTTCAGCATCCGCCATACGTGCTGCCCGAGAAGCTATAAGCGGATTAGACCCTTCGGGGGGGAGCACTATTTTTCTTCAATCCAGCCAAGACGCGAAATAGATATATTTGGTCACGACCAGAAATTAAACAAATAGGCAATCATATCTTTACGAAGCAGGGAAGGGACATGTGGTAAATTATAGTTCTTAAATCTTACCGGCGGCTTTCTTGAAGATCAGGTACAATCAATGAGCCAGGGGCAGGAACCTATACTTAATCACACCCAACTACGCGTGTAATTGGGAAATATCTGTTGAGGAGTACAAATAGAGGAGGCCGATCACATGCCGATCACTAAATCGAAGCTGCCAGAAAGCAGTATAACGATTTTCAACTCGGAAAGCTAGGAGGCTTTTTCACAGGTCTGTTTAACCTAATCCCACATGCAGACATTTACAATAGAAAGAAGTTGGCCACAGCATTCCCGGCTCATGTGTATGTTTATATGGAGCATGTTGGTGAGTTGGATCGGATCGGGTTCATTATGAAAGAAGATCCCGACTCCGAACTTCCAGAACTTGTGCCCGAACTCGCTCCCGAACTTGTACCAGCACCTGTACCAGCACCTGTACCAGCACCTGGATACCCGTATAACCCAGTAAACTTCCAAGAGCAGTGTGCTGTCTGTGGCTATCTTTGGAATTACACCGAAGCGATTAAAAATTGTCCTAAGTGTGGAGGAGTTTGATAAATCTTAGGGATTAAGCAAGAAAACTCTTTTTCCACATCCTTTGCTAAAAACGGCTTACTAAAGAAATATCCTTGCATTTCGTCACAGCGCCTGTCCTTGAAGAAGGACCATTGAGTTTTGGTTTCTACTCCTTCGGCAATAACCTTCAGCCCGAGGTTTTGAGCCAACAGAATGATAGTCGTGATGACTGCTTCCCCATTTGCATCCGCACGAATATCCCGAACAAAGAACTGATCAATTTTTAAACGACGAAAAGTGTGGAGCGAATCCTGATCTGGACTATCAGGATTCGCCAACCACAATCGGTTCATCAAACCGTAATGATTACCAACTTCAGGTACCTCATCATGAGCAACGCCAATCATCAGAGCCAGCAGGGAATCGGCCTTGAGCTTGGCAACCCATTTGGAGATGCTCGGTTCATTCAAATAGGACATCAGGATAAAGGAGCGAACGATCTCCGGTTGCATTCATATTATTCCTGAGATAGGGACTATCTTACTCAAAGACCTAACAACGGACGATGTCCAAAAGTTTTACAACAAAATGGCCAAAAAAAAATTCGCACCAGCGACTGTGAAGAAAAACCATCAAATCCTAAGTATGTGTTTATCGAAGGCGGTCGATAATTGCTTGATCGGTAGGAACCCCGCGAAAACCGCAGAACTTCCTAAGCTTGACGACGATGAGGCTAGGGCAATGACGGAGAAAGAAATGAATATCTTCCTTGATGAGCTTACCAGAGTTAAAGGTCCTTTCAAGACAAGAGGTGTTTGGCCAGTTATCTTCCTTACTCTTTTGGGAACCGGACTAAGAGAAGGAGAAGTCCTTTCGCTCCGTTAGTCAGCCGTTAACCCACGCAAACGAACTGCCAAGGTTTTAGAAACACTTGTACCTACTAAAGAGAGGATACTAGCATTAGAAATGCTATCGTAACGCGTTACTGCACACTATGTTTTTCGATTTATGTAAAAAGCTGAAAGCCTTGGTATAACTGGTGGGCGATACTGGTCTCGAACCAGTGGCCTCATCCGTGTGAAGGACATGGTTGTCATAGTTGAACCGTAACTTTTTACCTTAAAAACCCCTATCTATGCGGGTTTGAGGCACCATGACGAATGGTGCCTTTTTTAATTTTTGTTAAAGAATATTATAGTTTTTTTATCGCGTAACTATACTCGTAACTATACACGTGCACTTTCCGTATTATACTGCATCTTAGAGATTTCCTCAACTTTTCCCGATGGAAGACTCCTTTATGAGCAATGACCTTTTATCCATCCATGCCAATACCTGATCCTTAGGAAACACTTTTCTTTCTCCAAATATGATTTTGGGAAAGCTGGGATCCTTTGCAAGGCCTCTTGCTTCAGCATAATTTATCTGTAAATATTTACTCAATTCTTTTACGTTTAAATAACATTCAATGATCCTATTCATTTGTCCTCCCTTAAATTGAACTTATCGAAGAAGGGTATTTCTAGGTATTACTACAATGTCAAAAACGCCTTCTTCTGAAGTGTTTTTTGCGTACAGGAAGTCTGAAACTCTGGTAGGGGTGTACGGGCTTCCTTATTTCGTCATTTCCGTCTAGCTGACTTTTCTCGCTAACCATAACTGAATTGCCGTTAAAACACCATCTGCTCACGAGACTCATTGAGTTCTTTTCAGAGCTTTTTAGTCCGAAATTTTCACCTCCTGTTTGTTGAAAAAGTCCTCTCATTATCTAAAGGAAAAAAATGTGGCAAGTGGGCGAAAAAATAACTTGGTAAATTCATACTTCTTGGGGGTTTTTTGCTTAGTTTTAGCAAAATTATTCGAACACCTTTTGTATGAAATAACACTTTCCCTAGCTACTACAGGGGATCAACATAGTCTATTTAATAATCACTTGGTAAAATCTAAGCACTTATTAATTTATTTGTTATCCATCAATTTTCTGAGTTTCGCTAATATCTTCGCCCTTCGATACGCAACTGTTTTTCTTGGTATGCCAGTGCTTTTCTCGTATTCTCGTTCACTATTTTGTTTAAAGTATAGTTCCTCCACCAACTCACGTTCATCGGCTGTAAGCTCTTTCAACGCATATTGTAATCTCTCAAGTGCAATTACATCTCTAGCAAGTTCCTCGGCACTCGCACTGAGTGTGAAACGATGTTCTTTGAGTTGATAGTCAGATTCAATAAGTTTGTCATA
>JARLHV010000105.1 GCA_031292055.1 Desulfosporosinus sp.
AAGCTATGAAAAGTCCTAAACCACAGGCACAAGCGTTCTGGAAGTCCATCCCCCACAAGGGGGAACAGCCAACGGCGGAGGAAGTCATTGCGTACATTGCGAATGTGGTAAAGGATTAGTATCTGTATAAAGAAAAGCGGGGAACGGAGGTATGATGCCAACGCTCACCGTTTTTTATAGTTCCACCACCACCGTAAGCTGTTTGAGAACGTCAGATACCCGGCCCCACAATTCCGCATAAACTTTTTGCAGAGCTGCAATCTCGGACAGTTGATGAAAACAATGCAGGAGCGTACAGAACTGAGAACGTTATTATAAGCGGTGTTAAGCACAGACCTCCTCCGCATCTTTTTGTCAAAGAGCAAATGGAAAACTTGATAGAGCAATATAACGTCAAATGGCGGAGACTTCATCCGATCGAACGAGCGGCTCTGCTGCATGGCGAGTTTGTCAAAATTCATCCTTTTGTTGATGGTAACGGAAGAACAGCAAGACTTTTGCTTAATTTTGAACTTATGAAAGCAGGCTTTCCACCTGTGATAATCAAAAAAGATATACGCTCTGAATACTATGATTCCCTTGACCTGGCACATACCACAGGCGATTACGGAAATTTTTTTAAGCTTGTGACCAGATCTACTGAAGAAAGCTTAGATTTGTGGCTTAGTGTTGTGGGATAAAACGGAAAGTTTTTGTATTTCAGCTGATGTGCTGAAGATAGAACCGGAGAGAGTTTCAGTTGAGCGGATAATTAATAAAGGGAACGAAAACTAAGGGAATCTTAGGCTTCGCTCCTTTTTCACATAGAATTGTCTGAGCTGAGTGTTATGCTTCAGCTAGAGTAAGCTAAGCAAGATAGGCTATCAAGCAGAAGGTCTGTACTAATAGTGTATAATTTAAAGAATATTGTTAAAAAGAACAGCTGTTGGCAGGGTTTTACAGAAAAATGAAGAATTTAGGCTATAGAAAGTGTTTGCAGTTATACGAGCTATTAGAAATACGATACCAGATTTTCTGCTCACGGGTGAACCACGAAATAAAAAAGTCAGAACTCAGCATGGCGAAGGAATATATAAAAAGAAAGCAGAAGTAGCGAACCAAGTTGGCGCTAATAGTTGTCCCCGATGTGGTGGGGAGTTAATCGTGAGAATGGGTGAATTTGGATATCTTTGAGGGTGTAACAATTATTCGAAGTGTAGGTTTACAAGTTACTAACTAGGCAATGAATCCTGATTTCGGTAAAAGTGGAGTCAATAGAGTATAAGTATTGATAATGCGAAGTTGAATAACGCTGTGTGATGACACTAGCTCAGTCGGGGGAAATATGCTAACTAGGAGAACAAACGACATGAAAGTACCTTCTTACAAGAGCGCGATTCCTGAATGGCGGCGTTTCGAAGAACTTGTGTCTCGTATTGAAGCCGATGCCGGTCCGCTTGGCCTGATTGTAGTCTCGCCTGATCGTATACGTTGCAAGTTTACTGGTCGCTTCCGCGAGGTTGATGCTAGTATTAGGGCGAAAGTTGGTACGACTGATATTCTTGTTACGATCGAATGCAGAAGACGTGGACTTAAGCAAGACGTCACTTGGATAGAACAACTCGCAACAAAGAAACAGGCACTCGGGGCATCACGGACAATAGCTGTCAGTTCTTCGGGATTTTCTCGTGAAGCTATCGCTGTAGCACAGCTTCACGGTATCGATTTGCGGGAATTGTCTGAGGTTTCGGCAGAAGAGATTAATAAGATGATGCGGCTCGACTTTGTCCTCTTCACACATAAGAGGAGTGCACCAGTCCGAGTCTCCCTTCGGTCCTTTCGAGAAGATCCCTGGCTCCTACCGGATCCTAGCGAACCAGAGATACTTTTACCGGAAACCACTAATCTCTTCGTTCCGATTTTTCGTAACCTTGAGACCGGAGCCACATGGTCAATTAATGACCTGTGGTTTCAACTGCAAAACGTGACAGATCCGTTCACCGGACTGGAGAAAGGCAGTCCCCCTGTCGTGAGGACTGTCTGTTTCCCATACCCAGGGAACGTGTCAGTCGAGACTCCGAATGGTGAAGTACGACTTGGTGACGTTCTTTTGAGTTTAAGCCTTTGGCTCGAACTTGAGCAGGTTGATTTGGAGTCTGCGCACAAGGTTGAATATAAGGCACCATCGGGCGAGGCTCTACAACGTTTGGAGTTTGTGTCCACCGAACCTGGTGCGGAAGACTGGCGGATTACTCTCCAAATGCCGAAAAACTGCTCAGATCTCAGGCAGCTTCGTGTGGGAGGCAATTGGCCGATGCATACGTCGAAAAGGGATGAAACCGAAAGGTGATTCGTCACCAGCGTCATTTGGCTAATAATGCTCAGTTTGTGTAAAAGATGATTTGGCGAATAAAAAGCATGAAAACAACAACAAATTATTTGCATGAGGGGAAACTTTCAATGAGTAGAAAAGCCAAGGTATCAGACCCTATCACAATTGCTAAACCACATACTTTAAAGAAATTTGAATTGATTTCACGTTATGTTGATGAATGGGCTCGAAAAATATTAGGGTACCCTAAATCCCAAGGGATTATCTATATCGACTGTATGTGTAATTGTGGGATGTATTATGATGAACACTGAGTTGTTTGCTGGAGAGATGGTGGTAGCGGGTGATGGTAAAGAACATGAAAATGATGTAGGGACAATAATGATCGGAAGTAACTATGTACTTTCGTTACTTTTGAATGTGAAGCAGACTGGCAATCCAACAATTGTTTTAGGGCATAGAGGATTAGAACTGCTTGAAGCAACGGAGCGAAGAAAACTCCTCAGTATATTCAGGGATAACAGTGTTTGCCTGTATTTGTGCGGGCATAGTCATGATTTGTGGTGTGAAAAACATGGAGAAATTCCGCAAATTACTGCTGGATGCATTAAAGAAGACTATAGAGTAAAAGCGGGTTTTACAATAGGAGAATTTTGCTCCGAAAGCAATACTATTAAAATTGATGCTTTCACATGGGATAATAACAACTGGAATGACTATTCCAACTTTTCAGAATATGGATCAACCTTACTTTTTGATGTTTCTCAAAACGGGTTATTACCTGGTTCAAACTTTTCATTGACCATCAAAATTGTGATAGACGGAAGGTTGCGTCAATTTAGTTGCCGAGTTCCTGAAAATGGGATGACATTTGCCGTGGAGCATTCCCCGATGATTTCTGTGGGTACAGGGGATTTGGTGTGTATAATAAGAAACAATCAATACTCAGATTTAATTACATCTAATCACAGATTTATTTTATCAAAGGCCATTTGGAAAGTAATTGGGATGGATACTACAACTCCTGGAGTCACGAAATTGACATGTAAACGGGAACAAAAAGGTTCATATGATGATTTAGAATTAAGGATTTCAGGTGTTAATCAAATTTCAAAGTTCAAAATCGAATTACTTGTTCCCATTGATAGTATCGGCTTAGATCAACAATTAAAATTTACCCCCCATTTGATTAGAGATATACAGCAGATTAAAGAGGCCAAACTATGCGTTAGTATCGCCAATGAAAGCGTTTTAACTTTTGACGGAACAAATATTACTGGCGCATCATTAGGGGAGACTGACCTAACTGTTTATTGGTATGATGATAAAGATATTTACGAGACTTTTCATGTTGTAGTTGTAAGTGAACCAGTCACAAATACTTTCTATCGAGTTTATAAACGTGACATAAGATTTAACAAAAAATCTTACTATGACTTCTCTGTCATAACATGCAATGATGTACATTTTGGCATAGAGAAGTATGTGAATTGTGAATTAGCTGATATTGATGAAGCCTTCGATTTTCATATTGTAAGGGTAAAGGATGGAACAGTTATTCCTATAAGTCCAGAAGGTAATTGTGAGATAAAGGTCAACACTTCATGTATGCATATAGGTGAAAAATATTTACTGACGATTATCAGTGAAAGTACAATGCAGTTCGAATTTAAAGGTGCGGGCCTGTTTTAAAAAATCCAAAATATAGAAATAATTCCAAATACCATCAATATACTTCGCCAACGCTCAAATGATATTTGACAATTAGATCTGGCAAATGTAGTAAGGTATTTTTTCCCATTATGTCTTAATGCGATGTTGACAATTAGAAAAAAAGGGACTATTTCTCTAATAATAACTTTCAGGTGTTCTTTAAATACATTGATTACCCGAACGAATATTCGAAAATTACGATGTATCGGAAATTGGACTAAAATTTGTGACCTCTCGTCACTTGGAAAAACTTTGTCTTGAGTTATCTTATGGAGAATTTTACAATGAACGAGGAACCCTTCTGTTAATCACAGAGAGGTAGGAGAACTTTCAAGGAGTGAAGATATTGGCGCTAGTTAGACCGCGATTAAACGACTATTACCAGCTACCTTTTACACAAGAAAAAGTTGATTTTGCAATACCTTTTTTAGATGAAGATATCCCATTGTATCTTGATCCGTTTTTATTATGGAAGTCACCTTCTATGCAGGATAATTCATTGCATACAGCAATTACTAATTCTTTTAATAATCTTGGCTATTTAGTAAGAAAAGGAAAGGAAAATGAAGCGGTAGAAATTTTAATACAGTCATCTGAATGTAGCGAAGTTGGATTAGGAACGTCCAAAACAAGGCAAGGTTTAAGAATTGGACAACAGACAGCAGAAAATATTTTAGAACTATTTAAAATCATACCCCAGATTAAAGAGTCAGGATTTACTCATTTTGAAGAGATTCAGTTATACGTAGACAATATTTCTAAGGATAGAATTTGCGATATAACGTGTAACTTTATAAAATCTTTTCTTATTGATTATACAATTCAACAGGCTGACGAGTTAAAGATTCCGATAGCAAAAACCCCCAGTCTCAATATATATGATTATAAAACAAATAAATATATTGAAGAAAGAGATATTTATTTACCACAAAATCCAGAAACAAAAGAGCCAGTATTATTTGTTCCCAAAAGATGGTTACGGTATATACCATGGATAAACTATGATGATTATTTTGAGAATTACTTTGTTAAGGAAATCCAAAATGAATTAATAACAAAAAAAGATAGAGTTTCAATATTAAACCACAACAGACATAATTATGATATAGTTCAAACTTACATAATAATGAAAGAAAAGGCCTTTGAAAATTGCAAAAATGATCCTTTTTTTAAGCCTATTCCAATTACTTCAGCAAAGAACAAATTAACGTCTATAATTAAATTGCCTTCTGGGAAAACGGATAATGCAGACCGTAAATATGAAGATTTTGTAGTTCAGTTAATGGCATCCCTTTTATATCCAAACTTGGACTTTGCTGTTGATCAAAGCAGAACGGACTCAGGGGCACAGATAAGAGACTTAATCTTTTATAACAATCGATCTTTCGATTTTCTAAAAGATATTTATGATGATTATGGCTCCCGACAAATTGTTATGGAATTGAAAAATGTTAAATCAATTGAAAGAGAGCATATTAACCAATTAAATAGATATTTGACAGAGCAATTTGGAAGATTCGGAATTATCATCACTAGAAACCCTCTTGCAAAATCGATGTTTAAAAATACAATTGATTTATGGGCGGGACAAAGAAAATGTATAATTACATTAACTGATGAAGATCTATCTATGATGGTTTCAGTATTTGAAAGCAAACAACGACACCCGATCGAAGTGATTAAAAAGAAATACATTGAATTTATAAGAGCATGCCCATCATAAGAAAAGGAGTGTATAGAAATGAACAGACGTGAAGATGTTGAAGCATTTGAAAAAGTACAAGCCCAGTTGCATGGTCTATATGACGAAATAGTTGTGTTTTCCAAGAAAAACCCTGATGGTGCGGTAAATAAATTTAAATTGAAATTCATTAATCAAGTGTTAATAGATACAAATGAGATTCTTGATAATAGAAATAAACCATTTGCTGACTTTGACTCATTTGATGAAGAACTACTTCCGACAAATAGTGATGTAGTGATAATTCTATCACAATATATTAACTGTCTTGAAAAATTTCGCTCTGAACTTATCAAAATGTATGGTGGAGTTTGGTATTGGATGATTAATGGGCAACAATCCGATATTAGAACGTCTTCACCTAAGAAACTAATTTATTAACAATTCAATTCTGTGTTCCTAAAGTTGTTAACGAAAGAAGGAAGTTAAAGAATGGCAGATACCAAGAAATCAAGTCTATTACCAACTAGGGAAATGGTAGAAAAGTTTGATATGCTATCTCCAATGTTAGACTCGGCTCTTTCGGAGATGAGAGAATTTTCAAAGAAGAAACAGGATGGAGTTTTAAATCCACTCAAAGTCAAACTAATTAATCATCTGCTTAATGATATCAAAACCACTTTGTCTTCAGATGCAAGTACGGAATATTTGGATGTACTTGATGAAGAAACATTGCCTCAAAATAGTGATGCGGTGCTTATTCTTGGACAATTCAGGGCGGCAATGGACCAGTTTAGAGGTAAATATTATGGATATGATAGCGAAAAACATGACCATAGATGGTTTACACAAGAGAATCCAGGAAAACTTAAAAAATAACATATCTTTTCAAGGCCGCCGCATCCGTGCG
This sequence comes from Desulfosporosinus sp., assembly GCA_031292055.1. GTDB lineage: Bacteria > Bacillota > Desulfitobacteriia > Desulfitobacteriales > Desulfitobacteriaceae > Desulfosporosinus. The sequence continues at coordinate 6,616 of JARLHV010000105.1, forward strand.
GCCTTTGATTTATAAGCATCCAACAACCGATAACATAAAAGGTTTGCGATTTATTATGTGCAAATCTATGCCGGAGCTTCCGCTAATAATAGTAACTACTCATTATTTATATAATAGGTGGCGAATTATGCTCAAAGTCGTATTTAGAGATAGCGCAAAAGGTGCTATGAAAATGGCAAAAAACTACAACAAAGAAAATATGCTTAGCGGTGCTATGGGATATATAGGTAAGAAGTCACAATCCGTTGCTATTTTTCGAAAGCCTTGACCAAAACGGCACTTTGACATCCTGCTTCTGAATATCGGCATGCCTGGTATTGTCGGCACCCAGGTTGCGGCGGAGGTCCGCAAGCGCAAGGATAAGAGTGAAGTTATTTTCCTCACCACCAGCGACGAGTTCGCCGTGGACGCTTTCGCCCTCAAGGCCACCCACTATCTGGCGAAGCCCTTGCCATACTCATTTAACCCTTTTGCTAAATCCCTGGATCTGATAGAGAAACCGTGCCCCGTTCCATACCTTTAGGGCAGAACTTTACATGCAGACTTTTTTCAAATATTGTTTATTCAATTTTTTCAATTGTGTTTTTTAACTGAACCAACGATGGCTTTGGTGTTGTCTGAATTTTTAGTGTTCCTTTTTTTAGGCATAGTAGATCTTCAACTTCAGGGGGATGGAGAATGACTCCTTTGGTTTTCAAAAAGTTTAGAAATTTTTCTACAGATAGTTCTTGCTCTTTTAGCAATAACTCAACCGCACCTTGGAGGAGATTGCTGGTCATAATATATGGCTGATCCCCTGGTTCATTTTCACGCCAGCCATTTTTTGATATCTGGCGCATTAGGTACTGATACTGACTAGTTGTGATTACTCCTAATTGATGTGTACGATAAACCATAGCTTGAATTGAGACATTCCATTTACCTTTAAGATGTATATAGTACTCTAAATTGGTTGGGTAATGTGCCACATCAAAGCCGAAGGTATCCCTTGGCATAAGCAAAGAACTCGCTAAAATATTTGCTTGTCGTTCACGTGCTTTAAATTCTTCTTTGGGAATAGACTCCAAATCCTCGCTCCAAGGATGGAGAAGAATATGGGCAAGCTCGTGGGCCATGTCGAATCTTGCACGTGCTAATGATTGATTTTTTTTCGATATTACGATAAAAAATACTTCACCGTCGTTTATAAGTGTGCGCTGACTAAAGGCATCGATTTTTTCAGCCTTGGGATCGGTGCATGTAACAACAATGCCATTAGCCTCTAAGGTGTAACGAAAATCCTTAATAGGACCAGAACCTAATTTCCAATACTGACGGATATGCTGGGCAATGGTTTCGAGCTCAACTGCTTCATTTGCAGTTTCATAGGAATATCCTTCGTTCCCACCTGCAAAATCAACCTTTGGCAGATTCAGGTGCGGAAATGAGACATAATCGTACAATGCTTCATATATCTGCGCAATAAATTCAATACGTACTCGCTGGGCAAGACGATCCTTTTTAGATGTACTCATTAAAGACCTAAAATAGGTAGTCTCTGTGCTGATACGATATTTATACTCTGAGGAAAAATAATCGATGGGAAAATCGAGTGATTTTCCCAAAGCAAAAAGATTACCTATTTCTGGTTTAATGGTTCCATTTTCATATTGCGACAAAGCTTGTTTGCTTAAATTTGTTTCGGCGGCTAAATCAGTTAAGGTCATTCCTCTGAGCAAACGAGCATTTTTTAAACGCTCTCCTATAAAATTATGAGCAGCCATGTTTTAATCTCTCCAAATGTTATTCTTCTAATGATTTTTGTTTCTCTGGGAGACCTACGGGGTTTGAGTCTGTTTCTTGTTCAAAGTTAGTTTCTTCTCGATGACGAAGTGCTAATAATCCAACACTCGGAGTTTCATCCGAAACATCATCTTGTTGAAGTTCATACTGTATTGCTGTAAGTTTGGAAAAATCCGGATTAATAAATTCGTTAAGCGAAATACGATCAACTTCGTCTAGATCTTTATCCAGAAAAAGAATATTGATATCAGACAATGAGCCTCCATCGGTTTCATATATAATGGCACAGTGGTGAAAGCCGTCAGTCTTACTTACTTGTCCTTTAAAAATGGAGTCATAATCTTGCTCTAACATTTTATCATCAAATTGAAAAAAATCCATTTCCAAAAAGGACATCTGTTTCTGTGGGGCAATAAAGTCAGAATTTAGGATTGCGACGATTGTTTGTAAGTAGTGAGGTTTTTCGCGTTCTTCGCGACGAAGTTGATGTAGTCTTTTTTCGCGCATTATGGTATATGTAATAAGGTTCTCCTTGTCGACAATAATCTTACCACGCCAACTATAACGATTAAACTCGATTACTTCAACATTGTTGCCAGTCAGATATTTGCGTATTTTGGTGTTAATCCAATCTCCAATTGATTGCGGTACACCATTAGTTGTATCAGGCTGAAATTCAGCTAGATAGCGTGGGAGATCATCATGGAGAGCCATATTAATGCAATCGACGACTCTGCGTTGGAAACCCTCAGAAATGCTATTGAACATTTTGTAAGTGTCCATTGAAAAGCATCCTCTCTTAATCAACTTGCTACAAGAACATCTTTACATAAAAAATAAATATTGTCAAGTATGAAGTTTAAATTTATAAATTTGACTAGGTCAGATCTTTAGTAATCAATGACGTCCAGTATTTTGCTGATAAATGTCGTTTTTATATTGGTATTATTATAGAAATTCGATAAAGTTCTATTGTGGATTGTGATCATTTGCAAAGTGTAAGTATAGAAAAAATCAGGACAGTAAACGAGCAAGAAAATTAGAGAATGAGGAGATTATCCCAGAGGTTTTGGGACAGTGATGATGGGGGAAATATCTATTTAATGACAGACGACACTGTGATGCCAACGGCGGTAAAACTCTATCCATCAAATCCTTATTTTCGGCCATTGAATCGCCATATATTAAAACCGTCAAGACTGAGGCGAATACTCTGCGGGTCTTGACGGTTTTTTCTATATCGGCATAACCTATTTCTTGCGAGGATAGGGTTTCTCTACATCCGTACGGTTTACCAAATAGTCGATGCTGGTTTCAAACAGGTCGGCTATTTTGTCCAGAATTTGTACCGGTATATTTAGTTTACCAATCTCATAGTCAGAGTAGGTTGTCTGATGAATTCTCAGATACTCTGCCATTTGGGGTTGGGTCATATCTCTATCTTCCCGCATATTGCGGATTCTCTCGTACACAGCAATCACCTCAGAATAAGTATGCCTTAAGGGAATATCCATTATTGACTTTTAAGGGATATTCCCTTAAAATATTATCAAATCTTTGCTATGTATTGGGGAGGAACCTATGGAGCAGGAAGTCATTAACCTACAGGACAAAAGGATAGAGCGAATGTTAGTCAGCATCAGCGCTATGATTGCTGATGCTATAGAGATAGCACAGAAAGCCAAAGCCATGTCTGTAGATTCGGAAGAGAAGCTTACTCTTGCGCAGCTAGAGTTGGAAAATTTATATATACAATTAGAAAAGTCAGAAAGCATCTGAGTATAGAGTTAGCAATAATCCACTATTTGTGGATCTGTTCGTAAAAACCATCTGAATTCCTAAAGGCAGAGTAGCATTTTGATAAACATAAACGGTTAAAACAAAAGATATGGTATTTGAAAAACGCAAGGTTGAAGAGTGTCAAAGGTGATGCGAGGGATACCGCAGGCCTTCAGGCCGAGGATATGCTCAACATCATTCCATTGACACGTGCACCTTACTCAAACGCTTGAAGACGGCAAAGTCTCTTTCACCCCAAAGAGTTACTCAGATCCAAAGAGAGTTTGCTTGGCAAGCGCCGAGCGTCGTGTTTTTCTCAATTCATGATTAAGCCTTATGAGGCTTTTGAACGTTCCTGTTGAAGCGTCGTAATGATTTTTGGATTGATATAGGATCGGTCACTACACCAGTCTTCACTGTATTAAATAAGGTAACTAGTCACTTTCCGATCAGCTCGCCGCTCGACGTAAGGAATACATTCTTATGAATGATCGTGTCCATAACGGCCTCGCCTGAGTCTTAGCCAGGTCGTCGGTCGGATCGGGGATGGTGATGGAGGTTTGTCACACACATAAGCCTGGCCTCATACTCTGTAAATAAAGGAAAATCCTCCTTACCTGCGCCATTGAAATCGGTCGGCACCTGAAGGAGGCTAAGGACCTGCTTCCCTATGGAGAATGGGGCAAGATTGGTTAGCGAACGGCCGATAGCTTAATGCAGCTCTGCGAAGAGTATGGGACGATACTGCTTGCTTCCCCCGACAGTGACGGCTTGTCAGATTCGTCACTGGTGACGAATCTGATCTACACCCAGGCGCTCATCCTCCTTGGAATACAGGAAGAGGGACGAGCACCATTCACCATTCACCATTCACCATTCACCGCGATAACCTGGTCAAAAGCTACGGTGAGCTGCTGACATGCTCACCGTATCAGACAGAACGGATCCGGAGATGAAGGGAAAATACAGTGCGAGTAAGATTGTTGAAAACATAGCGAAGACGCTGAAAATCTGCAAGACAAAGTTATCAATTAATACGACCCATTCCGTGAGGGGTTAAGCCCATCGGCCACCTGATCGTAATCCTCCCTAAGGAACAGAAGAGTTAATTGAGATCTCCTTTTCCGTGTGGGGGAGGGAGAAGTAATCGCTTGAAGGAGAAATTGTCGGTATGTTGAATATAGTTATTAAAGATTTAACCCAATAAATGGCTGATTGAAGCGAATACGAAGCGTTTTGAGTGAAAAAACTTCAAAGCCCATGGGAGTTCAGTTTATTTTCGGGAAGCAGCCCAAAAGTTTGAAGACCTACTAGAGGGTAAGATCCAGGTCAAATTTATTAAAGAAGTTTAATAGGTAGGGACCTACTGAAGAAACTTAGATCTGTGGCTCAGTGCTGTAGGGTTGAACGGAAAGTTTTTGTATTTCTGCTGATGTGCTGAAGATAGAACTGGAGAGAGTTTCAGTTGAGCGGATAAATTAATAAAGGGAGCGAAACTAAGGGAATGAATCTTAGGCTTCGCACCTTTTTTACATAGAATTGTCTGAGCTGAGTGTTATGCTATACGCAGAGTAAGTGATGCAAGATAGGCTATCAAGCAGAAGCTCCGAGTTAGTAGGGTATAATTTCAAGAATATTGTAAAAAGGAACAGTTGTTGGCAGGGATTAACAGAATAATGAAGAATTTAGGCTATAAAAGAAAGCTGACGTAGCAAACCAAATTGCCGCTAATAGTTGTCCTAAATGTGGTGGGGAGTTACTCACGAGAAAGGTTAATATGAGCTTTCGAAGGGTGTACTAATTATCCGAAGTGTAGGTTTACATTACTAACTAGGCGATAGATCCAGATTTCCGTAAAAGTGGAGTCGATAGAGTATAAGTATTGATAATGTCTTATAATGCGACGTTGGAAATCTGAAGATTGTCGATAAATTCATTTGTAAAATTATAATAATAGGTCATGCATCTATAGGGAGTATTACCGACATGTGTCGGATACGCCCTATGAAATTGGAGGATATACGACACACGTCGGTAATCCATTGTTATCGGAAAGATGAGGCAGGGCCGCCGCGTCCTGCGGCGGGTAAATTGATGAGAGGTAAGGAGATTGTATGCAAAACGTAATCAAGCTGAAGATTAGTGACGGTGACAAGATTATCTTCGAGAATCAATTTTTAATCAATGATGTTATGATTACGATTAATGATGATTTTGTTCTGAATATATTAAAACCTTTCAATATATACAAGGATTCCATCAAGCATTGTTATTTTACATTTGGGCTCACTAATGTATTTGTTGATATTAAGGACTATTCTTTGACGAATCAAATATATATTGAAGGATTTTACAACCAGCCGTCGTATATTGCCTTTTTAAGATGTACGGATACAAGGTTGCATATAGTTAACCAAAATATCCAAAAAATGCAGATTGATGGTTATAGCTTGTTGGTTGCTGAATGTAAGATTGAAAAGATAGAAATTGGCTTAAATAAACAAGCAGAAATACTTAGGAACAAACAAAATATTAATGAAGCAGATATACATATTGATAGTATTGATATTCGGTATAGTGTCATAGATGAAATTAAACTATTAGCTTCTTGTGATAACCTTAATATCCAAGAGTCTGAAGTGAAAATTTTACGATTAGGAAATATGTTCGGAACGTCGAGAAATATAGGTCACATAAACATTTGGCGCAATTGTATGATAAATACTATTGAATTAGCGTGCCCTATCAATGAAATGAAAATGTCAGAATCAACTATTAGTTACATTTTATCTAAGGCTAAATGTAAAATTAACTCATTAGAAATAAAACAGGTAGTACTCAATAATGCCTATGATTTTGATTTGAATAGTTTTAATGAACTTAATGTACATTCATGGCTATTGATATCTAAATCGGCTGCATCGTCTAAAGATATGGAGCTTGTTGCACAAGCAAATTATAATATCTCTGATTTATATATGAAAGAAAAGCCGTGGAAGATTAAAATACCTATGCTATTTTTCAAAGCAACCACTGGATATGGTTATAAGCCATTTAGAATTATTTGGTTTTCTTTAATTGTCTTATTAATATTCTGCGGTATATTTTCTTTGATAGATACAATTACACTTTTACATAATTCATGCCAACTTAGGGCTGATATTTTATTAAATATCTTTCAAGAAAGGATAATATATTCTTTTAGTAGTTTTGCTGGAACCGGTGGTAATCAAAACTTCAAGGTGGAATTTGTATTTACTTTGTTAGAAAACATTTTGGGAATTGTAGCTTTTGCAATGTTTGTAAATGCTCTTTATGTAAAGTATAAAGGTCCTTGATAGGGTGCGACGTCCTGTCGCACTCTGGCTTCGGGGGGCCTCATCCATCCGATAACAGCGTATTGCTAACACTTAGTAAAGATGAATGCGGTTGGGACGCGTCGGCAATTCGCGAACTGTTAAATAATATTGGTCGCAAAGGCCGCGCCGTCCTGGCGCGGATCACAATTATCTTAAAGTAGATGTAAGGGGTTAGCATTATGAAACTTAAAAAGAAGCTAAAACCTATAATAGTCAATGAAATTATAGAACTAAGAGATTCACGTGAAGATGTACATAATTTCATGACCAACTTTCTACAAAATGTTGGTTTAAGGTATGATTTCATACATCATTTATTAACAGAATACAAAACAAAGAAGCAAGTAAGTAATCTTAATATTAAAATTTCATCAGGAGTCGCCGTCCGTTGCGACTTCTGAGTTTGGGGGCGACCAACTTCATTTTAAACAGAGTGTTTGTGACACTAAGAAATATGAATGTGGTTGGGACGCGTCGTAAACACTCTGGACTTTATACGACATGCTGGGAATTGTTAATTAGGAAGGTGTAAGCTATGGATATAGCTCTTAAAAAGGCAAATATAAGAAATGCAGCAAGACGTGGAATAATTCGTGTTATTCTCTTGTTAATCTTCTTTTTTCTTATATTTCAATTAGGAACACTCTTCTTACCGGGCGATTTTGAAAGTTGGATTAGAAGGCCATATATGTTAGTGTTTGTATTCGGAGCTATTTTGTATTTAGGCTATAAAGAATATAAGTTCTTCAGGAGTGATGATTTTGCAGCTATATATGAAGCTACACGGGGAGTAGATAGAGAAACTGCATTGGCCTCACTTAAAAGCCTTGCTCTTTTTAAAGAGACTCATCGTAATATAGCTGAGAAAAAGTTAGAGCTTATGAAATTCTATTCTCCTATCCCAATACTTATATACGCTCTTGGCGTTTATTTAGATAAAAAACCAATCTTGAGTGAGACAATAAATTTTATTATCGTGAAGACTCAAGTCAGTGAAGCGTTAAAGTACTTGGGATTTGGTTTATTTTTTGTATATATATTTCTTATAGTAGATTTTTTTAATAGCTACAAAAATCTAAGTTTTGATTACTGTTTTTTTCAAAGCCGTGTGTTTGAATATGAAAATAAATCTAGAGAGTAGTTTATGCCGCACGTCGTATAATAAAGTGATTGCGACACTATGCAAAGATGAAAGCGTTTGAGGCGCAAGTTAGGATCAACATTGAAATATAACTTCTATTTAGATATAAACACATTAGGGTAATAATCGGCAGTTCATGTAACTGATTGTTTTAGCAAAAATGCGATGCTCAAGGCACGGAGATTCGGGCATAAAGCTTCACAGGAAGAAGGATTTATGCAACGATGCAGAGAGAGTTTGTCGTTTGGACGTTTTCATTGAGGGGTGCCATAGTATTATCGAGTACAGAAAATTCATAGACAGAACTCTTAATAGACTCTTAACTCAATTTGGAGAAATTCAAGCCTTACCTCGAGGGGAAAATATAAGAAGTAGGTGATATAAGAGTGAAAGCCAACTATAATACAATGCGGCATATGCTGTTTTATGAATTTGAGAGGCTGTGGCTATTTTTGACGTTGCTGAATTTTATCGCAATATTTCTTATTATTAAAGGATCCACGGCACCGCTCATTAGTAATAATGTTGTATTGAGTTCCCTGTTCTATTCAAAAGAAACGGGGGATAAAACGTTATACAATATTGCCATAAGCTATTTTGCAGCATACATTTTTTACATTATCCAGGTGTACTATCCGGCAAAGCAGAAAACGAAAAGAGCATTGATTAACATTGCACTTCCGGTACTTAATCTGATAAATCAAACTTCCATGTTTCTGTTTGTTTGGGATACGTTTACAAAGAAAAATACGCCAAATGATGGAACGATTTTGGACGTCGATATAAAGAAGATGTACTATAAAAATAACGCGGGACTGGTGTTTTCAGCTGATAAAAATGAGTTAGGGAAAATTGCTGGGCGCGTTCAGGAAAATTATGAACAGATTATTAATGATTCTACGTTCCAGTTCAGTGATAATGGATTACGCCAACTTTTAATGGAAAGAAATATCCCTTATGATATCAATAGATTGTTTCAAACATTATTAAGTGCTGAAGTATTGTCAAAAAGTGAGTCAACAACAATTCTTGAAACATATTCGAATGATGATGTCGCCGATATTCAGGAAAGGCTTAGAAAACTTGATGACTTGTTTGGATTGGAATGTGACTTTGATTTCGCTGTGACAACAGATGCTAAGGATATTAATCAAAGGGAAGATATCGATAAAATGGCACTTAAAGTTATTCTCGAAAACCTCGATTATTTTTCAAATTTACCAGAAAGTTATAAAGAATCGCTGAAACAATGAATTTTATAATATGAACGTTGTATGCTTTTTACGTCACAGGGTACTGTATCAAAACGGGGAACCTTATGAAGGCTTTGCCTCATGAAGCTAATCGGTATAACTTTAACTTCTTCCATTACACCATTATTGATTTGGATTCTGAGGTTGATAGGATGCATATTAGAAATCTGGTTAGATGAGTGTACTTAACATTATGTCTATTAACTAACTATAATAAAAAGGTTGCTAGTTTCCCATCATCCAGATTATCCGCTTCTAATGCACCATTCCTTTGGAGCAAACTGATTATATCGAAAGAGGTTTTAGCTAATGGGTCTTAATAAACTGAAGGTCTTACCTTGGCCTATTTATTAAGTCATTCACTACACCAAGTCTTTAAAGGAGGGAAAAGCACCTGAAACCCATCGTCTTTATCGATACCGAAATTGAACCGAAAGTGGAAAAATACTTGATATCGGCGGTATCAAGGGCGTTGGCAGTTCATTTCACTCCCATTCGATGGTTGACTTCGCCAAGTTTCTCCATGGGTCGGAATATGTTTGCGGTCACAATATCCTCAATCATGATTTGAAATTCATTCGCAATGCCCTCATTGATGCTGGCCTTGAGGATACAAATATCATTGATACCTTGTTTCTTTCGCCGCTTCTTTTCCCGGCCAAACCTTATCATAAGCTGCTCAAGGACGATAAGCTGCAAACAGAAGACACCAACAATCCGCTGAATGATTCCATCAAAGCCAAAGACCTTTTCTTTGATGAGATTGCAGCTTTTCAGCAGGCAGATACCGGTTTGAAACAGATCTATTATCAGCTCTTGAGGGACCAAAAGGAGTTTATCTCCTTCTTTCATTTCCTTGGCTATCAAGCAGATAAGATCAATATTGAAAAAGTAATTCGTGAAAAGTTTCATTCCCAAATCTGTGAAAACTGTGATCTGGCCAAGATAATCGTAGACTATCCCATCGAACTGTCCTACTGCCTGGCGTTGATCAATGCCGATAACCGGTATTCCATTACCCCGCCCTGGGTTTTGAAGAACTATCCGGCAGTAGAGCGGATCATGTTTTTATTAAGAAGCAGCCCGTGCCTGACAGGGTGTGGGTATTGCGATCAGGCGCTTGACGTTCATCAAGGGCTGAAATGTTTCTTCGGCTTTGATGATTACCGAACCTATGCCGGGGAACCTTTACAGAAGAAGGCTGTCCAAGCCGCCGTTGACAATAAATCTCTGTTGGCCATCTTTCCTACCGGTGGAGGGAAGTCCATCACCTTTCAAGTGCCGGCCTTAATGAGCGGGATCAATACCAAGGGGCTGACCGTCATCATCTCTCCTTTGCAGTCCTTAATGAAAGACCAGGTGGATAACCTGGAAAAATTGAATATCACAGATGGTGTGACGATTAATGGTTTGCTGGACCCGATAGAAAGAGCCAAAGCTTTAGAACGAGTGGAAAATGGTTCAGCCTCGATTCTGTATATCTCGCCGGAATCCTTGCGTTCTAAGACTATTGAACGTTTGCTGTTAGGGAGAAATGTGGTCCGTTTCGTGATCGATGAAGCGCACTGTTTTTCATCCTGGGGTCAGGATTTCCGGGTGGACTATTTGTATATCGGGGACTTCATCAAAAGCTTTCAGGATAAGAAAAGTCTTTCGGAAGGGATTCCTGTTTCTTGTTTTACGGCGACAGCCAAGCAGAAGGTGATCGAAGATATCCGGGCTTATTTCAAGGTAAAGTTATCTCTGGAATTGGAAGTCTTTAGTTCCAACGCCTCCAGAACCAATCTTCACTATGAGGTGTTCGAAAAGCATGATGAGGAGGAAAAGTACAACACCCTTAGGAATATGATCGAAGAAAAGAATTGCCCGACGATCATTTATGTCTCACGTACCCGTAAAGCAGAAGTCTTGGCGCAACGATTAAGCCAAGACGGTTATCAGGCCAGAGCTTACCATGGTCAGATGGACAAGCAGGAGAAAACAGAAAATCAGGATCTCTTTATGCGGGGAGAGATTCAGATCATGGTAGCCACCTCTGCTTTTGGCATGGGGGTGGATAAGAAAGATGTTGGGTTGGTAATCCATTATGACATCTCCGATTCCCTGGAGAATTACATTCAGGAAGCAGGAAGAGCAGGACGGGACGAAACTATTTCGGCCGCCTGTTGTGTGCTGTTTAATGACGATGACCTGAGTAAGCATTTTGAGATGTTGAATCAGACCAAGCTGAGTATCCAGGAAGTCCAACAGATTTGGAAAGCTGTTAAAGATATCACCAGATCACGGGCCAAGGCATCCCAATCCACCTTAGAGATTGCCCGCAAGGCCGGTTGGGATGATAGCATCATGGACATTGGCACCAGAGTGACTACGGCGATTGCGGCTTTGGAAAACGCAGGTTATCTGAAAAGAGGTCAGAATAGCCCGAGACTCTACGCGAACAGCATTTTGGCCAAAAATGCCGAAGAGGCCATTCAAAAGATTTACAGCTCCCGTCGTTTTAGTGAGAAGCAAAAGGAACAGGCCACGAGGATCATTAAGAAACTGATCTCCAGTAAAAGCAAAGGACGCTCAGGTGATGAAGTCGCGGAAGCAAGGATCGATTATATCTCCGATCATTTGGGCATTGTGAAAGAGGAAGTCATCCAGATTGTCAGTCTTTTGCGGGATGAAAAGATTTTAGCGGATTCTCAAGATTTGAATGCCTTTATTAAGAAAAAGGATAGCAAGAAAAATTCCCTGAGTATCCTGAAGACCTATGGGCAAATCGAAAAATTTCTCCTCACCATAATCAGCGATGAGGAAAAAATCATTCACCTCAAGGAGCTGAATGAGCAGGCTGAAGCGTCGGCCTGTGAAGATGTCTCGCCCAATAAGATCAAAACCATTCTGAATCTTTGGGCGATCAAAAACTGGATCAAACGACAGACGACACCCCATTCTAAAAACCATCTTGCCGTGCTTACGCTTTTTGACTCAGAAACCTTGACAGCAAAGCTGGAAAAACGGAATGATATCGCCCAATTTATTTTG
>JARLHV010000106.1 GCA_031292055.1 Desulfosporosinus sp.
CACTGCAGGAGTATGCGTTAAAAGTCGCAGTGTGGCGAAAGGCTCATTCGCCTTTCGTATCTCGAACACGGAAGTTAAGACCTTCAGGGCCGATGATACTTGGGGCGTAAGCCCCTGGCAAAGTAGGTCATCGCCAGGTAAACAAGCAAAAGACTATCTCAGGTAATGAGATAGTCTTTTTGTGTTGCCTTGTAGTTAGAGCAAAGCTCCCTCCCCGGGGTTCCACCCGTTCGATCCACACTGCAGGAGTATGCGTCAAAAGTCGCAGTGTGGCGAAAGGCTCACCTTCGCCGAAGTGTTTCTTTGGGGTGGGTGGCTCGGCGAAACTCTCCACTGGAGAGTTTTGTGCCTTTCGTATCTCGAACACGGAACCGATGATACTTGAGGCGCAAACCCTTGGCAAAGTAGGTTATCGCAAGACACTACAACCCTTGTTTACACCATTTAAGCTGAGTCTACAGCGAAGCTGTAAACAAAATAATAATGGACCTATTTCCAGATTTAACTATAGATTTACACTTTAATAATATTAGCTTAACATAAAAATGATAACATTTAAAAGATTAAAATACTAATATTTTAATTTAAGGAAGGGGTGAGGGTTATATATTGTAATCTTATTGCTAATCTGAAATAAATAGAAAATAACCCATTGAATAGGTTTTACTTTTAATTTGGAGGAGAGAACAAAATGAAATATTTAAAGAAGTCATTATGTGCTGTACTTTCAATAGGTATCATTACTGGCTCTGTGATAGGACCAGGAACATATGCTTTGGCTCAAACCACTGCCACACCTGTTGTGGATTCAACGGCTCCTGTAGGTACCATAACTAAAGTGATGGTAACTTTTTGCGGAGATGCAACGACTCAAAAGGGATTCACCTGGTATACTTCGACAGCATCAATTAACAGTGATTTGCAAATTGTTGAAAAAACCACAGATACTACTGATTTTACTAATGCTGTGAAGTTTACTGGAAATTGCGCTGTTCCAAGTAATAATACCGCGGCACCCGCGCCAGCAGGCACAACAACTTCAAAACTAGAGTTCTTGCACAAAGCAGAAGCTACGGGGCTAAAAGCAAACACAACGTACTTTTATCGTATCGGTGATGCCTCACTAAATCTTTGGAGCACTGGTACATTCCAAACAGCTCCTACAAGTGGTGCTTTTACATTTATTGATGTGGCAGATCCACAGGCTAAAGATTACGATGAAGGACTTCTTGCAGCTAGCACATTTCAAAAAGCGCTTGATACGGTTCCAGATTCAAAGTTTATCGAACTCAATGGAGATATTGTTGATAAAGGAAGCGTTGAATATGAATGGGACTGGTTATTTAACAATATAGGCCAAAAATTTCTTAATACAACGATTGCGCCTATTGCAGGAAATCACGATGAATATAATGGCTGCTTTTTAGACCATTTTGATCTCGCGCCTGCTCAAGGCAGTGACACAACTACTGGTGTTTACTATTCTCATGATTACTCCAATGCACACTTTGTAATGCTTAATTGTAATGAAACATCGGCAAATGACCTTTCGCCGGCCCAAATCACTTGGTTAACAAATGATATTACGAATGCAAAGGCAAATGGTGCAAAATGGATTATTGTGAATATGCACAAAGGGCCTTACAGCACATCAAACCATGCGACTGATATCGATCTAGCCGGTCCAAATGGAGCAAGACAAACTCTTTCGCCTTTATTTGCCCAATTAGGGGTTGACTTAGTTCTTCAAGGTCACGATCATATCTACGCAAGAAGTAAGCCAATTAAAGCAGATAATACAGCAGCTCCAGAAACGTTGTCAACCGAACTTTTTCAAGGCCATAATATTCAATATGAAGTTAATCCTGGTGCACCTGTTTATCTAATTCCTGCAACGGCAGGTCCGAAAGTCTACTATAAAAATCAATCAATTATCACTAATCCTGCAGCTAACGGTTATGATCCTAATTTTTATAATCTCTTTGATGTTGCAGATGAAAACCATGCAGCTATTTATGGAGCTGCAGTAGGTGATGCAACAAGACCAGAACGTAAAAATATACAAACTTTTGAAAGTATAACAGTAGATTCAGATAAGCTTTCAGTTATTTCTTACGAAATAGATCAAAATAGGGATAATGCTACTCCATATATTATTGATTCCTTCGGTTTGAAAAAGTAAACAGCTACTAAAAATACTGTATGTTTCATTTTATATAAAATATAAGCTAATATTCATGAAAAATTTTTAAGTTTTTTGTAAAGTTCTAAATTATTTATATGAAGAGGGGTCATAAATATGAGATTAGCACAGAAAAGTTTGTCCATTATTCTTATGATTTGCATGATTTTATGTAACTTTATTGTCCCGGTCAGTTCTGCTGTTGCTGATACCAACAATACTGACAACATTATTCTTTTAAGTAGGGGTAGTGTGTGGAAATATATAGATAACGGCTCAGATCAGGGGACTACCTGGAGGGAACCTACTTTTGACGACAGCAGCTGGAAAAGTGGTGCTGCGCCACTGGGATATCCATCTTCAGAAACAAATTCGCTAAATGGCAAGATAAAAACAGTGATCGGATATGGTTCGGACTCAAGTAATAAATACCCAACTTCCTATTTTAGGACAACTTTCGACGTTAGCGATTTATCTAAGGTTAGCAACAATGGAATGATTCTATCAGGTATTGACGATGCTGCGGTCATATACTTGAATGGTCATGAAATCGCTAGAACCAATCTTCCTTCTCAATCAGATGTACCCGAGATTGGATATGACAAATATGTTTCCGATTTTGGTGGAAGTTTAAATACTGCTACGGAAGGAGCTTCTCCGACCTTCACTCTGGACGCAACCGATATGTCTTACCTAGTCCAAGGTCAGAATGTACTGGCGGCTGAAGTACATCAGGGCAGAGCAGACAGTTCAGACGTATATTGGGATATGGAGCTTGTTGCAAGTGGTAGTAGTGGCAGTGGCGGTGGAGGAAGTGGATATGCAGCGACCGATATTACACTTGCACCAGGTAAAAATGCAACAGAATTAAATTTTGCATGGTACTCTAATGTTGTATCTTCAAGTAGTGTGGTTCAGGTTGCCAAAAAAACTGACATGACTGGAGCCGATTTCCCGGCTAGCAAGGCAACTACGTTTACTGGTACGACTTCGGCGGCAATCACAGGATTTTTCGCTAACAAAGTGACTGTCACTAACCTGCTTGAATCCACTCAATATATATACCGTGTGGGAGATGGCAGTGATGCAAACTGGAGTCCGGTTTACAACTTCACGACCCATCAGACCAACTCTTTTAGCTTCTTAGCAGTTGGTGATCCCCAAATCGGTGCGGGTGGTAGTGTTGAGAGTGATACTGCTGGCTGGAAAGATACTATGTCCAAGGCCCTTGCCCAATCCCCTGATGTGAGCTTTCTGGCATCTCTCGGAGACCAGGTAAATTCAAATAGCAATGAAGACCAATTCAACGGGTTTTTCGCACCGCCGGAACTGAGAAATCTGCCTGTAGCTCCGTTAGTAGGCAATCATGACAATGGAGCTCCCAATTACAGCTACCATTTTAATCTTCCCAATCTTTCTGCACAGTATGGCCTTACTACTAATACCAGCAGTGATTATTATTTTACCTATGGTAAGAGCTTGTTTATGGTGTTAAACACAAATAACTCAAGCGGTGCTGAACACGATGCTTTTATGCAGCAAGCAATCGACGCAAATCCTAATGTGACTTGGAAGGTGGTTATGTTCCACCAGGATATTTACGGTTCTGCAAATCATTCCACATCAGCGGACATCGTAAATTTAAGACAAGCTTTATTCCCCGTATTCGACAAATATAAGATTGATTTAGTGCTAGATGGACATGACCACAGCTACACGAGAACTTATCAAATGTTTGGAGACCAAGCGCTAACTGGTCAGAATGTTGATGCTGATGGTGCCGTTGTTAACCCTTTAGGTACTCTGTATATGACCTTAAACTCCGGTAGCGGTAGCAAATATTATGATCTCCAACCTACCCCGGAAACCTATGCCGCAGTCAGAGAGCAGATCAAAGTGCCGACTTTCTCTAAAATTACGGAAACGGCTAACAGTTTGAATATTTCTACTTATAGAACCGATACCATGGCAATGACCGATACCTATACTATTAAAAAAGATACTATCCAGCAGCCTTCCTTGGATCTTTCCCAAGTAACCCTTACAGCAGACGGAGCTACTTTAGCAACAGAAGATTCGTCAAGTAAAATAAAACTCAGTTTAGCAGGGATAGACAGTCAGGGTGCCGCTGTAGATCTTTCCGGTGCTTACGTGGTATATAAAACAGATCAGCCCGACATTTTGGCCATTGCAGCGGATGGAACTGTGACAGTAAAAAACAAACCTGTCATGGATGAAGTTGTCAAGGTTTGGGTTGAGGTGCATGACGGAAGTAATTTAGTTTCGAGCAACCAGTTGGACGTTAATGTCAAAAACCCCTATGGGTTGGCAGCGGTTACATTAACAGCGGACGGTAATACTTTATCGGCCAATGTTCCTACTATTCAGTTGAATTTGGCAGGAAAAGATACTTTAGGTACTGATATGGATCTTTCTTCTGCCACTACAGAATATAAGACTGATAAAGAGGGCGTACTAGCTATCTCACCAGCTGGAATAGTTACTGTACAAACGATGCCGGCTAATAATGCAACCATAAATATTTCGGCAGAGGTTAGCCTTAACGGAAAAACAATTACCAGTAATACAGTCCCTGTAGCAGTTTACGTACCAGCGATTGAAGGTGAAAATACGATTGTATCACCCGTCAAAAACGCTTTGGACGATATGGAAGAACGTCCAGATGGATCATTGGATTGGGACAGTTCTGACCTAGAGATCACTTGGGAAAGCCCAACTAGTGCTGATGTAAAAGATCAGCTCATAGGAATCCGATTTGCTGACCTTGCCATTCCTAAAGGGGCAACAATCACGAATGCCTATATTCAGTTCTCAGTTGACGAACCTGCGAAGAGTTATGATCCCTTTGATGTTAATATTTATGCTGACGATGTCCCTAATTCGGCTGCTTTTGAAAATGTCCCACAAACTGTCTCCACACGTGTTAAGACGGCTAATTCAATAGAATGGAAAGACGCCCCCCTGTGGACAACCGAACATGAAGCTGGCCCAGCCGAGCAAACTACTAATATGGCAGCTTTGGTTCAGAAAATCGTCGATAAGGATGAATGGAATGAAGGAAATGCCATTAGTTTTATTCTGAGCGGTATTGGTAATAGAACTGCTGAGTCCTTTGAAGGCGCTGGTAGCCACTCAGATCAGATTCCAACCCTGCATTTAAACTATACCGTTCAAGCAGGGTCAGGCAACGACACTAATGCAAATTTAGCCGTAGCTGCTTATGAAGCTGCTCCAATCAATACACAGCCTCAGATAACGAGTGCCAATGCTTTAGGGGCGATCGCTCAAGCAGCGGTTGGACTGGTAACCGATACGTTAACTAAGGATGCTCTACAAGCTCGTATAGTGGCTAAAAACGCTCAAATCGCAGCCAGAGTTGTCTATCTTAATGTTAGCACGGTAACCGCAGTCAACGGTACGATCACATTAACCTACAACAATGCCTTAACTGTAGTCCCTGCCATTACGGCTTTTGATGTAACTCAGACCATTGATACAGGAGTAGCAACTAAAGTAGTACCGACAGAAGTCGCTTTAGATGCAACAGGAAAGATTGTAACATTGACTGTACCCCAAGTTGCAGCAACAGCAACAGCCCAGAGTGTCGTCGACACAGTATCCTATGATACAGCCGTACCAGTAACAGCTAAAGCGTTTAGTGTAGCTGCTCAGAATACTAATAATGACAAGGCAGCCATCACAGGATTTTCATTTGCGGGTTTAAGCCCGGCAGTGACAGGATCAATTAATGGAACTAACATTACAGTGACAGTTCCGTCAGGAACAAACGTTGCAGCGCTAGTCCCAACGATAACAACTTCTCCAGATGCAACGGTTTCACCAACATCGACAGAGGCGCAAGACTTTACAAATCCCGTAACTTATACGGTGACGGCACAAGATAGCACCACTCAGACTTATACAGTGACGGTTACTGTGGCAGCTACGACTGGACAAGGCCCAACCTTCCAAAATGTCTCTTTAGATCCTACCAACAAAATCGTAACCTTTGTTTTTGATAGGTCATTGATCAGTAACGTAGCTGACCTTAAATCTGCAATAAAGTTTGCTACTAATGGTACAACCTTTAACGCTTTGGGTGCTTCCGATACGGTTGCCATAAGTAGCACAGATGCTAAGCAACTCGTTGTAACCTTTAATTCGCCTCTGACAGGGGCTAACAACAAGCTTCAAATTGCAGCAAATAGTTTAAAAGATGCTGACGGCAATGTTCAGACTTCGGTAGTGACAACATCTGAAATTTCGGGCACTATTGACGAATGCTTTATAGCAACAGCAGCATACGGTTCTATCTACCAACAACCTGTGGTGCTTCTGCGTCATTTCCGTGATCAGTTTTTGCTAACCAATTCATGGGGTAGATCATTCGTTAAATTCTATTATCACAACTCACCTCCAATAGCCCGTTTCATCGCTGGTAATGAGTTTCTAAAACTGGCGGTAAGAATAATGCTCAGTCCTGCGCTATTGGTTGTATATCTCTTATTTCACCCAGCTCTAGGAAGCATCATTGTTTTGTTACTTGTTGGATTAGTCTACATGTGGCGGATCAAGCGGAAAAAGCTTCTGTTAGCTTAATTGGTTGACTTATTTAGAATTCAGCCCTTTCCTTTCCTTTAATATAGAAGGAAATATAAGCTGAATGTAAATAAAATTTTCGGCAAACTACGTAAAATGGGATGAGCTCTTAAGAGCTCATCCCATTTTACGTTATTTAAGAGGGGCCCTGAAATTTGATTTCAGGGTTATTGCCCGTATAAATCCGCCCTGCGATAATCTGAGGCGTGATGGGGAGCGAAAATTAGTAGCGAAGTAACCGACTCCATGCTGTCAAGAAAAACCTCTAGTGAGTAATAAGGTGCCCGTACCGTAAACCGACACAGGTAGATGGGGTGAGAA
>JARLHV010000007.1 GCA_031292055.1 Desulfosporosinus sp.
ATAACCGCAAACTTATATGAGCCCTTTGCGTTGGAAAAATCGTCGTAGATCATTTTACGGTTATACGCTACAAAAACATGAGGGATGTGTATTTTTTGCGGACAGCCATCTACACAATATTCGCAAGAAGTACAGGGAATGCACGGTATTTCACTGAATGCCTTCCGCGCCTTCTCAACAACAGCTCGCTCAGCTTCACTGAGTGGTTTGAAATTTTCCATATATGAAACATTGTCTCTGACCTGCTCGATTGAGGACATTCCGCTCAGTACAGTGACGATATTGTCCAGAGAAGCCGCATACCTGATTGCCCAAGAGGCAACAGATGCTTTGGGGTTCGCTTCTTCGAATATTTTTTTAACGCTGTCAACTGGGCTTGCCAGAGCGCCTCCTTTGACCGGCTCCATAACGACGATGGGCTTGTTGTGTTTCAGAGCCACCTCATAGCATTTGCGCGCCTCGATTGAGTCGCTCTCCCAATCGGCATAGTTCAGCTGGAACTGTACGAATTCCATCTCAGGGTGCTCTGTCAAGATTTTGTCTATCACATCCGCCTTGTCATGAATTGAAAAACCAATATGGCGTACGAGCCCTTTTTCCTTCAGCCCTCGGACATAATCCCACATGCCGAAGTCATCAAAACTTTTCGTACGGCTTTCACCCAAGTTATGATGCAGATAATAATCTATATAGCCCGCTCCAGTGCGCTCAAGCGAAGTCCAGAACATGTTTTTAGCTTCTTCCTCAGTTTTCACTAACCATACAGGGCACTTTGTCGCGATTTGAAAGCTCTCGCGCGGATAGCGGTCAACGATTGCGGTTTTCATAGCCTCTTCGGATTTGCCGCCGATATAGGCCCATGAGGAATCAAAATAACTGAATCCTTTAGACATAAACAGATCGACCATATCCTTTGTCTGCTCAATATCAATTTCTTCACCAATCATCGGAAGTCGCATAAACCCGAAACCTAGTTTCGGAATAGTTTCACCTAAATATAACATATCATATCTACCTCCATATTTATTTAGTGTCTAAGGATAAGATAGCCTCATTTTTTGTTAAGATGTGAGCCGGGTTGCGTCGTATTCCGGCATGAGATTTACTTCCTTTGCGCTGCCATAACGGAATTCAGTACGAGGTTCACCTCCTGATATCCGATATCATAACACCTGGAGTTTACACCAAGTCAAGCACTTTTAAAAGGAGTGCAATTAAATTCAGCTGCACTCCTTACCTTAAAACTTTATATATCATACTTATTATGCTTTAACCTAGGTTTATTGAAACTTGCAATTATTAGTTTAAGATACAGCTTCCGACATTTTCAGGGTTTAAACATGTATTACAACTGACGCATTATGTCCTCTTTAAAAAATCTTTTTCGTAGTGAATTGGCAGATTGGGTTCTGACAGGAAAGGACGAGCCATGCCAAAGTAACCAATATTAGTGCTATTGAGTAACTGCTCCATTTGTGTATAATCGCAATTTCCACCAGTAAGAACGACAGCCACTTGATTTTCTTAAGCTATCATAGCCGCTTCATCTTTGAAATAGGCGGTTGTTGCCTTTGCGCGCCAATGCCCGGACGTCGTCCAACGTCAATTTCTCCAGCGAAGGAGTTGCCCCTGAGAGTCTGTCGTCATAAATTTTATAAATCGCTGCATTTGATTCCTTGTCGCTCTTGTACTTATATACCCCAATATAAGGTTCCTCAACGTAGTACCCTTTCCCCTGCGTATACAGATACAGCGTCTTCTTCTCCTTTTCCAGAACCAGCCTGACAACAAGGTAATTCTCCTGTGTAGGATAATCGTTTACAGATTGCGTCAGAGTTTTTCCGGCCCCGGAGAGGGCGGATAGAACGGTTCTGATGTCCTCGCTGTCCTTCACCGTCGTACGACCAACACTCGTGCCCTCGTTAATCTGTTCCATATCCATGGAAAGCACAGAGGTCACCTCGGGAAGCTCCAGCTCCAGCTCCTGCTCTTGCTCCAGCGCAGGATTTGTCAACAAGCATCCAGATGAGAGGATGACTGCCAACACCAAAATGAACAGTACCCATGCTGCGGGCTTTTGGAAATTCAGCACATTCTTGATTCGTCCCCTAATGTTCCCCCCGCCAAATGTGAGCGGACTACCACCGATGATGCGCTGTGCTCGGTTTTTCATCATTTCACCTCATTTTACCAACTACCCTAATCTTGGCTGCAATCCACGATATAGTTGACAATATCCTTTAACGCCTATTCCAATAGTTCGAAAATATTTAACACGTTCTAAATCCGCTTCTATTTCTTCCTTCCACAAATCATAATTACCAGCTTCTTTCGCCTCACGTATTAATTCCTCAACATTCTTGCTTGTCATATTTTTCGCCGAACTTTCCTCTATTCCTTCCGATCACCAAATTTTGCAAAAACTATTCTCTTGTCATACATTCGAACCAATCTAAATAAGGGGGACCAATCATTTCTTGAGCTCTCCCTTATACAACATATGAAACAACCGCAGTACCCCCCGCTACTATGACCTCATCAATTTGTTTGGCAATGGTGCCGTCATGTCTCAGCTAAAGAAAACTTGGCTAGTGCCCACGAAGACACTGTCAACAAATCAATTTTATCTTTTATCTTTTCAGCTTCTTGAACAAAACTTTTGCTATGATCAAACAGATTTTCACCATAAAAATTAACGTCTGCAACAACGGGATCATAGGGGAAATGCCCTAAAATCGGCAAAAAATCAATCACCTGTTCGATCTCAGCGAGTTGTCCTGCCTGCACTTTGTTTACGACTGCATAGACTTTTTTGACTCCTAAGTAATTGGCAAGTTTTACCACAACCTAAGCTGTTTCAATACTGCATCGCCCAGGTTCCACCACAACAATAAACGCATCCACACCCCTGGCTGTCCCCCGCCCAAAATGTTCCAGTCCTGCTTCCATATCCGGAATTAAAGTTCAACTGGATTTTCAAATTCACAAGGAACATTGACGTTGCATTTTGCACAACCATAACGGGGAGCCCACCTTGATAATACTTCTCTGCCGATATATTCTTCACAAATCCGGTGATCTTTGCCCTTAGCGGTGATCGCCTGGGGCGGACATCTCTGCATACAGGCCCCGCATTTTCCCTGGGTGAGATATAAGCAATACTCATCATGTTTTTGGTAATTGCGCTTGGTAGGCTTAAGTGCCAGAGTTGTGACCACACTGCCCAAGCGTCCGACTGACCCTTTTTCCGTAATGAGTGCACGATGAAGCCCAAATGTTCCGAGGCCCGCAGCGTGGGCAACGTGCCGTTCAGACCAGTTTGATACGCGGTTTACAACTTGGAAACGGGAATCAAGGCAGGGCGCAACAGCGTCGGCAGCCATCTCTTTCAACAAGTCAACCAGAAATGATCGAATTTCATTGTTCAGCGCTTCCCCATCTATCCTGGCAGAAATCCATTCCTGCGAGGGGAGGCCAGGCGCACGGTTCGTATCGCGGATCTCCTTGGTAAAAGGGAGAAAATATGAAATTACCGATTTTGCGCCCGGCAACCATTCTGCCGGAAGAATGAAGCCGGGTCCGACAATACTCGGGTCACGGAATTGCTGAAAGAGAGGGTCCTCCGCTGTGGCAATACCAATTAAGGGTGCGTCATACATCTTCATTCCGCCGTGTGCGGCAAGAGCATTGTGTAGGCTTAGATCAATAAACTCCGACAGTTTTATTCTAATGTTTTTTTCAAGAGTCTCGCTCATTTCCGGTTCCTCCATCTGTTACAATTGGCAGTTGAAAAGAAATTCCACCTAATTTGCCCATCGTTTGGCTGAATGCCGCATAATCTCCGCTAAATATTTTACCGAGCGGAGCGGTCATCCATTTTATATTTGTACTGCTGAAAATTATTCCTGGACCAGCAAGATTGGAAATCGGCACAATAATCTTAAATTTGGTTCTAAATCAATTCTAAGCAGCCATCTAAATGTATACAAATTAATTGCATACGAATAATTAAGCCAAATTTTTTAGTCTTGCCCAATTTGGTCCAACATCCTGGAAAACGTCGCGAAATCCTGGCTATTGAACTGGTCCCTAATTTCATTGTCTAGCGTCTCTGCAAGACGACGAAATTCATCGCGCTGCGCTAGAGACTTTTCCGCCAGAAAAACTAACACCGATCGCCGATCTTCGGGGTCATCCTTTCTAGTGACAAACCTTTGTCGTTCAAGCCTGTCTAAGATACCAGTGAGAGTTGCTCCATCCATACTCAGCTTTTGGGCAAGTTCTTTAAATTTAATTCCATCAGTTTCCCAAAGGGAACTTATTACGTAAAACTGGACTGCGGTTATCTCCAAAGGAACTAGATTCACCTCGTAGTAACGCTGTACCTTGCGCATAGCTCTACTGAGTTTAAAGCAAATATAATGAGAAGGAGAAATTATAGACACTGTTACACCTCGTTTGTTTGTATACGAATATTGTAGTCCCGCAAGATGCTGTTGTCAACCTCAAGGTTTCAAAGTTAGGCGTCATGGGTAATTCCTTATTTCAATCGGAAGACCTGCACTTCTCATACATTTGATAAATTCGACCCACTTACAGTCTTCTTCCGTATAATCCCTGATTCCGCTTTTATTGCGGTTCACACTAGGAATCAGTCCAATGCGTTCATAATAGCGGAGTGTATCCTGTGAAAGATCAAATTTTTCACTTACTTCTGCAATCATCATTGCGGTTCACCTCCTGATATCAGATATCATAACACTTGGAGTTAACACCAAGTCAAGCGCTTTTAAAAGGAGTGCAATTTAATTCAACTGCACTCTTTAACTTAAAACTTCAAATTATCGAAACGCCGCCTGAACTAAAGGTCCTTGTATCTCAAAGGCTCAGCATTATCTCTCTCCCTTCTCTAAAGAGACGCTTTCCCATCCCCAGGACAATAGAATAGACCAATATCTGAAATTCAACGATTAGGTCGTTCACCCATATTACTAGCAGATGCTCTTTAATATAAATGAATTATCCAACTTTTACTTATTCATCCCAACCTCAACCCTAACCTTCTTGCCCTAGCATAGGAAAAATGCCAGTCAAATCAATGACCGACATTTACTTTAAAATATTTCTCAACCCAAATTCCAGCCTTTGCATCCGGATACACATTTAATTAGTAATTAGTATGTCTTTTGACAACCCTATCATAATGCATTAAAATAGTTATTACTAAAGTACTTCATACCATAGTAGTCCGCCTTACAGTAGTTAGTGGTTAGGAGTTGTCAAAGTTGTTAACTAATATCGAACTGATTCTACTTAAATTTATCCAAGAGAAGCCCTCATATGCCTATGAAATTGAGCGTATGATCGATGAAAGAGGAATCCGAAATTGGGTAAAAATTGGCGGCACCTCCGTTTATCAAGTGTTGGATCGTTTATGCAAAAAAGATTTATTGCATTTTGATCTTGAGAAAAATGGAAACATGCCCCAAAGGAAACGGTATTTCATAACTGCATCTGGTAAGGAACTTTATCAGGATTCTTCCCGTACCCTGTTAAGAAACATTGAATCCTATCATTTTGATCTCACAGTTGGCTTAGCATGCCGTTTCTTTTTGTCAGAGGAGGAATTTCATAGGATTATTCAGGAACGCCTGAATAAATTGAGTATGTTCATCAGAGATTTTAATGCAGAATTCGACAAAGCAAGGGAACTCTACCCTGATAAAAGGCTACTGGTCCGTCGTTATCTTCTGTCGCACTATAAACTTGAACAGAAATTTCTGCAAGAACTTTTAACAGATAAGGGATAGCATATTTGATTATTACTAATGGACAGGGGTACCAAATGAAGAATACTGCTTTTACGGCCAAATTAGGTCGAATTTTTCCTGCATTAACTCATAAAAACTATCGTTATTTCTGGTTTGGTCAGTGCATATCCCTAATGGGCACCTGGGTACAGATGACAGCTCAGCAATGGCTGGTCTATACTATTACTAAATCGGCATTTTTACTTGGAATCTTAGGTGTAGCCCAATTTGGGCCTATGCTTGTTCTTTCCCTCTTTGCCGGTGTTTTAGCTGATAGATATCCGAAGAAGGCCATACTTCTATTTACGCAATCTGCTCTTATGATCCAAGCCTTTATCCTTGCAGCTCTTGTTTGGTCCGGACACATTCATTATTGGCAGGTTTTACTCCTAGCTTCTACCCTCGGATTGGTTAATACTCTGGACATGCCAACCCGCCAGTCTTTTATGGTTGAATTGGTTGGCAGGGAAAATTTGACCAATGCCATAGCCCTTAACTCCACAATAGTTAATTTAGCCCGTATCATTGGCCCGACAATAGCTGCTTTATTAATGGCCGGTGTTGGTGCCGGATTTTGTTTTCTCTTGAACGGCATAAGCTTCATCCCTGTGCTCATTGGCTTGTCTCTCATTCGCCCGCAAACTATTACTGTCGCGAAGAGAACAGGTAACATGTTTAAAAGCATTGGTGAGGGACTGAAATACATTATCAAAAAGCCGGTTTTAGCCTGTGCTGTTCTTGCCGTGTTGGATGTCGGAACATTTACTATGAATACTAATGTTCTATTCCCCGTGTTTGCTGATCAGGTTCTCCATAAAGGTGTTAACGGGTATGGTCTTCTCCTCTCAGCGATGGGTATTGGTTCACTAGTTGGAGCACTGTTGATTGCAACTAAAAGTCACAAAGAACCTAACAGGCGGACTATGTTTTCCTGTGCTCTCATTATCGCTGCCTTGCTGATATTGGTGTTCTTCATCCGTTCTTTTTTCTTAGCCACATTTGTTATTGCTTGTTTTGGTTTTTTTAATATCATTTTTATGAATACGGTAAACTCCACCTTGCAGTTAAACTCCAGTGACGAATACCGGGGCCTCACAATGAGTGTCTACACTCTTGCTCTTGGTGGAACTACCCCTATCGGCAACTTATTTGCTGGCGGCATTACTCAGAAATTTGGTCCGTCCGTTGGCTTCTTAATGTGTGGTGCCATAACCGGAATGCTGCTAATAGCGATAATTGGCCGGACTCGATTTGTGGAGAGGAAACAGTGAACTCGTTTAGCCAAAGCTGAACACCGGGACTTCGGAGAGTCTACCCCCACTGAAGTAAAATAAGGAACACCCACTTAAAAACAGTGGGTGTCTCGGATTTAGATTAACTCAATAGCAAACACTATAGGGTATTTTACTTTAGAGTATTTCTCTCAACTTAACCCCCGCCTTAAGTGCAAACTCTACCTCAACCATTGAGATCACTTTCAAATTCCCGCAAAAGTTTATAAGTATGAGTGTAAAACCGCTATCCCTTTAGGGTAGTGGGTAGTTCACTCTATACTGGCTGTTTTGTTATTGATAGTCGCTATGTATACAGCAGCTGTAATACTTCCTCAGAAAGAAATTACCTTGATTCCCGTGAAAAATTATACCTACGCAGGCTTATTTACATTAAATTCCTTATGGATCATCTTTTGATCTTTAGTTTAGTGGAAATAGAATGCTTTAGCGAAGCTAAGTTACCGTACTTTAATACGGAAAGAAGAAAATTATTTGGCATTGTATCCGATAGTGGGCGTTATGCAATAGCACCAGCATTCACAATAATGATACAGGTGCCATAGTTGGTAGTGTAAATGATTTGGCGATTCATAATATAACCGTTATTGAGTGACAATGCGAAATTCTGGAATAACCTCAACGTTATTCTTCAACATAGTCCATACAGGACAGTATGTTTCTTCGGTAAGCTTAATCGCCTTCTCCACTTCTGAACTTTGAACATCCTCAGAATTTATTACAAATTCAAGAGTAATCTTTTGAAATGAAGTTGGGGGTTGCTCTCGCCTTATACCTTTTGCGTTAACCTTAAGCCCAGAGATGTTCTTTCTCATCTTTCTAAGCAACGTCAAAACCGTAGTTCCACTACACGAGGCTAGACTTATTAGTAGCAATTCAAGCGGCGTATAACCTTGTCCATCCCCTAGAGGGGGTAGGCAGTCAAT
>JARLHV010000107.1 GCA_031292055.1 Desulfosporosinus sp.
ACGTTTTATTGTCATCCTGAGCGAAGCGAAGGATCTTTTGTCCCTAGATCCTTCGCTCTCGCTCAGGATGACACAAAAATAATTGCAGTGACTTGATATTTTATAACGTTTTTAGACTTGTCGAACAGCGGAATCAGAAATGTCGTACAAGAGAGTTAGGTTGCTAATTCCAAAAAATATGACTATGATAGTTACTAAATATAAAGATAGGTGGGTACTCAGATTGGAACTATTAGACGTTCTTGTAGTAGAGATATGAAGGAGAAGAATGTAATGGATCAACTACTGGAAACCCGGAAAAAAGTGGTCGAGAAGGGATTTCAAATGCTAGCGACCTGCCTCACGGTGGGAACATGGGGCAATATCAGCTGTCGGGTCCCGGAAAAAGACTATATTGCCATTACACCGACAGGAATGAGCTACGATATGTTGGTGCCTGAAGATATTGTTGTTTTGGATTTAAAAGGAAATATCATCAGCGGGCCCCGTCAACCTTCTATTGAAGTGCCTTTGCATTTGGCAATTTATAATTCTCGTCAGGATGTGCAGGCAATTGTGCATACCCATAGTGCTTATGCGACCGCAATGGCTGTGGCGCGAAGAGAAATTCCGGGTGCTATCGAAGATTTGGTACAGATAGTAGGCGGAAATGTTCGTGTTAATGAATACGCGCTCCCCGGAACAGAGCAACTCGGTATTAATACTGTAAAAGCAATGGCAGGACGCAACGCGGTTTTGCTTGCCAACCACGGCATGTTGGGTGCTGGTCGTGATCTGGAAGAAGCTTTTCGAGTTTGCCAAGTCGTTGAGAAGTCAGCACAAATTGCGCTTCTAGCACAGCTTATGGGTGGGGTAGTAGAGTTATCGCAAAGTGATATTGACGGAATGCGAAAGTTTTATCTTGAGTCGTATGGACAGAGATAATACAAGGGAATCTAGCGTACACTGTGGATAGAGAAAGAAATAACTGCTGTTTTAGGGTATAATCAGTAATGACCCCTAGAGTTTAGTGAACCTAATAAACATTAATTAAGAGAAAGAGGGTAAATAAACGTATGAAATCCACGATTCGAGACTTAGGATTAGCACCTCTTGGACAACGTAAAATTGATTGGGTGACTCCACGGATGCAAGTACTTAATATGGTACGTAAAGAATTTGAGGAACAACTGCCCTTTGCAGGGAAGAAAGTGGTTATTTGTTTGCATCTGGAAGCTAAAACTGCTTACCTAGCTCATGTAATACGAGCTGGTGGTGCTGAAGTGACAGTGGTTGCCAGCAATCCGCTTTCTACTCAGGACGATGTAGTAGCAGCTCTTGTTCACCAAGGAATCGGAGCACACGCTTGGCACAACGCAACCGAAGAAGAATTTAATCATCATTTGCAATTGGCTCTCGATACCGAGCCGGATTTTATCATTGATGACGGCGGAGATCTTGTTTCAACGATACATAAAACTCGCCCTGAGCTTCTTAAGAAAGTTAAGGGAGGTGCCGAAGAGACGACGACGGGTGTTCTGCGCTTACATTCCATGGTACGTGATGGGGCTCTGAAGTTTCCGATGATTGCGGTCAACGATGCCCAATGCAAATACTTATTTGATAATAGGTATGGCACAGGACAATCAGTTTGGGATGGTATAATGCGGACAACTAACTTAGTAGTGGCCGGGAAAACAGCTGTCATTGCTGGGTATGGTTGGTGTGGCAAGGGAGTTGCTCTTCGTGCCAAGGGATTAGGAGCTCGTGTCATCATATGTGAAATAAACCCTATCAAAGCAAATGAGGCACTAATGGATGGTTTTGAAGTAATGCCAATGCTTGAGGCAGCTAAGTATGGAGATTTCTTTATAACGGTAACGGGCAACATGGACATTATTAATAAAGACCACTTTGTCCTAATGAAGTCAGGTGCCATTATGTGTAACGCAGGACATTTCGATGTGGAGGTTAACGTAGCCCAACTGAAAGAGATTTCAATCTCAGAAAAAATAGCTAGGACTAACATTACAGAATACTCGCTTCCTGGAGGGCAACTACTTTACCTCTTGGCGGAGGGACGGTTAGTTAACTTAGCTGCTGGGGACGGTCATCCTGCAGAAGTAATGGATATGACGTTTGCTTTACAGGCCTTGTCTCTTCAATATGTTGCTTTGAACTATGAAAAATTGTCCAATGAAGTCTATCAAGTTAATAGTGAAATCGACGAGAAAGTGGCTATGTTAAAACTTCAGTCGCTTGGTCTTGCAATTGATAAATTAACCAAGGAACAAGTAGACTACCTTGCATCCTGGAGTTCGGAAGAGGACTAATATCTGAAGATGCCTTTTCGGATAAGAGATAACACTGGCAAATTAATGGTAATTACTAGAAAATCAATGGTAATTGTGGTGCGTAATTGCCATTGATTTTCTATACTACCTGGATTTATTCTCAAACCTCGATGACCCTGTACTCATTATAATAGCGATCAGAGTAACTATAAGGGGGAATTATCTTTGAACTGGTTACGTAATAAGAAAACGGCTTTTAAAATTGGTCTCTTAATTAGTATTATGTCTATTGCACTTGGTGGCGTAGGTTTTGTCGGTTATTTCTATTTCCATCAAGCGGCTGAATTTCTTGATAATCTCTATTCAGATAATTTGATACCAATCCGTGATATTAATCAAGCACGGTCGGATAGTAATGCTTTAAAATCTTCCGTTTTGGCTATCACCACTTACACTTTGGACGATGCAACCAAAAAGCAACAGTTAGATCAAGTAACCACACGCGAGAATTCGATAGATAAGTTTATTACTGGGTTCCAACCCATAGCTACGACAGCTTATGAAGCTGAAAGAATCACTAAAGTGAAAGATCAATTTCAGAACTTAAAAAATGTAATTCAACAAACTTTGGACTATTCACAGGCAGGTAATAAAATTGAAGCTATGGATTATTACTATAAAAATGGCTTTTCCAAACAGGATGACTTTCAAACTCTATTGCGCGAAATCGGAAATTACAACATTGAGAAAGCTAAGGCACAAGTAACTGGCGATAATAATATTATTGCCAGAGTTCAACTAGTTCTTTTCATTTTACCTATACTGGCAATAATATTAGCTGTTCTGATTGGGATCATCATCACTAGAATGATTGTCGGTCCGTTGAAAATTATATTGCAGAAGGTAGAACAAGTGGCTGATGGAGATTTAAATGTTTCTGAACCCACTTCACATTCTAAAGACGAAGTTGGTTTGCTTGCTACTTCGTTTGGAATTATGATCATAAATCTGCGCACTTTGGTATTTCAAATAAAAGACTCGGCTGAGCAACTTGCGGCATCATCGGAAGAAATCGTGGCTACAATGGAACAAAATGCTCAAGTTTCTAATCAGATTAGCACAGCTATTTGCGAAGTAGCTAATGGAACGGAACATCAAGTCAAAGCGCTAACTGAAACATCTGAGACGATTGAAGAACTTTCTGCGAGTATAGAAGAGGTAGCTGCTAGTGCCAATACTGTCGCCAATTCAGCGAGTACGACCGTGCAGATTGCTAGAGAAGGGCATATAACAATTAGCAAAGCTGTGGAACAGATGAGCATCGTCGGCACTTCAACTGAAGTTGTTCAGAATGCAGTAAATAAATTAGCCGTTGGTTTTGATAAAATTTCAGAATTTATCGATATAATCACGAATATTTCATCTCAAACGAATTTACTGGCCTTAAATGCTGCCATTGAAGCAGCCCGTGCTGGAGAACATGGTCGCGGTTTTGCAGTGGTAGCTGAAGAGGTACGTAAACTTGCGGAGCTTTCTCAAGATTCAGCAGTTAACATCATCACTCAAGTTCAAGAAAATAGAGAAAATATTAAAGACGCTGGCATTGCCATGAATAGCGCGGTTAGTAGTGTCAACGAGGGCGTTGTTGTTGTTAATACAGCCGGTAAAGCCTTTGCAAATATTGCAGGATTAATTGATGAAGTTTCTTCACAGGTAAACCAGATTGCGGATGTTGTTAAACAAATGGCAACTGGAAGTCAATATATTGTATCTTCAGTCTTAGATATCGACGCTGTTAGTAAAGAAACGGCAAATCAAACCATGAACGTCAGTGCCGCAGTTGAAGAACAAACTGCAGCTATGGATCAAATTGCGGATAATAGTAGGGGTTTGGCACGTTTAGCTGAAGAACTTCGGTATTCTATCGAAAAATTTCGGACCTAAGACGTCAAGAATAGGTCTGAGGTTATATTGCAATCTCAACAGAGCGAAGAGGGTAGATAGTTTGTGAAAAAACACCGTTGGAACGGTGTTTTTTACGCTTCGTACTTCGGTAGGTGCAGTATGATAATGTTAAGAGAATTTAGGGTATAATAGGAGCTAGGATAGTTGATTGTTTTGGAATGATAGATTTCTGTCTTCAACGAAAATTACCAATTAAGGAGTTTGAATATTGAAGGATCAGCAGTTTTTTGAAAGTCTCGAAAGGGAAACAGGGGTTGTAATGAATACAAGGCAAAAAGAAGCGATTAGCCATACTTTAGGTCCGTTGCTGCTCTTAGCAACCCCGGGAGCTGGAAAGACCACCGTATTGAATGCTCGAATCCTTTACTTGATCCTTCGTCGAGGTGTGAATCCAGAGAACATCCTTGCTTTGACTTTTAGTAAAGCGGCTGCCAAAGAAATGGAGATGCGTTTTCAACAGTTGTACGGTCAGTTAGTGAAGCAGCGCATTAAATTTTCCACGATTCATAGTTTTAGCTACTACATAGTGAGGGCTTATTTTCAAGAAAAACGCATCGCATTTACTTTAATTGAGAATGAGCAGGGTTCAAACAGTAAAAATGCCGTTTTGAAACGCCTTTATGAACGTCTCAATCAGACAATCCTGACCGAAGATAAGCTTGAAGAGCTGGCAAACTCGATATGTTTTATCAAAAATAGCATGATGCCGATTTCAGATGTGGAAAAGCTGGATACTAAGATCAAAAATCTTAGCTTAATCTATGAGGCATATGAGCACTATAAGAAAAACGCTCACCCGGATAGGATCCTGATTGATTTTGACGACATGCTTACTTTGGCACACACTATACTCAAGGAAAATCCCGTGATTCTGTCAAGGTATCAAAATCAGTTTCCGTTTATTTTGACGGATGAAAGCCAGGATACCTCGATCATTCAAAATAAGATCATCGAAAAGGTTGCTCAACTCAGTAGTAATCTTTTTGTCGTCGGAGATGATGACCAGTCAGTTTTTGGTTTTCGTTCGGCAAATCCCAAGTATCTTTTGGACTTTAAAACAATTCACCCTGATGCTCATATCTTAATGATGGAGCAGAATTATCGTTCTACCCAAGAGATTGTCAAAGTGAGCAACATGTTCATTAGTGGTAACAAACAGCGTTACGTTAAGAACATGTTTACGGAAAACCCCTCACATAAAACGGTTTCGATTCAGTCTTTTGAATATGATTATCAACAACACAGTTATCTTATCAAGGAATTAAAGAAAAAGAAGACAATCGCACAGACGGCTTTGCTTTACCGAAATAATGCTTCTGCTATTAACTTAATTGATCACTTGGATAGTGCGAAGCTTCCTTTTTATGTTCGGGATTCCAGTTATAAATTCTTTAATCATTGGGTGATTAAAGATATTCTAAATTTAATGCGCTTTTCCTATAGCGACAAGAATATAGGAGTCCTTGAAACTATTTATACAAAGTTTAATTCCTATATTTCTAAGCAGCAAATTGAATATTTGAAGAATCAGGATCGGACACAATCTGTCTTTGATCATTTAGCAGCCCTTCCGAATCTGCCGGCGTTCCGCAAGAAAAATTTCCAGGAAATGAAACGTCAATTTAAGAAACTCAATGCCATGAACCCCCTTGACGCGATTCATTATATTCGCAAAGAACTGCACTATGAGAAAAAGCTCGAAGAGTTCAGTGCGCGTTTGGGGCTAAGCATGGAGACCTTCCAAGGGATTATAGCAACACTTGAAAATATAGCTCAAGGTCTGAAAACTCACAAAGACTTTGCAGAGCGATTGAAATATCTCGAGCAATTAATACGTCAATCGGCCATGAATAAGGAGAGCAATGCTGTGACTCTTTCCACCCTTCATTCTGCCAAAGGCTTGGAGTTTGAATGTGTCTATATGCTGGACTTGGTCGATGGGATCCTTCCGAACCTCGAAAGTATCAAAGCAGCTGAGAAGCATAAACCAGATGGTTTAGAAGAAGAAAGGCGCCTTTTTTACGTCGGTATGACTCGGGCTCGAAAAGAACTTGAACTTCTAACGGTTGAAAAACTCAATGACAATGATGTGATAGAATCCCGATTTGTGGGCGAAGTTCGGGGGATTCTTTACCCAGGGCTTTCACTAGCTGGGGCAACGACTGTGAACTTAACAACCTTTAAAGTGGAAAAGGGAGCCAATATTAAACATAAAGCCTTTGGAATTGGTCAAATTATAGTTGCAAACGTGGAGCAGGATTTACTCGAAGTGAATTTTCGGAAGCTTGGTGTTAAACAATTCTCACTTAAGGTTTGTTTAGAAGGCAAGCTGGTGAGTTCTGTGTTATAGCTGTAGAATAGGGCGATAATTTACGATCACCTATAAAATGTCGTATTGTTAAGATATAATATAGGTTGAGAGCTACAGTAATTGTCCGGGAAATGTGGTAAGTAGTTTTATTATTGTAAGTTTCCAGGTGTAAAATCGCATTAATTGACTGTTAAATATAGAAGAGAAAAGGAGGCCGAGGCATGGGAAAGACCCTAATTGTGGCCGAAAAACCGTCCCAAGCTCGCGAATACGCCACGGCCTTGGGAGTCAGAGGTAAAAAAGACGGGTACTTAGAAAATGAGCAATATGTAATTACGTGGTGCTACGGTCATCTTTTAGAGCTGGAGCGCCCGGAAACTTATATGGATCTTGAGCGGGTTGGCAAACGCTGGAGCTTAAAGCGTTTGC
Organism: Desulfosporosinus sp.; assembly: GCA_031292055.1. Classification (GTDB taxonomy): domain Bacteria; phylum Bacillota; class Desulfitobacteriia; order Desulfitobacteriales; family Desulfitobacteriaceae; genus Desulfosporosinus. The sequence continues at coordinate 6,979 of JARLHV010000107.1, forward strand.
CGGTTTTACCTGGTTTGAAGGCGTTCCGCAGGGTGGTCAAATCTGGGGCGATTAAACAATTTCAAGTGATTCAGCAGTGGCTAAAGTCAATGGATATTGAAGAGGTTATTTGTGGAACAGATGCTGATAGAGAAGGGCAGTTGCTCTTTCAGGAAGTATGGGAAGCCTCCAAATGCAGTAAACCTTTATCAAGATTGTGGATTTCCTCACTGACAACTGCGGCGATTCTGGAAGGCTTGAAACGTCTTCGCCCTGCAGAATCGGTTGCTGGATTGGCTGCTGCAGGACATGGCCGAGCGTATGCCGACTGGGATTTTGGCATGAATCTGACCGAAGGGTTTACCGCGTTATTTGGGAGCTTCGATGAGGTGCGAAAAAAACCTAATGTCATCTCAATAGGCAGGGTGCAGACCCCAACACTGGCCTTGATCGTGGAGCGAGAATGGGAAATTGAACGGTTTGTTGCTCAACCTTACTTCGAAGTTCGGGCCGAGTTCGCGTCAACTCAGGGGGAATATCCCGGCAAGTGGTTTGATCCAAGTGAAGAAGCAAAACGCATCGTGACTTCCCAAGCAGCTGAGTACATTGTAACCAAAACCCAGAATAAACTTGGGAAAATAATTAAAATGGAGCAGAAGGATGTACCAGAACCTGCACCGCTTCTTTTCGATCTAACTTCCCTGACGATAACTGCCTCTAAAAAGTACGGTTTCAGTGCGGAAAAGGTTCTTCAGTTGGCCCAGTCTTTATATGAGAAAAAGGCTATCACCTATCCTCGCACCGACTGCGCTTATTTATCAGAGGACCTCGTACCGAAGTTACCCGATCATCTGAAAGCTGTACGTCAAGAGCCTTATACAAGTTTAGTGGATGAAGCGAACTTATTGGGGGTGCCTCAAGGTAAACGAGTGATCAACACGATCACTGCCCATCATGCCATTATTCCAACGACTGAGAAAGCCTCCATCGAGAGATTCACGGGCGAAGAACAGAAACTGTATGATTTGATCGTTCGTCGTTTTCTGGCTGTCTGGTTTCCCTCTGCCCGCTATCACCAGACCGACGTGGTAACCTTGGTCGAGGTCGAGTCCTTTCGTACGAAAGGCAAAGTCCTGCTGAGCCCAGGATGGAAAAAGGTTTACGGCTCAGATGAATGGGAAGAGGGAGTTGGACACAAGGCTAAACCAAGTGATCACCGTGAGCAGTCAGACAATGAGAACGTGATGCTACCGCACTTAAGCAAGGGGGAGGATGTCCGGACGAAACACGTTTTCAGCGAAGAAAAGACCACCAAACCGCCTAAGCGTTTTACCCAGGGTGACCTTCTTAAGGCCATGGAAGGTGCAGGCAAGCAAATTGAGGATGAGGTGTTGCGTCAGCAATTGAAAGGGAAAGGGTTGGGCACTGTGGCAACCCGACCGGCTATCATGGAAAACCTTATTGACCGGGGGTACATCTTTCAGGAGCAAAAGTCGTTGAGACCCACCAAGAAAGGGTCCGAACTTATTCGTCTTATCAAGGAACGGCTTCCTCAAGCCCAGCTCTTAATTAGCGCGGAAATGACCGGACAAATGGAGTTCAATCTTTCCAGAGTTGAAAAAGGAGAACTGACGATCGAACGCTATATGGCGGAAGTGGAAGATGCTATCGGTCGAATTATTGAGGAATTGCGTTCCTTCGAACACAAACATGGTAAAACTACCCTGGCACTTGCCCCAACAGGTTCGGCTTTAGGAGCAGGAAAGGGCGATGGGGGGAAAACAGCCCGCAAGAAGCCGAAAAAGGATCAAACAGCAGCGCAGGCAGTCCGAGAGATTTCAGTTGAAGCGTTGGGACTATGTCCTAAGTGCGGCGGAGATGTAATTGAAGGACAGAAGGGGTTTGGGTGCGCAGCTTGGCGAGAAGGATGTCGCTTCGTTTTATGGAAAGATCCGATTTGTGGTAAAGTCCTTACTTCCAATCAAATCAAGAGCTTGTTAAAAAACGGAAAAACCCGATTGATCAAAGGGTTCAAATCTAAGTCAGGTAAGTCATTTGCCGCCTATTTGACCTGGGAAGATCCGGCCGAGGCAAAATTAAAATTTGAGTTTGAAAGAGAATAATAGTATTGCTTTACGGGAAAAGTGGTCAACCTTTATACCTGGGAGCATACAATTTATTATAGATAGGATGGAGAGATAGTGATGTTAACATCATTCAATCAGTTAGAGCTTGACGAAGCTCTAGTAGTTGCCCTACAACAGGAGGGAATCATAAAACCAACAGCGATTCAAGAACAAACCATTCCTTTTATTTTGAAAAATAAAGATGTTGTAGGTCAATCTGAAACAGGCACTGGAAAAACTTTAGCCTATCTTCTGCCTATATTTCAGAAGATCGATCTACAAAAGAGAGAAACTCAAGCGATGATTCTCACACCAACCCATGAACTAGCTATCCAAATTCAGAGAGAAATTGAAAACTTGGCTAAAGAATCAGGTCTTGCAGTCACGTCAACTGCGATCATAGGGAACGTAAATATCACGCGACAAATTGAAAAACTTAAAGAAAAACAGCATATTATTGTCGGTTCCAGCGGTCGAATCTTAGAATTGATTCAGAAGAAAAAAATTTCCGCCCAAACTATCAAAACAATGGTCCTTGATGAAGCGGATCGCTTACTTGATGAAAATAACTCTCAGTCGGTTAAGGCGGTCATAAAGACAACGTTAAGCAGAACACAACTTCTGATGTTTTCAGCTACCTTACCACCGGCAACCTTACAGCATGCTGCTGAGCTATTGAAAAACCCGGAAGTCATCCGGATTACAGATAAACTCATGATTGCCCCAACCATTACGCATCTGTATTTCATGGCCGAACAAAGAGACAAAATTGAAGTTTTACGAAAGCTAATACGCATGGTTATTCCGACACGCGCCTTAATCTTTATAAACAGAAGTGAAGAAATAGAAAAAATGGTCGGTCGGCTCAAGTTTCATGGTTTGGAAGCGGAAGGAATCTACGGAGGTGCGAACAAGACCGAACGTAGGAAAGCCATGGACGACTTTAGAAGCGGTAAGATCAGCTTGCTTGTAGCTTCAGACTTGGCAGCTAGAGGATTGGACATCAAAGGAATCACGCATATCTTTAATCTTGATCTGCCTGAAGATCCCCAACTTTATCTTCATCGCGTGGGGAGAACAGGCAGAGCCGGAGAAACTGGGATAGCGATATCCATTGTAAGTGCTAAAGAAGTCTTCTATATTAAACGATTAGAAAGTACCTTCGAAATCATCATTAGTCCTAAAGAGATGCTCCAGGGGAAAATTGTAGAACCCAAAGCTAAAGCAGCTTTAATTAGAAAGCGGTAGAACTAAGATTATTCTGACTTTTTCATCCTAAATGTAGTATAATTAAAAAATAGTTGGAAGAATACCTCGAATAAGCTGGTATGTTTACTTAAATTCAGGATACAATCGGAATTAATTATTGGGACTCAGATCCCATTTTAAGGAGGAACTCGTGTGATATCTCCTTTGGATTTAGCTCGAGTGCTTGAAGAAGAAGGATATCTAATAGATGAGGAAGCAGCAACCACGTTGTTTCTTGCTTTAGCCTTAGAAAAGCCTTGTCTTATTGAAGGACCTGCCGGGGTTGGAAAGACACAGTTGGCTTTGGCACTTGCGCGCGCGGAGAAACGAAAATTAATAAGGTTACAGTGTTATGAAGGACTTGATTTAAGTAAGGCGTTGTACGATTGGAATTATGCAAAACAGCTTTTACGCCTTCAACTTGCCAAGACGGAAAATTGGGATAAAATTAAAGTTGATCTGTTCTCCAAGGAGTTTTTGCTCTCTCGACCTCTGTTGGAATCAATCCTTTCTCCAGAACCAGTACTTTTGTTGATTGATGAACTGGATAAAAGTGACGAGGAGTTTGAGAGCTTTCTCTTAGAGCTACTTGCAGAATTTCAGGTCACTATTCCTGAACTGGGAACTATCTCTGCAAAGACAAAACCCGTTGTGATTTTAACTAGTAATAATACTCGTGATTTTAGTGATGCCTTAAGGCGGCGTTGCATACATATCTATTTGACTTATCCTTCTTTAGAACGGGAGATTACAATCCTTAGGTCACAAGCTCCCGAGCTTTCCGAGCGCTTAACACAAGATGTTTGTGGATTCGTTGCCAGGGTAAGAAAGCTGCCTTTACAGAAGCTCCCCAGTGTATCTGAAACACTTGATTTTGCTCGGGCATTGAAGGCACTTCAAAAAGTGGAATTGAACTATGGTGAACTTATGGGGACACTCAGTGTGTTATTGAAATATCCAAAGGACATAGCCAAGTTGGAGGAACGTCTTAGAAAGTGGGAGACGGAGGCTCAACATCGCTTTTGAGAATAAATCTAAGTTAAGGGTTGTTGCCCTGACAGAAAAAGGTTTCTAGACTCAAGCCTCGCTAAAGTAAGGGGTGGAGACTATGGATGGATGGAAGTTTATTGGGTTGGTTCATGCATTGAGACAGGTTTCCGTATCAATTTCCTCCCAAGATATATTGGATGTTCAAACCTGTTTAGCGCGCTTTCCTGATTTAGCGGAGAAACAGATAATAAAATCGATTTTCATTCACCGCCCTCAAGATACTGAAATATTTGAGGCTGTTTGGGGAATCCTTTTAGAATATCCAGAGTCGAGTCTTCAGGAATATTCGGAGGACGGGACAATAAATTCTGTCCTAGAAGAAGCTCAAGACAGTTCGGGGACTGGGGGACAAGGCTTAGGACATGGAACTGGGGGGGTTAGTCTTACAGTAAAAGGAAATATATTGGAAGCTTCACAGGTTTCAAACTTAATTCCTTTTGCCCGGCTTGAGGAATTAACCTCTAGTGGTGTAGAATTTGAAGATGTGGTTAAGACAATTTTATCGGAAATGGACTATTATACTTGGATCAATGCCTATGATTTAGCCGATCAACGTGGTGAGCTTTCAGAAGAAACTTGGTACGAACATCAGGATAGTCGGGCCTTTCTTGTTCGTGAAATTCGGCAGCGGTTATTGACAGTTCAAGTTGGCAACGAGAATAGTTGGGAACCTCTCGTGCGGCAGCATTGGTTGTTAAAATCTTTGAGCACGTTAACAGACAGAGAAAAAGAACTTGTAAAGTCAAGTATTCGGAAATGGGCGCGCAAATTGGCAATGCGGCCAGGATCGCGGTGGAAAAATAGTCGGCGAGGGACAATAGACATCTCCCGGATTGTTCAGCAAAGCGTTCAATGGGGAGGCTTGATTTTTCATCTTAATTATCGTCAAAGAATTCCTCGCGCGTCGGAATTAGTGGTATTATGTGATGTCTCAAATTCTATGGCCGCATTCGTTGAATTTTTAATCTATCTGGTGACGTGTCTAAGAGCTCGTTTTCGAAAGATACGGGTGTTCTTCTTTATCGATTCTGTCTGGGATGTTTCGGAGTTTGTATGTGATGATGATCTTAGTGGTGTAAAACAGGAGATTAAAAGCTGGGGAGATAAAGTGAGTTCTGGGTTTTCAGATTATGGAGCGGTGTTTAGGGAACTGGCTGAGAACAGACTCCGAGAAGTGTCAACACGTGCGACTCTTGTTATATTAGGCGATGGAAAAAACAACTATCGCCCCCCACAAACAGAATATTTAGCACAAATTTCTGAAAAAGTACGTAATGTTTTTTGGCTAAATCCCTTAGAGGTTCAAGAATGGAATGAGCGGGATAATATGATGAAAGAATATCGAAATTATTGTTCTAAAGTTTATCGATGCCGTTCTGCCAGCGACTTACAACGCATTGTTCAAGACGTTTTCTAGAGGAGGTCGATACCATTTTCATACTTTTAGGAATCATTATCTCAATTATCTTTATGCAGCTTCTTTTCTTGGGTTCCATTATTTTTTTAGAGAATAGAGATCCTACAAAAACGATAATCTGGCTCGTAATTCTTGGCGCTCTGCCAGTTTTAGGTGCTCTGTTTTATGTGCTGTTTGGACGGGTTGTCCGGAAGCACCAACTTTCTCGCCACAAACAAGAGAGACATGAGCAAACCGAGGAAATTTTGAGGGATCAGCAGGTAAGGCCGAGGGCAGAGGATATTGACCAGATAGAAACAATACCGATGAATAAGAAATTGGCCCAGCTCTTACTTAACGATGCTTCGGCACCGTTAACCCTCAATAATCGTTCTGAAGTGTTAACCAACGGACCAGAGACGTTTAAAGCTCTTTTTAGTGCACTAGAAGACGCTAAGGATCACATTCATCTTGAATTCTTTATTTTTCATAACGATGCGATTGGTCAGGATATTCTTAATCTCTTGATTTGTAAAGCATCTGATGGAGTGAAGATACGCGTCCTCGTCGATGGGTTGGTAAACCGATCCCTAAGGAAACGTTTTAGAGAGTTGAAGAAAGTGGGCGTAGAAGCTGAAGGGTTCTACCCTGTCCGGTTTCCCTTCCTATCGAGACGACTTAACCTACGCAATCATCGTAAAATTGTTGTGGTCGATGGGCGGGTTGGCTTTCTCGGTGGATTAAATGTAGGAGATGAATACTTATCTCGCAATCTTAAAATTGGGTTTTGGCGAGATACTTTTCTTAAGTTAGAGGGCGATTCTGTTAATTTTCTGCAAACAGTCTTTCTGAATGACTGGAATGGTGTAACGCATCAGTCGATTAATGATCCATTATATTATCCGGAAGCACAGCATTATGGAAGTCAAATGACTCAAATTGCAGCTACTGGCCCTGATTCGGATTGGGGATCCATGTTGCAAATTTTTTTTGTGGCCTTAACTAGTGCCGAGAAGACAATTTATATTGAGACACCTTATTTTATTCCTGATGAAGGGTCTGTCATGGCCTTGAAAACTGCTGCACTCAGCGGTTTAGACGTTAAAATTATCCTTCAGGGCGTACCGGATCACAAGATTACCTATTGGGCATCACTTTCTTATGTTGAGGAATTACTAGAATCAGGCGTTCGAATTTATCAATACCAAAAAGGGATCCTCCACGCCAAAATCCTTATTCTCGACGGTAAAATTGGAGTAGTGGGATCGACTAACTTTGATATTCGGAGCTTCAGTTTAAATTTTGAAATTAGTGCCTTCATTTATAATTGTCGATTTGCACAACGGTTAGAACGGGATTTTGATCAGGATCTAGCTGAAAGTAAGGAAATACTGCTGACAGAGTATAAGACGCGTCCATTGAAGAACCGGATTAAAGAATCAAGCGCGCGTCTGTTTTCACCACTTTTATAGCTGTGTCGGAATATCAATTTCTTCTATAAATGTGGGGTATGCTAAAATGATTCAATTTTAATTATAAAAAAGTAATATTTTTAAGAGGAAATTTGATAATTATGGAGAATAATAAGCAATGGGAAAAGGAAAACCAAAAAGAAATGGGGGATTAGATTAATGGCAAAGACAAACTTAAGAGAACTATATGTTTGTAGTATCTGTGGAAATGTTGTTGAGGTTGTCAATACGGGGGCAACTGCCTTGGTCTGTTGTAATAAACCGATGGACCTATTGGTGGCAGGTAGTAAAGATGCCAGTCTAGAAAAACATGTTCCAGTTGTTGAGTCAGTTGATGGCGGGATAAAAGTCAAAGTGGGTAGTGTTGCACACCCGATGGAAGAGAAACATTTTATCCGATTTATCGAAGTCTTAACAAAGGATCAAGTTCTTAGAGCTGAACTTGCTCCAAACCAAGCACCTGAGGCTTCATTCTTGGTCAATTCAGGCGACGTGGTAGAGGTTAGAGAATATTGTACAGTTCACGGTCTCTGGCAAGCTAGTAAATAGTAACTTAGGTTTTATTAGAGATAGGCAGGATTTAATCCTGCCTATCTCTATGAATATATGCATGGAACGGATAGTATCACACTGGGAATTGGTTCGCGATGCCGTCTTTCCCAAAAGGAACCTATTTTTTAGCTGTGACTGTTATGTTATAATATGATCAACATGACGTGAAAAGGTTTGGCGGTGAAAATAGATTTTTCATTGCTTAATTTGAAATTTATATGGCTGATGTCGGTAAAATTTTAAACAATGCTCAGAAGTCTGGCGCAGCGAGCAACCTCTGCATTAAGTTAAACCTACCAGGCAGAACTAGTCACTAAAGAGACTAGCTTCTACCTATTTAATGGACAACCCTTCCAATTATTGTGCTTTTTCCCCATTGAGAAAGGGTAGCTGAAGCGAAAATTACAGAATTCATGTGATAGAGACCTAAGAAAGACAATCTAAGCGAGTATAAAATAAATTTACTATATGATATATTGATTGTGCATATGTTGACTTATTATGACCTTAGTGCTAATCTTAATGAAGTATATTTTGTACTATTCTGATTAAATACTGTGATTAAATTAAAATAGATCATGCCTTTGAAGAAGGAGAAACGATCTATTTGCTTATTATGTGAAATTATTGGTCTGTTGTTTGTTTTAGTCAGTGTTTCTGTCTAAAACTATAGTTATCTTCGGTTCTAGTAGAGTTTGTTAGTGGTTCTACTGGAATATAAACTTATAAATTACCTTATTCAGGGATTACCGGTCGATGAAAGCAAATGTCTTCTTACGACAAAGTAAGAAGATTGCTATTAGGTTGGTTCAAGGTATCTCTTGTCCCAACTGGCTCGGCGCAAGCCGAGAGTCTATTGGCATATAAGGGAGGTAAAAGGATGGCATATAAGAGTATCCTAGTGGTTGGAGGAGGAATAAGCGGACTTACTGCCGCAGTGGAAGCTTCCGAGGCAGGACACGAGGTCTATCTGGTTGAAGAGAAACCGTATCTTGGCGGCAGAGTGGCGC
>JARLHV010000108.1 GCA_031292055.1 Desulfosporosinus sp.
CTGTTACCAACTATCACAGATTTTCATCTGTTATCCGTTTTAACGTCTTTTTCTTGACGTATTAATTATACCATAGCGACCTTAGATTTGCCTTATATCCCCATCGCTGAAGCTAGGGGCTTTACGGCAACACGTGGTAAATTCTGAAGAATGGATGTAGAAATAATGAGCTATCATCTTAGTATAATTGATGTTCTCAAAGCATGTTTCTTTCCTCTGAATACAATGTTAATTGTTGCTACTATAATCATCATACTGGCAATAATTAACGCGGGAAAAAGGGCTTACCGTGATAGAGGTACGCCAATGTTTCCTAGAAGTATTATCGTTTTTCTGATACTTCTAGCTGTCCCCATGTTTCTTGTCGGGTGGGAAATAGGTTCGGGATGGCAATTAAAAAGCGATGAATTATTACTTAAAGCCCCTCCTTCCAATGTATCTATTAACTTGAAATTAACTAGGATGGCTTTGGTGTCTGCCTCTAGTCAATGGGCATCTGAATCAAAAGCAAATGGGATAGCAATACCGGGGATAACCACAGGGTCGTTTACCTTGAAGAACGGAAAGAACGCAGTGGTTTTCTCATATTTGCAAACAAGTGAGATGATTGTCTTGGAAAGTGAGGGAAGCTACTATATTATAAATTATCCAGGAGTTCATAAACTTTATGATGAGCTCACGTCACGAGGTGTGAAGGTAGGCGTTGACTAAAAGAAAAAAATTAATCGTGATGCAAGAGATATTGATCTACTATAGCCAATTCCGGATTTAATATGGTCATGAAGATATTGTTTTAGCTCTTCGGGGGTGATTTTGGGGGGCAGACTTACTAGTATTCCTTTCGAGAAGCTTTACATGGCAGAGATAATGATTCTGGGTATGTGGAGCATAGCCTCGAAGTTCCATTTCGAAGATCATCTTTTAAAGATAAGAGGAAAGAGTTTTAGAGGTTCTGAAACATAAAAAATCGTCCTTTCTCAATTACTAGTTTTCTGAAGAAAAGATGATATCATAAGTTTATAAATCATGGTGGATTCAAGCTTAAAAGAGCCACCGCACAGCGGTTTAGTACGTGTTCGTTATCGGGCACAGGGGTTTGTCTCTGTACAACTGGATATATGAGGTGAATCTGCGATAGTGGTCATTTAGCTGTGCTGGCTATTGCTTTTAGCCGAAAAAGAAGTATAATCAAGTTAGATGCTTAAATTATTATCTAAATAGCTAATAGTCGAAATGTATTTGTTGCAACCCCTGGTGAATGGCGATAGGAGGAATGTCGTTTAAATGCTTAATCTACCGTTTAAAGCACTCGCAGATCCAACAAGACGAAAAATTATTTTATTACTGAAAGAGCAAGATTTGACGGCTGGGGAAATCGCTGAACATTTTGACATGACTAAGCCAAGTATCTCCCACCATCTTAATGCATTGAAACAAGCTTTGTTGGTATCTGATGAGCGTAAAGGTCAATATATCTATTATTCGTTGAACACGACAGTATTCCAGGAGGTAGTTAAGTGGTTTTTTAATGCAACACACATTAACGAGGGAGGACAAGAAGATGCAAAAGATAAGTAGTATTTTGAAGCAAGATTGGCTGATAATTATTATGATTTTCCTGGGATTCGTACTGGGTGCCTATTTCTATCCCTCGCTGCCAGACAAAGTCCCTATCCATTGGGGCGTGAACGGAGAAGTAAATGGGTATGGGAGTAAATTGTTTGGTGCGTTTGGACTGCCAGCGATAAATTTTGCAACGTATTTAATGTATCTTGTAATTCCTTATATAGATCCCAAAAGAAAGAACTATACTGATTTTAAGTCAACTTACCAATTGTTGAAATATTTGATTATTATATTTTCTCTTGGAATGGAAGTAATGACTCTTCTCAATGCCTCAGGGGTTAGCGTTAACGTACCAATCTTTAGTCAAATTATGGTTTCCTTGCTCTTTATTCTAATTGGAAATGTGATAGGTCGATTTAAGTACACTTATTTTGTAGGGATAAGGACTCCTTGGACTTTAGCTAATGAGGAAGTATGGAGGAAAACCCACCGACTGGCTGCTCCTATATGGGTATTAGGAGGTATTATCAATATATTACTAGCTTTTACGGGAACAAATTTATACGGCATCGGGTTCATAGTTATTGTTGTAGTAATTGTAATTGTCCCGATAGTATATTCGTATTTTGCTTATCGAAAAATTGTTAAAGAATAGAAAGTAAGTAAAACATCGGCAAACGTAATTGCCCCAATTGCGTCGGGGAATGACGAGACGCTATAAATTATAGAGGGAGGACCTACAAAATGAGTATTGATAGAGCAGATAAAAAGTATTGGAAGTTTGGAGTCTTTTATTTCAACAAGGAGGATAAGGCGCTGTTTGTTCAAAAAAGATGGGGTATTGGTATAACCGTTAATCATGCTAATCCAATATTGTATATTATTTTAGCTACTCTTGTAGCAGTAATTATTGTGCTTAAACTTATAAATATCATATAAGAGTACTTTCGAGTTTCAGACAAGCGAAAGCATCTAATTTGATAGCACCAGCGTTCTTTTTGATAAACACTGGTGCTTAACATAATTTTAGTTTGCGGATTTACTCCTATACGTTCTGCCCAGCACTTTAGCCTCTACAACAGTCAAACAATTGATTTCGCTTGTATTTTTAGCAATTTCAAAAGTGTATCAAATTCGGAGTTTTTTAATGCTTTTGCCAGACATTTCTTTCTGCTAAAATCAGAAGGGAAGAGAGGGCAAAATGAGACAAAACTACTTTGCAAAATTAGTAAAATATATGAAAAATGTCTACCATGTTGATCGTGGTTTGAATAAACTGTCTGACGGAAGAATTAACCCTACCTATAGCACAGCTCAGGTGATTATGCCTGTGCTTTTTGGTTTCTTGCTCAGGATGAAGAGTTTTAATGAACTGAATTTTATGATCAAGAATCATGAGTTTAATCAACTATTTCCCCGAGGAGCAAAGCTGCCGCAGATGCTATCAGAGATACACTTAAAGTCATGGATATCGACGGACTAAAACAAATCAATCAACACATAGTAAAAACGGCAGTTGATAATAAGGCTTTTAAAAACGGAACCATTGACGGATATATGGTGGCCGCTATAGATGGAACAAAATTCTTCGGGAGCAATAAGAAAAGCTGTTCAGAATGCTTGAAAAATACTAAAGGTAAAACGACTCATTGTTTTCATAGTGGCGCTGTCATGTCAACGGTAGGGATTGGAAACGCTCCCAATAACGCAGTCCCCCGGCGGCTTTATGAATGGTGTGTTGAGGGATTGGGGTGTCTTGGATAGAGACTGCAACGCACCAATGTCAAAACCGAAGGAGCTCAGCATGCCACTTTTGGGACATTAATTCAACCCGGTGCCGGTGATCAATGGGACAATGGTTACATTTACCGAAGCATTTTTGTTCGGGAGCCAACAGTTGCTCCTAAATTTCGTATCTGGTATTCTGCCTGTTCGAAGAAAAAGGTTTGGCATATCGGATATACAGAAGGAACCTTGGTTAATATTCCGTCAAATATAATGAACGGTTCTGAAGGTTCGAGGAATCCCTCATATGATAGGGATTTTTTTTGAGTTAATATTAGGGGTACATATCTAATCTAAGTTTTTAAGTTGGAAGTTCTGAGCCACCCTCACAGAGCATAGGTATAAGTGAATTCGGACAAGGAGGATGGAATCATGATTTTTATGTATACTCTTCCGGCAGCTATGGGCTTGGGGGCACTTCATTCTTTAGAACCAGGACATGGAAAAGGATTAATGTCAGCTTACCTCATTTCTTCGGGTGCGAAGATTAAAGACGCAGTGATGTTGGGAATTATTGCTGCCATAGCTCACACACTTTCAATCGTGCTATTGGCTTTTTCGGCTTCAACAACCATTAAAATATTTTTTACACAAAATCTTTCCAGTTGGTTCCAGTTAGCGTCTGGGACTATCGTTATCTATATAGGATTAAATATTATTACTCAAAGAATCTGCCCGCCCCAAAAAACAAACATAAAATCACATCATAATCACGGTCATTGTCAATGTGGCCATGATCATGGGATACAGCCTTCAAACGACTCATCCACTTTCCGAAGATTATTCCTGACAGGATTTTTCACCGGACTTATTCCCTGCCCAAGTGCATTAGCCATCCTTCTTGCAGCAGTCGCAGCTGGTAAGATTACGCTAGGATTGGGCTTAGTAGTAGCGTTTTCAATCGGAAGTGCAATTACGATGGTGACTATTGGTATATTAGTTGTTCGTGCAAGTAATTCGGGACGCCATCGGGGTCTGACCGAGCGCCAAGCTAAGGGCACATCATATAGTGGGTGGGAATCCCACTAGAAAAGGTCTAGCCAACCATTCTATAGCGAGTCTTGAGAGGTGCGGGGTGATCCGTGTTTCTAAGCGTAGACAGCGAACTAGC
>JARLHV010000109.1 GCA_031292055.1 Desulfosporosinus sp.
AGTCGCTCGGTTTATCGAAGGTATGGATGACAATCGAAATTCACGGGATTACCACGGTTACGTCATCTTTCACTACGATCCTGACTCGGATTCCATTGATTCAGGGATCGCCACCGGAAACCCTAAACTTGATGAACTCATTGGGAAATACACAGGTAAGCAACGTCTTGCTCAGGGAGAACGCAAAAATTTAGCTCGCATGGTGCTAATGGAAGCCTCGAACATTGCTAAGGGGTACGCCGATCAAATGGGGATGCAATGCTTTCGTTTAAACAAAGGGCAGGTTTATGGGCTTTCACATAAAATCCTGCAAAAGGATTATGCCAGTTTTTCCAGCCCTGATGAGGCAAGTTCGGCCCAATGTTTCACACCGTTTCATGATAGCTTAACTGCGAAAGTTTTGAGGCAAGAGTTGGAGGAAGGGGAGATATAGAGTGTATTTTTTAGATAATAAACATGCAGAGGAGTTCCAGTATTTGCTTCAAAGGCTAGAGAAGGCTCGGGATAAGGAATACCTAGCTGCGTTTTATGTCTTAACTGCCGATGAGGAACTGCGCCGAAAAGGGGCTGAGTTTGTAGGACAAGACGGCATAGATTGGCGAAGTATTTTTGGTCAAGACTGGTCTAGTGGATACAGGCTGCTTCTGGAACTAGCACAAAGCCTTTTTCAAAGCTCTGGACAAATAAATCTTGCATATGGTCTTCGTACTTGGGATGAAGCACGGTTCAACTTAGCGATGCAAGCGATTCATATACGTAGGAATGGCCTGGTGTGAGAAGCCAAACTATTGCACAAATGTCCGTTAGACCCAATAGGGCTAGGGCTAAGGCCGATGTCCTCAAACTACTGGGCGTTCTATTGTCCCTTTGGTTTCATAAGCACAAGTTTACTATTTGTCGGAATAAGTATTTCTTTTATGCGTTCTACCCGCTTCACCTAGTAATTCTACTCCTACTGCGGGTCATAACAACTTAATCCTACCGATAGAAAAAGGAGGAAAGTATGTCATTTAAACCAAAAATCAACCATGATCAGAAAAGCACACGTGGCGACCTGGCCTGGGTTCCGGACCAAAAACCGTCTAAACCGAGAATTTCGATTTTGAGGAATACTCATTCTGATAGCGAGCTCGACACGGGCGACACACACATCAAACGATCCGACGGAAGAAAAGCCCAACCTGGCATTTATGACGGTAAGCCAGAAGCCATAGACTTTGTTGCCCCTTCTGTGGTCAAAGAACTTTTACCAAACGACCTGTCAGACGGTGCAGTGGTCGGCGAATATCTGCTAGAGATCGGGGGAACGTCCACTTTTAAGCGATATTATCGTTCGTATTTTGCTGAAATCTTCAGCGGTAACACTTGGGGAGGTATGCTGGATGATCTCTCGCGTGGAAACTTCGGGGATGGGGATACCGACATTGCAATCCACGTTCGTCCGGCCTCAACTGATATTGAACTTCAAGAACTGAGCCGCAGACTCAGGGGGTTGTTATCCGATATGGCGATGGAAGGCGATCCTTCCAAGGTCGATGCCATTCGGGATGAGATTATGGACATAAAAACTCGCCAAAAGAAATTGCGCATGGAGATTGAACGCTCGTTTAAAACATCCATTCAGGTCATTGCCAGTGGAACAGAACTCAAGAGCTTCAAAATGTACTGTAATGCCTTAGTTAAACGGTTTGCAGGCAAATCTATCTATCTCAGACCAGCCGATGGTAAACAGTTGGAGGCATTGCAATCCATCCTTCCTATTGCCGCACCGCAAGGGATTCCCAAAGAGCATTTTATTACCTTAGAATCCTCGAATCTAGCCGATCTTTTCCCTTTTGCCCAAGGGGGAATCAGTCACAGAATGGGTGTTATTCTTGGTATTGATGGGCTAGGACGACCGGTGTTTTTTGATCAGTGGCATCCATCGCTTCCGAATCAGCACATGGTTATCTTGGGACGGTCTGGTGCCGGAAAAACCTACACAACACAAATCATCATGCACCGGAGTATGCACATAGGCAGAGTTGTTGCCTCGCTGGATTGGAAAGGTGAGCACAAAGACTTTTTCCTGTTGAGTGGTCTTCCCTATCTTGAATTTAACGAACATTCTCCTAACCGCATTAATCCGTATGATGTAGAAGTTACAGAGGACACTGACGGAACTCGTTTTATTGATATTG
The DNA here is from genome assembly GCA_031292055.1 of Desulfosporosinus sp. GTDB lineage: Bacteria > Bacillota > Desulfitobacteriia > Desulfitobacteriales > Desulfitobacteriaceae > Desulfosporosinus. The sequence continues at coordinate 2,181 of JARLHV010000109.1, forward strand.
AGGGCGTATCAAACAATGTGCAAGCGTTAGTTTTTAAAATGATTGGCACTTACGACCGTACTTTTCTAACTGGCCGGGTCAAAGTGTTCATCGGGGAGGCGATCCGCAAACAATATGAAGCGGCCGGAATAACGAAAGATCATAAAAGTATCTACCAAAAAGATATATCCAGTGAAACGATCTCTACCCGCGTTAAGAGGCTCATGCCTGACCTCGGCGGACTGTATCAACGTATGGCCGCCAGTGACATTGAGGAAGTGCGCTATGCAGCTGAAATTTTTAAACCTTTCACACAATATGGTTCGAGTCCGTCGTATTCAATCTTTGATGGACAAAGTACAGTGGAATTGAAAGGGTATCCAGGTTATGGATTTGCGCTTAATCGGTTAGATAAAGACATTATGCGACCGATTGGTCTTGCCGCCGTAGCCATTTGGTTGAATGAAAACTTTACTAAATCTAACGTGAGCCAAGAAAAGATCATCATGATTGAAGAAGCGCAGAACATCTTTGATGATGAGGATGTGGGCGGTCCGTTTGCTGAAACAGCCTATCGTGAGTATCGTTCGACGAACACAGGGGTATGCGCAGTCACCCAAGGTTTGGAAGTCCTCAGACGTTCCAATGCTGGGGTTGCAGCTGTCAAAAATTCGCCCATCAAGATTATTGGCAAGCAGGAATCAATTGATATTGAAATGATTCAGGACGAGCTGCGCTTGTCCGAGGGAGAGGCAGACTTTTTACTAAATGCCAAGAGGGGAGAGGTTATCCTCCGCATTGAAGATGAGTCGGACATCGTGTTTACCAAAGCCTCGAATTACGAGCACATGATGTTTACCACGGACCCGAATGATCCCGCCTTTTATGAGCGAAAAGAACTGCTCAAGGAAAAACTGAATCGCGATTCTGCCTTAGAAATGCAAAGACAAGAGGGGGCATAGTCCTATGCGTCAGCGAAAACGTTGGCTTGCCATTCTTTTGTTGGCCGTTTTTTTGGCCTTTACGGTGTCCTCTGTGGTTTATGCCGATACTACCAATCAAGTAGGTGTAAGTAATAATCAGTTAAACAGCAAAAGTGGGAACAACTCTCTCTTGAATAATCAACAAACTCAAGCCTATTACAATGCGAACAAGCCCGGCTATGGTGAGTCGTTTATCGCTGGAATTCTGGTCAGTTTTGTTAAATGGGCTATGGGTATGTTTAACCTGTCAGACCCCGTGCTTTTGGTCTTTAACCAGGACCCACGAACTAATAAGTCCGATACCTTTTTAGCGGGCGGGCTCGGATCCTCTGCAATGGGCAATCTTGTCTTGGGGATTTTTCCTGAACCCTATTTTAATGCAGTTACCGTCCTTTATTCGGCGTTTCAGGGGTTGATTAGGTTTCCCTTGATTCTTATGTTGCTAATAATGGCGATTGTGCACATGCTTAATTCTGGTACTGTACAGGGGAGAGGAAAGATAAAGGAATATGCTCAAGCTTTTATCGTAGCCATCATGACCGTTCGATTTGGTGTTTATATTTGGACAGCGATTATTCAATTGAGCAATTTTTTAGTCATGCTCATATGGGCTTATATGCTACAGGCGGGGGTAAAACCCGCTTTTTTCATGGACATGATTTGGGGTCCAGGTCAACAAGGGTTTAATCAAGCCACGCAAATGGGGTCAATAGGGATGGCGGTATTATTGATCATGGCTGCCATGATGGTCTTAGCCTTGAACTATCAGTACACTATGCGCATGATTACGCTTGGGTTACTCATCGCAATTTTCCCCTTGGCTGCCACCTTGTCGATCTTTCCGAATTTTCGTCACTCATTACCCATGTGGTTTAAGGAATTTGTGGCAAATGTTATCTTGCAACTAGCCCACGCCCTGGCATTAGGGGCTTTTTTTCTAACGTTAGTAATGCCCGGAACCATGTCAGCAGGAGTATCCTTTTGGTTGATGCTTACCTATTTTGCAGGCCTACCAACGATTGCTGGATTAATCCGTGAATTGTTAGGGCTCCAAGGTGGAGGCAGTCGTGTAATAGGGGGCATGGGAGCTCTGACTGGGATTGCTTCTATGGCGGCTATGGGAAGAATGATTATGAAAAACCCAGCCAGTAAAAATACTAGTTTTGGTGGGGATACCCGAAGTGGCATGATGGAGAATTTTAGGAGCGGCTCAGGCGGATCTTCAAGTGGAAGTATCCCCCTTACTGGAGCTACCTCTACATTGGGAAGGGGGGCTCAAGCAACGTTGAATGGTGCAAGTTCGATTATAGGCAACAAAGGTGTCCAAACAACGGGTAAATTTGCTTTAGGAGCAACAGCAGCTATGACTGGTGCTGTTATGTCGAGTGCAATGGGTGGGAACGCTGGTGTTGGAGCCGCAGTTGCTCTCGGGACTGGTTCTTATTTAGGCGGAAAAGGAGGGTCCTTACTCGCTGGTGCAGGCGGACACGCCAAAGGGATTGCGCAAACCTTTACTTCAGGTGGAAGTTTCAAAGATGTTGGACAAAACATCATGGCAGGGTCCATGCAAAAAGGTGGAGCTTTGGCAAGTGCGGGATGGGGCTTACAGTCTGCCGTCAACAAGGTATCGTCTGCAGTCGGTAAAGGTGAAGTATTCTCAGCTCCAAGTTACTTCAAGGGAAACAATGTTATGTTGAACAATGCTAATCGGAGCATGGAGCAACTACGCCCGCAAATGGAAATGGCTCAAGCTAAATATAATCATGCTAAGACTTATTTTGGTGCCGATAGCCTGGAAGCACAGCCCTCTAAAATTCACTATACGAATTTAAAGGATTAGTTTAGTGAATATGAAGCGGATGTAGCCTTAGCACGGGTTAAAATGCGCTCCTATGGTGAGTTGAAAAACTATGCGGCTGGAAGGACTGGCAATGGCTCAGGAACTTCAGGAGGTGATGTCTCTTATTCAACTGGGAGGGGGCATGCCTAGATGGTAAATCCTCAATCTAACGGTTCTAAACTTGCTCAATATGCCGGGAGATTTATCAAAAAAATGGCTAAGAAAAAGTTGAAGACGGTTATCCTTCATATTCTGAAACTAACAGCTCCAATGTGGGGACCAGTTGTACTGGTCCTTTTCATGGCCTATACCGCCTACGTGATTTTGTTCAGTATCCCTCAGCAAGCGATGCAAACCGTTACAAGTGCTACAACTCAAGTGGAGGCGTTTCTTGGCATTACAGAAAGCACAAACGGTGTTCCTACAGCCGATGCGCATTTGTTGGAGGACTATAAGACTATCGCCAATACATGGGATGCAGGGTTAATCCAGGAACAGCAAAGTCAGGTCATGGCCTATAAATTCCCTTGGTCGGCCCTAGCAGCGGTGGATCGCGTTGTTAATGATGAAGCAGTGTGGGAATGTAAGCAAAATGTTGTCCCACATCCACAAGAGGTGTTTTATGCCTTGCGGCCTAAGTTTACATGGAAAGACTCAACTGTCACGACCGTGACGGTCATAGTCTCCATGGACTCAAAGGGAAATAAGACAACTTCCACAAGCACGGATGTACAACACGTTTCTCTTGTCACAGCCGCCGATACGTTTGAAGGGCACTTTGGGTTCACCTACAAATGGCAGACCACGACTACTCCAGGTGCTAACGGGAGTAGCTTGACTGTGACCCGTGAGGTGGTTCAAAAAGTGACTCCACCTACAGATTACTATGCGCCGTTAAAGCAATACCTGAAAGATAAACGGGCAATCACGGATGAAGCTACCTTTGATGTTGTTGAACAGCTTGCCATGACTTATGACCCGGAATATCAGTTCAATGTCGGCTTACAGGGTGGTCAAAACTTTGCAACGTATCCAGCCTATGCGCTGGCATATGCCGATGAGGTTCAGCAGGTTTTAACTCAGCACACGGAAATCCCTCAGCCGCTCTTTCTAGCGTTGATCGCGCATGAATCCGGTGGTAACTGGCAAGCCGTTAATAACCAAAACACCGACGGAACCACAGACGCAGGACTCTGCCAGATCAATTCTGTGAACTGGGCGAAGTACGGACTTACCAATAATCCGTTTAACGTGCCACTAAATATTCAAGCTGGAGCCACTATTCTAGGACAAGCCCTTGGTCAATACAATGATTTTTCTCAGGCGTTGTATGCGTACAACGGCGGTACAGCTTCAAATGGTAGGACATATAACCCTTCCTACGCACCGGCTGTTATGAGCATCTTTACACAACTCCAATCGACTCAAGCCTATGCGGCTCTTGTTCCAGCCACAACAGGACAACCCAGGACGATTCTTGCAGCAGAGCAGGACGGGACAACATGGCAAGCGTATGGGCAAAGTGGTGAGGATTTTGCCAACCCGCAAGAAATAACGGTTGTTGATGAACGAACAGGCGAGACACAGAAGATAGATCGTACTAATGGGGATGGAAGGATGTGGGCGCAGGAAGCCTGGGTGTATCATCCAGAGTTTAAGGACTTGCAAAAAGGGGATACGCTGAAGGTGCAGTTTGACGATGGGAAAAGTTCGGAGGTTAAGGTTGCAAATTAACGGGTGTTAAGTTGAATCTCTATTGGTTAATGCTTAGTTCAAAAAAAGGAGTTGAATTGCTATTAATTACAAACGGATTATTCACCTGTTGGCAATGTGTTTCTTTCTCGTTTTTGCTCCCAACGCTTATGCGTCAGGTGTATCTACGTCACCGACAACTGTAACCCAGCCATCTTCGTCAGTAACGCAAACAACTTCAGCGAGTTCAACCAACGACAATCCATCAACAACCACTCCTGCTTCGAATGCGCCCACAACCTCTTCAAGCCCATTTGCAGGTCTCATTGGCAATGACAACGGAATGCGATCCATCAAACCACTTGATTTAAACGCTATGGGGGATAAAGCGGTAAGTTTTGGGGATAAAAGCTTTGCTCTGCTTCAGAAAGGAAGTATCCCTTTGTTCGTATGGGGAGTGGGTGGATCAGTCTTTATTCTGTTTTTAGGAATCTTCTTCGGGAAAAAAGTGATCATGGCTGGTGTTACAGGGATACTGATAAGTTTAATTGTGGTAGTGCTTATTTATTACATGCCTGAGATTGCGCTGAGTATTAAGAGTGCGGCTGGTAGCGCAATATCTCACTGATTGTGGAAAGGATGAAAGCTTGTGCTTATTCATCTCGTCTATGAAGAAGATTATGTAGAACAACTTAAAGGAATTTTAGAGGGTGCAGGGCACAACGTCGTTGAATGGGATTACGCACTCTCCCAATTTGCTGACTTCTCCGGACGAATGCAAAGCAGTGCAGACCTTGCCTTGGTGGACGGGCAGGCGGGGGTCTATGCTAAAAAGGAAATTATTGAATCGCTCGGTTTGGTTCGTAAAAATCTGCCCCATCTCCGGCTTATTGTGATCTTTCCTTTGTCACTAGAAAA
>JARLHV010000110.1 GCA_031292055.1 Desulfosporosinus sp.
AAGTTAAGACCTCCAGGGCCGATGATACTTGGGGCGCAAGCCCCTGGCAAAGTAGGTCATCGCCAGGTAAACAAGCAAAAGACTATCTCAGGTAATGAGATAGTCTTTTTGTGTTGCCTCGAGTTAGAGCAGAGTCCTCTCCCCGGGGTTCCACCCGCTCGATCCACACTGCAGGAGTATGCGTTAAAAGTCGCAGTGTGGCGAAAGGCTCACCTTCGCCACGAAGTGTTTCTTTGGGGTGGGTGGCTCGGCGAAACTCTCCACTGGAGAGTTTCGTGCCTTTCGTATCTCGAACACGGAAGTTAAGACTTCTGGCTTCCGACCTCTGACCTCTGGTAGGCCAAGTAGGTCATTGACAGGTAATTAGCACCCGTTACCACATTGGATTCCGCGACTAAGAAATAGATGAGCAACTTAAACATAAGTGGTAAACTGCTCTTCTATTCTGGGAAATGTTAGCTTTATCTCCAAGCAGATTAATGGTATTATATGGTTAGATCAGAGTTGTAGGAGTTGTGAACATGATGCCTGAAATCAGCTTGTTCTATGGAATTAAAATAACAATGAATTGGAATGATCATGTCCCTCCGCATTTTCACCCTTAATTTAAGGAGGAGTGGTTATGGAATATTATCCGGAAGTGATTCATGTGATCCCAACAGACGATTATAAAGTATACATATATTTCGATGATGGACGTGTGAAGTTATTTGATGCCAGCGATTTAGTTGAACAAGGAGTATTTAAGCAGCTAAAAGATAAGAAGGTATTTATTAAAACCTGTAAAGTTTTGAACAAAACGTTAGCCTGGGACATTAACGAAAATTATAGTCCAAGTGACTGCTTAGATCTTGATCCATTGGAATTATACAGATCATGCCCGGATACAGAAGAGCCTTCTTGGCTCTTCAAGTCCATCATGTTTGAAGCTGAATCCCCAGATATCCGTTCCCGTGACGAGGGTGCTTAATGCTCAGAGAATACATGTTAATAGTCCTTCCCCATAAAAATAAAGGGTTGGAGCTTTTAGTATCTTTAACCCGACTGAAATAGTTATCGACCAGGATAAAAACTTATATCTTTTGTCCACCAGTCAAGGATCGTAGCTGGAAAGCTTAAATAGATATCATAGTAAATCGGCGTGAACGAGAGAAAATCGAACTTTATACTTTTGATTAAAAACACGGTTTGAATGCCCAAATAGAAGAAAGTAAAAACAGCCAAATCAATGCTCAAGGGGAATTTTGGCCGAAAATGAGGAGATGGGTTTTGGCCAACTTTACATAGTCTTTTTTATCGGACTCAAGCAGTGAAATAAAGGAAGTTATTTATTAATGACGAAAGTTATACGAAGAATAAAGGAGGTGTGTATGTATGGATTATCAAAACATGACGGCACCCTGCGGATTGGACTGCTTTAATTGCCCCATATATCTGGCAAACACCGATGAAAAACTACAGGAGATGGTCGCCGCTCGGCTTAATATTCCGATAGAGGAAGCCGTATGTCAAGGCTGCCGTAACGAAGCTGGAGTAATCGCCGTCATTGGCAGAAACAAGCCTTGTTACGTTTATAAATGTACCCAAGAAAAGGGGATCAGCCTGTGCTGCGATTGCGCCGATTTTCCCTGTGACTACTTGCATCCTTACGCAGACCAAGCAACCCAGAGGCCGCACAATACTAAAGTGTTCAACTTGTGCCTTATTAAGAGAATGGGGCTAGAAAATTGGGCTAAGGAAAAGGCCGGAAATGTCAAAAAAACTTATTATGAAGACAAGCTGAAATTGGGTGACTAGCAGGTTCGTGCATTATGATAAATGGCAGATTACGAAGTGAAATTAGCATGTTATGTAAATAGCACCAGCGTCCTCTTATAGACTGCTGGTGCTTTCCGTAACCACTTTTATCGGACGCAAAGCCGAAATATAGTGAATCAGCAGCCTTAATCGGCTGCTGATTCACTATATTTCGTTAACCGTTAATGCCCAGTTGATCTTTTAAGGCATTTTGTAAAACTTGTGAGAAATTGACGTTGTTCACCTCTGCAATAGTGTTTAACCATGCGGGGATCGTTAGAGTTTTCTTGATAGCTTTATTTCCGTGCTTTTGAGAGTATTCATCTAAATCAGCACTGATGAGGCTAACAAAGCCATTCTCATATTCATCGGGGATCACGTTTTTAATATTTGAGGCTTTGGGTAATTGGTTAGCTTCTACTACTGAAGTTAATAGCCAACCTGAAGAGGCGTCAATTGCCATTTCTATGGCTTCAGCTAAGGTGTCTCCCTCGGTTACGCATCCTGGTAAATCGGGAAACACTACTGTATAACCGCCTTCTTCACAGGGGTAGAAGCAAGCTGGGTAAATCAGTTTCATATGATATTCTCCTTCCAAATTATTATATTTAGTTTATTAAATTCCTTAGCAAGGGGGGACTATTTCAACCCCGCTTGCTTTAAGATAGAGTTTGCTGTTTTGGCTTTTAAGTCGGTGTTGTGAAATGGTAGCGTAACTTCCCCGGGTTTTGTTAGATGTTTGTAATGGTGGTGCGAATCATTTGTGTCCACGTATTGCCAGCCATCATCTTTGAGTATTTTTTCAAGTTCCCGGAATTTCATCCGTTTTACCTCCTCACTTAAATAAATAAATTAATTATAACACGTATAGTACGTGCTATAAAGAGATTTCTTTGAGAAGCAAGCAGCTAGGAAACAAAAAAAGCTGCTCCTGACATAAAAAAGAGAGCCTTGGCAAAATTCGTCGTAGATATGCAGAATTCTGCGTATCTTGCAAATCTAAAAGGTGATCCCTGCGGTGCTGTCTTCGTATGCTAACGCATACTCATCCAGACAGGGATCACGCTAGGGGTTCTAATGCAACGTGTCTTAGTTCGGTTTCGTAAGGTAAACGTAGATTTTGTAGACGTTTACTTAGCTGAGAAATCAGGAAGTTTGGAGCTGCCAATATTGACATGGAACTCTAAGGAACTTTAGAAAGCTAGACTGTGTATTTTACAGAACACAAGATGTCTATATTTAAATTTCTTAGAATGATTTAGTACAAGCGTAAAGACCTCTAACTAAAAATTAGAGGTCTTTACTAAGTTCAGGGCTTGGTAAAATTGATTGTGAATTTGGCTGTGAATCTAGTCATCTAAACCAGAAAAATCCAAGGTGGCAAAAAGGTCTTCAAGAGTTTCTGCGCGCCGGATTAGCTCGACTTGGCCATTTGGCTTGAGAAGTAACTCTGCTGAGCGCAATTTGCCATTGTAGTTGAAGCCCATGGCATGACCATGTGCTCCAGTATCGTGGATGACGGCGATATCACCAATATCCATTCTGGGTAACGCTCTATCTATCGCAAATTTATCGTTATTCTCACACAACCCACCCGTTACATCATAAAGGTAATCACACGGCCAATCTTCTTTCCCCATCACAGTGATGTGGTGATAAGCGCCATAGAGACCAGGACGCATCAAATCAGCCATACAGGCATCGACACCTACATAATTTTTATAGATTTCTTTCTTATGCAATACCTTTGTTACTAAATAACCATAGGGACCCAAGATCATCCGTCCGCTCTCCATGGCGATCTTTACAGGGGCCAACCCCTTAGCCACAATCAATTTGTCGTAAGCGTTTTTTATCCCTCTACTTACAGTCTCCAGACTAACTTGTTCTTGCTCTGGCCGATAAGGAATACCTATACCTCCGCCAAGATTAACAAATTCAATTCTAATCCCTAACTTCTCGTAAATCTCCCCGACAAGATTAAACATCATACAAGCTGTCTCAATAAAATACTTGGCATCAAGTTCGTTGGATATAATCATCGTATGGATTCCGAAGCGTTCTGCTCCCTTTTCTTTAGCGGTTAGATAGGCTTCGAAAAGTTGCTCTTTTGTTAAACCATACTTGGCATCGTGTGGTTTACCAATAATCGCATTTCCCCCATCGCGTAAACGACCCGGATTATAGCGAAACGAGATGATCTTAGGCATACCAATATGCTTTTCTAAATAATCGATATGAGTTAGGTCGTCTAGATTAATGATCGCACCTAATTCTTTAGCTTTTTTGTATTCATGAGCAGGGGTGTTATTTGAAGAAAACATAATATTTTCGTCAAAAATTCGTGCCTTTTCTGCTAAAATAAGCTCTGCCATTGAGCTGCAATCCGCTCCAAATCCTTCCTCGCGCAAGACTTTAAGGATATAGGGGTTTGGTGTAGCTTTGACCGCAAAGTACTCTTTGAACTCGGGGGCCCAACTGAAGACTTCTATTAATTTACGGGCATTTTGCCGGATTGCCATTTCATCGTAAATATGAAAAGGTGAACCATATTGCTCGATTATTGTCTCCAACTGTTCCTTGGTAAAAGGTAATGTTTTCTCCGCCATTCTATTATCCTCCGATTGCAATGAATTGATATGAAATATAAAAAGTAGTTTAAGAGAGCACTCCTGAACTACTTTTTATATCAAAGCGACTCTATTAGAATTATTGAGTTTGTCATATTATGCTACAGAGTTTTAATAGATGTCAATCTATTTTTTAAAAGGAAAGTATGTAAGTTGATCATACTAACCCCTTGAAATAATAATTGATCCTTTCTGAAACAGATAAAACCGTGTTAGCTTAAGCTTAACCGGGTTTTTTTTGTTATAATGAAAATGGATTGATGAGTTTACTTAACTTAAGGAGATGTTCGTAATTATGATTGAAAAAGCCTTGGAGGTACTGCAAAGGTATTTCGGGTATACCCAATTCCGTGATGGCCAGCAAAAGGTGATAGAAAGCTTACTCCAGGGTAAGGATACATTAGCCATTATGCCGACAGGAGCAGGAAAATCTCTCGCTTATCAAATTCCAGCATTGTTGTTTGATGGAACGACACTTGTTATCTCACCTTTAATTTCTTTGATGAAAGATCAGGTAGATGCGCTGCAACAATACGGAGTTCCGGCAACTTTTATTAACAGTTCATTATCTTTAAAAGAAGTGAGGTCCCGGATTGAACGGGCTGCACGCGGAGAATTTAAGCTTTTGTACGTTGCGCCTGAACGATTGGAGTCGGAAGGTTTCCGTGCCCTTTTGGACTCTCTGCATGTCGTCTTTCTGGCGATTGATGAAGCCCATTGTGTTTCTCAGTGGGGACATGATTTTCGCCCGAGTTACCTTCAACTTGGACCTTTTCTCAAATCATTTTCCCAGAAGCCGTTGATTGGGGCTTTCACAGCGACGGCAACTGAGGAGGTTCAGGTAGATATTGTTCAGTTGTTGGAGTTAAACAAACCAAATGTATTTGTGACGGGATTTGATCGTCCGAATCTTATGTTTTCTTCACTTCGTGGAGAAAACAAAAAGTCCTTTGTTTTAGAATATGCTCAATTGCATGCTGACCAGTCCGGGATCATTTATGCAGGGACACGTAAAGAAGTGGATAATCTCCAAGTATTCTTAACTAAGAATGGCATAAAGACAGGAAAATACCATGCGGGAATGAATGACGCGGATCGCCAAAAGAGCCAAGAGGATTTTCTCTTTGATGAAAGAACAGTCATGGTGGCCACGAATGCCTTTGGGATGGGAATTGACAAATCCAACGTTCGCTACGTGATTCATTATAATATGCCGAGAAATATGGAGGCCTATTACCAAGAGGCAGGGCGTGCCGGGCGGGATGGGGAACCAGGGGAGTGCTTTTTGCTGTTTTCCCCTCAAGATGTAGTGTTGCAAAGATATCTGATTGAACAAACCATTTTTCAACCAGAGCGAAAAATGAATGAACTGAAGAAACTTCAGGGGATGGTAGATTATTGTCACACGCCTAGATGTTTGCGCAAGACCATTCTGGAGTATTTTGGGGAAGAAAACGTTCAAGAAAAATGTGATAACTGTAGTAATTGTAATGATGAGCGCGAAATGGTAGATATCACCGTAGAGGCTCAAAAGATATTCTCTTGTATTTATCGGATGCGCGAACGTTTTGGCATCGGTATGGTGGCTGAGGTGTTAAAAGGATCACGCAAAGCAAAGATTCTTGAGCTTCGTTTTGATGAACTTTCCACACATGGAATTATGCACGAAGTTCCGTTGCAGGAGATCAAAGACCGCATCAACTTTTTAATAGCTGAGGGCTATTTGCAATTATCAACTGGAGAATACCCAGTTGTGAAACTCCAACCTAATGCTGTTTTGGTTATTAAAGGGGAGAAGAAAGTCACACAAAAAGTGTCGCAGCAGCCTTCTCGTGAAGTAGTAGTTGAGGTTAATCTGTTTGATCGACTGCGGGCACTTCGTAGAAAAATCGCCCTGCGAGAAAACCTTCCGCCGTATATGATCTTTGCAGATAGCACCTTGAGAGAAATGGCTCAGGTATTTCCTGCAGATCACATGGCGATGATTCGCATTAGTGGAGTTGGGGAGCGAAAGTTAGAGAAATATGGTGACGAGTTTTTGGCGGAAATCCAGAGCTATATAGAGGAGAATGAAGTTGTCAAATCCATAGGAAAGAAACTTCTTTCGTCAGCTGGCACGCGACCAGAACCAGTGCTTAATACAACTCAAAATCCTGCTAATAAAATACCAAGTCATCAGCACACATATCTACTTTACCAAGAGGGATACTCCTTAGCAGACATTGCGCAAGTTAGGAACGTTACTCTTCTTACGGTACAAGACCATCTTGTTCGTTGTAGCCTTGATGGACAAGCCGTCCCTTGGGATAACTTTATTCCTATTGAACAAGAAACACTTATTTTGGAGGCAGTTCGCCAAGTGGGTCGAGAGAAATTACGACCGATTAAGGACCTGCTCTCAGACGATGTGGAATGGTTTACCATTCGGGCTGTTTTAGAGAAACATAAGGCTGGGGGAGAGAATTAAGTGCGATTGAAACGTTAAGAGAGAGAAGTGAAAATCAGATCGGGGACGTTTTAAAGAGTATACTTCATACAGAATGAGGAGAAGGTAGGTTTCAATGGTTAAGGTTAAGAAGGTCAAAGATAGTCGAGGTATACCTATCAAAACAAACCGCAGAGTTGTTTTGGCCAGCATTATGTTGGCGATGTTTATGGCCGCCATAGAAGGAACGATCGTGGCAACTGCAATACCGAGCATTGTGGCAGATCTTGGCGGGTTCTCCTTGTTTAGTTGGGTGTTTTCGGCATTTCTTTTGGCTCAAGCAGTGACAATCCCCATTTATGGTAAATTGGCAGATTTATATGGTCGAAAACCTGTATTTACGTTTGGAATGGCCGTTTTTCTTCTCGGTTCTGTGCTTTGTGGCTTTGCCCATAGTATGAATACGCTTATCTTTTTTCGCTTAGTTCAGGGAATTGGGGCAGGAGCAGTCCAGCCTACTGCTACCACAATTGTAGGGGATATTTTCAGCAAGACAGAACGTGCCCGTGTTCAAGGTTATATCTCTAGTGTCTGGGGGGTTTCTTCCATTATTGGACCAGCGCTGGGGGCATTTTTTGTACAATATGTCCGATGGGCTTGGATATTCTGGGTGAACATTCCGATTGGGATGCTTTCTGTGGCTGGGATCTGGTTTTTTCTTGGAGAGGTGGTACATAAACGGGAGCACGAAATTGATTACATCGGATCGGCACTTATTTTCATCTCGATCAGTGCAGTGATGGTCGTCTTTATTCAGGCTGGAACAGTGTGGGCTTGGACATCGGCACCAGTGCTTCTTTTACTGGGAGTATTTTCGGTGGGGACTTATTTGTTCATCTTACAGGAAAAACGTGCTGCTGAGCCTATCATGCCCTTGGAAATTTGGAGGGATTCTTTGCTTATAGTTGCTAATTTGGCAACGTTGACGACGGGGGTAGTACTTATTGGTGTTTCCTCGTTTTTGCCAACCTATATTCAAGGTGTGATGGATAAGTCCCCTATTATTGCCGGGTTCGCACTTTCCTTCATGTCGATAGGGTGGTTAATTGCGGCAACTTTGGCGGGGAAGGTCATGTATAAATATGGCTTTAGACGCATTGTGGTTATTGGCGGGATATGGATTCTGATCGGATCGGCATTTTTTCCAACACTTACGCCGGAAAGAGGATGGCTCTGGGCCGGAGTGGGTTCATTACTGCTTGGTTTTGGAATGGGACTAGCTAGAACCGTATTTATCGTGGGGATACAAAATAGCGTGGAGTGGAAAATGCGTGGAGTAGCAACAGCTACCAATATGTTTATGAACATTTTGGGAAATGCAATGGGAGCCGCTATTTTAGGAGGAATTTTAAATATAAGCTTAATTAGTTATTTAAAGGGTGTAAGTGGGGAGACGTTGAATGTAGATGTCATCAATGCTCTACTTGATCCAGTTAAGAGGGGTGCGCTTCCTCAAGGGGTATTAAAAATAATGACGTCAGGGTTGGCAAGTTCACTTCAATATGTCTTTGGGGGTTTATTTGTTTTAGCGATATTGAGTTTTATTTTGATTTTATTTTATCCTGCACGAGCAAGGGATGCGGAATAACCTAAGGTCAAGTTAAAATGGTATTGACCTTTACTAAAGAAAGTGGTAATATAACAAATGTCGCTTCTCCCAGCAGCAGATTTTGAGAACGATGGAAGAAAATAATGCTTGACAGAACACGATGAAAATGGTATTATAACTGAGCGCCTTACGGACGCACAATGATTGAATAAGAAAAACCTGATCTTTGAAAACTAAACAACAAGGACAGCCAATGAGAGAAACTCGCAAGAGTTTCAAAGAAACAATGAGCGAATCATCTTCTTCAATGAAGTTGAA
>JARLHV010000111.1 GCA_031292055.1 Desulfosporosinus sp.
GGGCACACTCGTTGCAACAGTTGCCCCTGCTAATGCGACCAATCGAGCAGTTACTTGGACTTCAAGTGATGCGACGATAGCGACGGTCGTAAATGGAGTCGTGACTCCGGTAAGTGCCGGAACCGCGGTGATTACGGTGACGACTCAAGATGGCAGTAAGCTTGCTACTAGTACGGTAACAGTAGCGGCGGCTAAGGTAGTAGTAACAGGAGTAAACCTTGATCAAACGACCTTAGCGTTGACAGCAGGTGGAGCGACGGGCACACTCGTTGCAACAGTTGCCCCTGCTAATGCGACCAATCGAGCAGTTACTTGGACTTCAAGTGATGCGACGATAGCGACGGTCGTAAATGGAGTAGTGACTCCGGTAAGTGCCGGGACCGCGGTGATTACGGTGACGACTCAAGATGGCAGTAAGCTCGCTACTAGTACGGTGACAGTTGCGCCAGCTAAGGTAGCTGTAACAGGAGTAAGCCTTGATCAAACGACCTTAGCGTTGACAGCAGGTGGAGCGACGGGCACACTCGTTGCAACAGTTGCCCCTGCCAATGCGACCAACCAAGCAGTGACTTGGACCTCAAGTGATGCGACAGTAGCAACGGTTGCGAATGGAGTAGTAACTCCGGAAAATGCCGGAACAGCGGTAATTACGGCGACGACTCAAGATGGCAGTAAGCTCGCTACCAGTACGGTGACGGTCGCGCCAGCTACTGTAGCCGTAACGGGAGTTAGCCTCGATCAAACAGCTTTAGCGTTGACAGCAGGTGGAACGACAGGCAGATTAGTTGCAACAGTTGCCCCTGCCAATGCGACCAACCAAACAGTTTTTTGGACCTCAAGTGATGCGACAGTAGCAACGGTCGCAAATGGAGTAGTAACTCCGGTAAGTGCCGGAACCGCGGTAATTACGGCGACGACTCAAGATGGCAGTAAGCTCGCTACCAGTACGGTGACAGTCGCGCCAGCTAAGGTTGCCGTAACAGGAGTAAACCTTGATCAAACAGCCTTAGCGTTGACAGCAGGTGGAGCGACGGGCACACTCGTCGCAACAGTTGCCCCTGCCAATGCGACCAACCAAGCAGTTACTTGGACCTCGAGTGATGAGACAGTAGCAACGGTCGCGAATGGAGTAGTAACTCCGGTAAGTGCCGGAACCGCGGTGATTACGGCGACGACTCAAGATGGCAGTATGTTCGCTACCAGTACAATTACTGTGCAAGCAAATTTAATTGATAGTGCAACGAATTTGATTGATAGTGCAACGATTACCTCTGGCTTCTTGAGTGCGACTACGGATGCAACCGTGACGTCACTTAGAGTATATACAGGAACAAACACTACCGGAGCAGCTTTGGCTAATATTCTAGTTAAGACTGGCAGTGTACTCAATTATCAGATTACTGGTATTATGCCAAATTCTGTGTATACTTTGCTACCTTCTGTTGGAGATATAGCTCAAACAGACAAAACTTTAACGGTTATTGCGCATTAATTTAGAAGCTCTACTTTACTGATAACGTAAAAAAAGTGTACTATGGGTCGATGATCTGTAGTGCATTTTTTCTTTAGCAACTCGAAAGACAGGTTGAATAAAATTATTGACAATAAGAACTTGACTTAGAGTTAACCCGAAGTGGTATTATCAGTTTAAGCGAGATGATATCAAATTTTAACAGTAAAAATATAGAAAAGGAAAGGGCATATATAATCATAATCGCTAGTACAACAGAGTACTGAATTGTTTATTCACCAATGTTATTGTGAAGGGGTTTGGAGATTGCTTTTGGAAAGTGACGAAGTTAAACAAAAGGATTTTAAATTAAGTAATTTCTTGGTTTTAGTAATGGCTGTAGCTAGCGGCATCACTGTGGCCAATATATATTATATTCAGCCCTTGCTTGTTGAAATAGCTAATAGCTTTCATGTGACTCAAGTTAGCGTAGGTTTTGTGGCTATGCTTACGCAGATCGGATACGCTCTGGGCATGCTGATTATATTACCTCTAGCGGACATTAAGGAAAAACGATTTCTGATTATTATCATGTTGCTTTGTTCAGCTTGTTCACTAATGCTCATGTTTTCCTCGTTCAGTATAACTGTGATTTCAATTGCTGCTTTTGCTGTAGGTTTTACTTCTGTGGTACCTCAGCTCCTTGTTCCCTTCGCCGCGCAGCTGGCTGATCCAAGAGAGAGGGGGAAGATCATTGGTACAGTTATGAGTGGCCTGTTAATAGGCATATTAGTATCTCGTACCTTCAGTGGTCTGGTGGGAGAATATTGGGGATGGAGAATCGTGTATTTAATTGCAGCTGCTTTGATGATCATCCTCGCAATTTTCTTAAGCAGATTACTGCCTTCATGTCCTCCAACTTCAAGAATGAAATACAAAGAATTGTTTAAATCTATGCTGAGCTTGACAAAAAGCCTTCCTGTATTAAGAGAAGCATCTTTGAACGGAGCACTGATGTTCGCTGCATTTAGCGTATTCTGGACATCGCTCGTGTTTTTACTTGAGAGCTCGCACTATCATTTGGGAGCTGATGCAGCGGGTTTGTTTGGGCTGGTTGGTGTAACAGGAGCTGCGGCAGCCCCGATTGTCGGCAGGATAGCAGACCAAAGAAGTCCGAGATTTACAGTCGGAATAGGTATGATCTCGGTAATACTTGCCTATCTTTGTTTTTTTGCTTTTGGGTTTAAATTGTGGGGATTGATTATCGGCGTTATTTTACTTGATTTGGGGGTTCAGTCATGTCAGATTTCAAATCAGGCTCGAGTGCACGCTCTCGATGATGGAGCACGCAATAGAATAAATACCGTCTATATGGTTTCGTATTTTATCGGCGGAGCTCTGGGTTCTTTCCTGGGTTCTTACAGCTACGCCCATTTTGAATGGTATGGAGTTTGCATCTTGGGACTCTTAACTCAACTGATAGCCGTTGTCGCGCATAGAAAAAATGGGGTCAAGAAAAGTGTAATTATTTAGGTAAATAGACGAGGTCTTAGCGATTGGATAATTAAAATAATATTATCGCGAAGAGAGGTGGAATATAATATGACATTGCATCATTATGAAAAGAGAGCTGAAGTAAAGTTTGAAGATCTTTATACTAATTCAATATCTCAGATTCAGCTTCCTAAAAATGAGCTTCCTGAAAAAATTTCTGATCCTCAAGTGATTCGGCAATTAGTCTGTGACGAGCTTTTTATGGATGGGAATTCACGTCAAAACCTTGCCACATTTTGTACTACGTACATTGAAAACGAAGTTCGTGATCTCATGGATTTGTCAATTGACAAAAATATGATCGATAAGGATGAGTATCCGCAAACTGCCGAAATTGAACGACGATGTGTTAGTATATTGGCCAATCTTTGGCATTCACCCGAAAAAGAGGACACCATAGGCTGTTCAACGACTGGATCCAGTGAAGCAGCAATGCTGGGTGGTTTGGCACTTAAATGGCAGTGGCGCAAGCGTCGTGAAGCTCAAGGGAAGTCTACAAATAATCCCAACTTTGTTTGCGGACCGGTTCAGATATGCTGGCATAAATTTGCACGTTATTTTGATGTAGAAATTAGGGAGGTTCCTATAACGTCAGATCAGCTAGGTATAAGGTCAGATCAACTCAAGGATTATTGTGATGAGAATACAATTGGAGTCGTGGCGACATTAGGTAGCACTTTTACAGGCATTTATGAACCAGTGCAGGAGTTGGCTAAAGCCCTGGAGGTAATTCAGAATGAAACAGGTTGGGATATCCCTATTCACGTTGATGGAGCTAGCGGAGCATTCATTGCACCATTTATACAGAGGAACCTTATATGGGATTTTAGCATTCCTAGAGTTAAATCTATTAATGCTTCAGGTCATAAATATGGTATGGCTCCACTTGGCGTTGGTTGGGTGATTTGGAGGACTGTGGCTGATTTACCTAAGGAGTTAATCTTTAACGTGGACTATTTAGGGGGACAAATTCCAACTTTTGCCCTAAATTTTTCACGGCCAGCCGGTCAAATTATTGCTCAGTATTATAATTTTTTGCGCTTAGGCCGTGAGGGCTATACTGCAATTCAGAACGACTGTGCCAGTACTGCCCATTATTTGGGAAAGCAGCTCGCAAAAATAGATTCATTGGAATTATTATATGACGGTTACGGTGGTATCCCAGCAGTTTGTTATGCCTTAAAAGATGAAAATACAACTGGATTTTCACTCTACGATCTTTCGGATCGGTTAAGAATGCATGGGTGGCAAATCGCCTCCTATCCACTTCCGAGCAATCGTCAAACGATCATTGTCCAACGGATTATTATTCGTCACGGTGTTAGCCGGGATATGGTATTTCTACTCCTTCGTGACTTACGTAAAGAATTGGAGCATTTAAAGAATAATCCGGTCATGAATTCTACCAACAAAGTTAGTTTTCATCATTAATTAATAATAGGCAAATAAAATAGAGCCCTCAACTAGCATGTGCCAACAGGGACTCCGTTAGAGAATTTATTTATCGTGTTAGAGAAGGGCTTATTCACATGGGTTTAAACATTTTTCTACTAGCCCCACATAAAGGACATCTCCAAGTATCCGGCAACTCCTCAAACGGAACATCCTTAGGTATTTTACTTTTTTTACAGCCTTTTTCTGAATTATAGATATAGCCACAATTTTGCGTTTGGCATTGATACATTTTACTTGCTTCCTCGCTCATTTTTAAGCCACCTCCTATTCTAATAGTTTATCATTTTGTTCTAGGAATTTCAATTAGCGAGTTAGAGTTAGAGGTACTAGTAGAGTACATTAGGAATCCTCATAAATTTATGAAAATAGTACACCTCTATACAATCCTATGATATAATTATATAGAGGTGATCTATCTAATGGGCGATAAGTATATACATAAAGATGGCATCGTATATTTGAATCAATATCACATTGTATTCTGTCCAAAATATCGACGGAAAGTATTAGTCGATGAGATTGAAAGAGATTTAAGGGAGATATTTGACGAAGTTGCCTTAGAAAAAGATGTTGAAATAAAAGCCTTAGAAATAATGGCCGATCAGGTTCATATGTTTATCTCATTTGATCCGAGGCAACCCTTGCACGAATTGATTAAAGCGTTTAAAGGTAGAAGTAGCAAACTATTGAGAGATAAATACCCGAAGTTAAAAAGCAGAATACCGTCATTATGGACGCGATCCTACTTTTGCTGTACGATCGGGCATAGCTCGGAAGAGATAATACAACTCTATATTGAAAACCAAAAACATGTCTAAAGTGGCAAGGTAGAAAGCAGTCGGCAGAGGTCGGCTGCTATTTGTTTTAAGCACGCTGTTTTAAAGTCGAAGGGAGCGAATAAGATAGTATATTCAGTGACGAATTCAGATATTTATAATTGTAAAAAAAATATGATTATGTTTTAATAGAAAAAAATTGATATAGTATTATAAAAAATAGCAGCGGAATCATTATAGAGTGAAAAAGGGGTTGGAATAATAATGTGGAAAGATAAATATAAAATTGGGGTTAAGAAGATTGATGAGCAGCATAAAGAACTTTTTTGTAGAGTCTCAGAATTTCTTTTTTTACTGCGCAGGGAAGGCAAGTGGGAAGATAAACTAGCAAAGGTGAAAGAAACCGTAGCATTTATGCAAAGCTACGTTATTGTTCATTTTGAAGATGAGGAAGCTTATCAAAAAGAAGTTAATTACCCGGGGATAAAAGTCCATAAGGAGATTCATGATCAATTTAGACAGGAAATGGCTGAATTTGCAAAGCGGTTTAACGATGAAGGTTATAATGAAGTTTTAATTCAGAAATTCGCCAGTACGTTATTAGCGTGGCTAATCAATCATGTGGCAGTATGCGATAGAGAAATCGGAGATTTTCGCAAAGACCATTAATTATTAATTAGCATAATTGTAGCTTTTCACAAAAAGAGTCTTTTTCATCCTGACGTTGACTTTCAGTCGATCGTAAAGTAAACTTAAATAAGAGTGTTGTGGCCTTTAATGAAGTCCCGAGAGGCTTGGGAAGGCAGACGGAAACGAGAAAGGACTGTCTGCTGTTCAGACAGTCCTTTTTATACCTTTTCATCTAATCTTCAAACCTTAAGGATTAGCCCTAGGGAGAAAGGAGTTAGTGAGTTTTGGAAGGAACGATAAAAAGCAAAATTTTAGATGCTGATGGGATTCGCCGGGCAATCACTCGCATTGCGCACGAAATTGTGGAAAAGAATAAAGGGACTGATAAACTTGTCTTGGTAGGGATTCGTCGTCGAGGAGTGCCGTTAGCGGAACGAATTCAACAATACATTGAGGAGTTTGAAAGGGTAAAAATTCCCCTTGGAATTCTGGATATCACTCTTTATCGCGATGACTTAAGTATGATTGATATACACCCTGTCGTCCATGAAACGGATGTTCCGGTAAGCATTGAAGGAAAAACCGTGATTTTAGTTGACGATGTGTTGTATACTGGTCGGACAGCTCGCGCTGCGTTGGATGCGACAATGGATTTAGGAAGGCCGGAGCGCATTCAATTGGCAGTCCTTGTTGATCGTGGTCATCGGGAGTTACCCATTCGGGCTGATTATGTTGGTAAGAATTTACCCACATCGCGGCGAGAAATCGTGGCGGTACGGTTGCAAGAAGTGGATGCAGAAGAAGACGTGCTTTTACTGGAACGAGATGAAGTTATGAATTAATTGAGACTTTACCCTTTAAATGCTATTCAGAGAGATAGTCAAGGGGCGAGTGGGATATAGGTTATGCCTATTTGAAATCCTCTCCTGCTTGGGAAGAGGATTTTTTATGCACTGGGATGAGCGTATCTTTAGGATTATGCACACACTTATAAGAGATAATGAGGGTGAAGGAAGTTAAGGAGGGTTATGATGAAATGGCAGCGTAAAGACATTCTGGGGTTGGAAGATATGAGCGTGGAAGATATCCGTCATATCCTGCATACTGCAAAAGTGATGAAAGAAATTCTGATGCGCCCGATTAAGAAGTTGCCCACGTTAAAAGGTAAATCAGTGGTTAATCTTTTTTATGAAGCAAGCACACGAACTCGAACCTCCTTCGAAATGGCCGCCAAAGTATTGGGGGCCGATACGAGCAGTATCGCGGTTGCTCAGAGCAGTGTGAGCAAAGGGGAGAGTTTATATGATACCGCCAAAACGATTCAGGCGATGCGTGCTGATCTTGTGATTCTGCGTCATCCCAGTTCAGGGTCTGCAAATTTTTTGGCGGATATTCTGGATTCAGGAGTCATTAATGCGGGAGACGGCCAGCATGAGCATCCGACCCAAGCATTACTGGATATTTTCACGATGGAAGAGCAACTGGGAGATCTGAACGGAAAGAAAGTTGTGATCGTTGGGGATGTTTTGCATTCCAGAGTTGCACGGAGTAATGCTTGGGGTCTTCAGAAACTGGGCGTTAATGTGACCTTTGTAGGTCCGCCGACTCTGGTTCCGGTGGAAATGGAGGGTTTAGGCGTTAAATTGACTCATGATCTTGACGGTGCATTACCGGGCGCGGATGTTGTGATGGCTTTGCGCCTCCAGCTTGAACGGCAGAAAAGTGGCCTATTTCCCAGCCTGCGCGAGTACAGTCAGCTCTATGGATTGACGACATAGCGCTTGAAGAAAACGGAAAAACAGAGCATTGTGTTACACCCTGGACCGATGAATCGGGGCGTAGAAATCTCTGATGATGTGGCTGATAGCGCACAAGCTTTGATCGAAAAACAGGTTACGAACGGTGTGGCTATTCGCATGGCTCTTATTTATTTACTGATAGGAGGGTCCGGCAATGTGGTGGCTTAAAGATGTATGGGTTATTGATCCGAGTCAAAACCTTTCTGGCTCCCGCGATGTTCTTGTCAAAGGTGGGCAAATATTGGAGATTTCTTCCTCGCTTTCTGAGGAAGAGGTTTTGGCAAAAGCGCAGGGTGAATCACTAGAAACTGTTGACGGCAAAGGAAAGTTTGTTTTTCCTGGTCTCATTGATGTTCACACTCACCTGCGTGAGCCGGGACAAGAGGACAAAGAAGATATTTTAAGCGGCTCACGCGCCGCAGTGCGCGGAGGGTTTACGACGATTTTAGCCATGGCTAACACTCAACCGGTCATTGATAATCGGGCCTTGATTGAGTTTGTGCGTTTGCAGGGTGAACGAGCAGGCTATGCCCACGTACTGCCAATCGGAACAGTAACTAAAGGGATGCTCGGTGGCGAGTTGGTCGAGATGGCAGACATGAAAGCAGGTGGAGCTGCGGCTTTTTCCGACGATGGTAAAAACATTCAGAATGCAGAAGTGATGAGGCTCGCTTTAGAATATGCTAAACTGACGGGGCTTCCTATTATTAGTCATTGCGAGGATAAGGACTTAGCTGGAGATGGGCAAATGCGCCGTGGGATGGCCTCAGCGCGGATGGGATTAAAAGGGATCCCTGCTAGTGCGGAAAGTGTGATTGTAGCCAGGGATTTGCTCCTGGCTGAGGAAACAGGCGGAAAACTTCATCTGGCTCATATTTCTACGACAGAGAGCGTCGATTTGATCCGACGAGCCAAAACGCGGGGTGTGGATGTTACCGCTGAAGTCAATCCCCATCATTTAATCTTTTGTGATGAGGAGATACGTCTTACCGATACAGTTCTGAAAGTTAATCCGCCTTTGGGTTCTCGAGGGGACAGAGAATCACTCATTGAAGGGCTTCGTGATGGAACGTTGGATATGATCGCGACCGATCACGCCCCACACACTTTAGCGGAAAAAGCTCGGCCCTTTGCGGAGGCTCCGTTTGGCATTGCGAGTTTAGAGACTGCGCTGAGTGCAATCTGGCAGTACCTAGTGTTACCAAAACGGTTGTCCTTGGAGCGCGTGATTGAGGCCTGGAGTTACTCCCCAGCACAACGCTTTGGATTGAGCGGGGGAACGTTAAAGGCTGGAGCAGCAGCTGACATGGTGCTCTTTGATCCGGATTTCTCCGAGGTGATTGATTCGGCACAGTTGGTTTCAAAAGCGCGCAATACCCCGTTCCTGCAGAAAACATTACAAGGTTTTCCGGTCATGGTGTGGGTAGAAGGTCAACTTGTCCAAAGAAATCGAACAGTTCTATAAGGCATATGAAAGAAAATAACAAGTCATGATGCCTAGAAGCGGGAGTCTTGAAGGTGGTTAAATAATGGGATCGATTTACTACGGTATAGAAGGAAGTGCTAAACGTGGCATATCTTGTTTTCAAGGATGGGACAATCTTTGAGGGAGAAGCCTTTGGGGCTTGGCCGACGGGTGAAACTTTGGTGACTGAGCGGGAAGTAGTCTTCAATACGTCTATGAGCGGCTATCAGGAAATGGTCACAGATTTGTCCTATGCCGGGCAGATTCTCGTCCTGACTCAGCCGCAAATTGGAAATTATGGCTGGCACCATGAAGAAAATGAAGCGGATAAAACTCGCCTTCAAGGGTTGATCGTCAGGGAACTATCCCAAGGTGAAGGAAGTTTGCATAGCGAAGGGTCCCTGGAGGATTATTGCCAACAGCACGGTGTTCAGGGGCTAATGGGAGTCGATACGCGGGCGTTGACAAGGTACCTGCGTCAATTTGGGACATTGCCCGGCGTACTGGTCCGTACTCGTGAGAGTGGGTCGACGTTCTGGGCGAATTTCTCGGGACACGTTGAAGCCAAGCGGGAAAGCGAAGCTTGGGTTTATCGATCAACGGTCAAGGAAGCATACGAAATCCCAGGCCCAGGCCCTCTGCTGGCGGTACTTGACTTTGGAGCTAAGCGCAACATTATTCGTCAGCTTCAGGAGCGAGGGTTTAGGATCATGGTGTTCCCTGCTGGATCAACACCTGAAGAGATTTTAAAGCATCACCCCAGTGGAGTCGTTTTAAGCAATGGCCCTGGAGATCCTGAAGAGTTACCAGAATGTGTGGCTACTGTACGTAGTTTGTATGACAAACTGCCAGTATTAGGTATTTGTCTGGGGCATCAACTCTTGGCTCTGGCAGGTGGTGGAAAAACCTATAAACTTCCTTATGGGCATCGCGGTGGAAATCATCCTGTCGTCGATATACGTTCGGGAAAAGCGACCATGACGTCACAAAACCATGGCTATGCTGTGCAAGAGGTTTCTTTGGAGAATTCAGGGTTTGAAGTGACGTTGCGTAATCTTAATGATGGAACTGTCGAAGGAATGGAGCATCACACCTACCCGATCCTATCGGTACAATTTCATCCGGAGGGTGCACCAGGACCTGAGGAAAACGCTGTAATTTTTGATCGCTTTAAGGAAATTGTCGAGAGCAATTTGTCAAGAAAGGGGAGAGTGTAACCATGCCCAAGCAAGAGTGGAAAAAGGTTCTGGTGATCGGATCAGGCCCCATTGTCATTGGGCAGGCGGCTGAGTTTGACTACGCGGGCACACAGGCTTGTCGTGCTCTGCGTGAAGAAGGGGTAGAAGTCATTCTCGTGAATTCCAACCCAGCAACTATTATGACAGATCGAGAAACTGCAGACCGAGTCTATATTGAACCTTTGACGGTTGAATCTGTGGAGCGAATTATTGAACGAGAGAGACCCGATGGCTTAATCCCCACTATGGGGGGGCAAACTGGCCTGAACTTGGCTTATCAGCTTGCTAAACGCGGGGTTTTGGAGCGCTGCGAGGTTACGCTGATGGGAACCTCGCTTAAAAGTATCGATCAAGCGGAAGACCGGGAAAGCTTTCGGGCTTTGATGCAAGAGCTTGGCGAACCGATTCCGGAAAGTATAATTGTCTCTCGGGTTGCAGAGGCGCTCGAGTTTGCGCAGGAAACCGGATACCCACTCATTGTGCGTCCCGCCTTTACCTTGGGAGGAACTGGGGGAGGGATTGTGCACTGCGCTGAAGAATTGGAGCAGATCGCCGAAAGCGGCCTGCAAGCCAGCCTTATTGGTCAGATTCTGGTGGAGCGTAGTGTGGCTGGCTGGAAGGAAGTTGAGTTTGAAGTCTTACGCGATGGAGTCGGGAACTGCATCACGATTTGTCATATGGAGAACATGGACCCAGTTGGAGTGCATACCGGGGATAGTATCGTTGTAGCGCCCTGTCAGACCCTGACCGATCGGGAGGTTCAAGCCTTGCGCAGTGCGTCGCGGCGGATCGTGAATGGTCTGGGAATTGAAGGGGGATGTAATGTCCAGTTTGCTCTGCACCCCTCGCGGAATGAATACGTAGTGATCGAGGTCAATCCCCGGTTAAGTCGTTCCAGTGCCCTGGCGTCTAAAGCCACCGGATATCCGATTGCCAAGGTCGCTGCCAAGATCGCCTTGGGTTATGCGCTTACCGAAATTAAAAATGCGGTGACTGGCAAAACCTCGGCTTGTTTTGAGCCGGCTTTAGACTATGTTGTAGTTAAAATCCCACGCTGGCCCTTTGACAAATTTACGGAGGCAGATCGGCGCTTGGGAACCCAGATGAAAGCAACCGGAGAAGTGATGGGTATTGGTCGGAATTTGGAAACGGCCCTACTTAAAGCTATCCGTTCCCTGGATATAAAGGCCTATGGACTCCGGCTACCAGAGCTTGAGGGATTTGGCGACGCTGAACTCAAAACTGCGTGCCTTCAACCGGATGATCGACAACTCTTCGTTTTTGCAGAAGCTTTAAGGCGTGGCTGGACCGTTGAGTGGCTGGCTGAGAAGACCGGCTGGAATCGTTATTTTCTCAATTTCTTACGCCGTCTGGTGGAAACTGCGGTTTTACTAGAACAAGCACCTTGGGATAAGAAGACCTTGCTTCGTGTTAAGCGGCTGGGTTTCGCAGATCAGGAAATAGCGGCCCTTTGGAAAAGTACAGAAGATGAGGTTTATCGTTTCAGACTTGAGCAGGGTTTGCGCCCTGTTTTTAAAATGGTTGATACCTGCGCCGGAGAGTTTGAGGCCACAACACCCTACTTTTATTCCAGCTATGATGTAGAAGATGAAGGGGAAGTTCATAAACAGCCCAAAGTAGTCGTCTTAGGATCTGGCCCGATTCGGATTGGGCAGGGGATTGAATTTGACTATTGTTCTGTGCATGCAGTTTTGGCACTGCGCAAAGCTGGATTTGAAAGTATTATTATAAATAGCAACCCTGAAACGGTCTCAACGGACTTCGATACTGCCGATCGGCTTTATTTTGAACCTTTGACCTTGGAGGATGTCTCAGCGATTCTCGATAAAGAACAGCCCGACGGTGTGGTTGTTCAGTTCGGAGGGCAGACGGCCATTGGTTTGGCTAGTGGTCTGGCGAGGCGTGGATACAAGATTTTGGGTACGACAGTTGAAGACATTGATCGGGCAGAGGAGCGGGGTACCTTTGATCGGGTTCTGCAAGAACTTGGAGCAAAACGACCACGTGGAGGTGGAGCCACGAACATGGAACAAGTGCAACGTGTGGCTCAAGAGATAGGGTTTCCCTTGGTGGTTCGTCCCTCGTATGTGTTGGGTGGACGGGCTATGGACATTGTTTACGAAGCAAAAGAATTAGAGGCTGTTGTCAGGCGTGCCTTAGCGGCCTCCTCAGATCAGGAGATCTGGATGGATCAATATCTGCTCGGGACAGAAGTGGAGGTTGATGCGATCTCCGACGGAGCAAATGTCTTTATCCCTGGGATCATGGAACATTTGGAACGGGCTGGGGTTCATTCTGGAGATTCGATTGCGGTCTACCCACCACAAACCTTGGATCTGAGTATGCAAGAACGGATCATCGCTTTGACGGAATCGTTAGCGCGATCTTTGAAAATTAAAGGCTTGCTGAACATTCAATATGTGATTTATCATCAAGAACTCTTTGTCCTGGAGGTCAACCCCCGCTCAAGCCGTACAGTTCCCTTTCTAAGTAAAGTTACTGGGGTTCCAATCGTTGACTGGGCAACTCAAGTGATCTTAGGCAGGAAATGGGATGAGATCAAGATTCCGCACGGTCTCTGGCCAACGGGTGAGCGGGTTGCTGTCAAAGCGCCAGTGTTCTCTTTCTCCAAGCTGCAACGGGTCGAACCGTCGTTAGGGCCAGAGATGAAATCCACTGGCGAGGTTATGGGGATGGATAGGACCTATGAAAAAGCTCTCTACAAAGCGCTGCTCGGAGCAGGTCTGTCGTTTACGACATATGGTTCAGTGTTTGTGACCTTGGCAGATCGGGATAAAGCAGAAGGTGTAGCTCTGGCACGACGATTCGCTGATATTGGGTTTCGTATTTTAGCGACAGAAGGAACGACACGCTATTTGAAGAACGAGGGATTGAGAGTGGAACAGATTGCCAAGCTGCATGATGGCTCCAATGAAATTATTGACGGAATTCGTAAGCAAAAAATTCAATATGTCGTCAATACAACAACCCATGGTCGAGTTCAGGAAAGTGATGGGTTTGCGATCCGCAGAGCGGCTGTAGAACATGGAATTCCTTGCTTCACAAGCCTTGATACAGCTGCGGCGTTGCTCCAGGTTTTGGAGAGTATCTCGCCGGGTCTCTTGCCGCTATAGCGATGTTCGCGGTTCGATATTCGTGGTTCGAATCACGAATATCGAACTACGAACTACGAACTACGAATTACGATTAGGAAGGAGTGAGGAAGATGCTCACAGAAGGACAAGTGGTCATTAATGAACGCTTTGGAGATGAGGAACAGGGGCTTTGGCGCTTGGTTTTAAAAGGACCGATTGCCAAAACTGCGCAGCCTGGACAGTTTGTAGCTATCCAAGTTCAGGATTCCTCGATCTCGTCCTTTGACCCCTTGTTACGAAGGCCCATCAGCTTAGCTGAAATTTCTCCGGATCGCGACGAAATTACCTTGCTTTACCGAGTTGCTGGTCGAGGAACTGAAATCTTAGCTCGAGCAAGGTGTGGAGAGCAGCTCAGCCTAATGGGGCCCTTAGGGCAAGGCTTTTCTCTGCCAGAAGAAGGGGAATTGTGGCTGATCGCCGGAGGCATTGGTATCTTCCCGCTTTATGCGCTGGCCCAAAGTGTGCTTGCCCGGGGACTGACCGTGCGCTTATTTTGGGGGGGAGAAAACCAGTCCTTTCTGGCAAGCGCAGGACTTTTTCTCTGGCAAGCACTGGGGATTCCGTTACAGCTTAGTACGCTTGATGGAAGTTTAGGGCAAAAGGGTCTTGTGACAGAGCAGGTACAGGAGCGATTATTACAATTGTTTGGACAAACTAAACAGGAACAACCATTAAGTGGTGGGCAGATTAGTGTCGCCACTTGCGGTCCTGCGAAGATGATGCAGGCGGTGACAAAACTTGGCATAGAGTTTCAGGTTCCTGTAGAGGTTTCGCTGGAAGAACGTATGGGCTGCGCAGTTGGAGCCTGTTTAGGGTGTGTATGTACCCTCATAGATGAAGCGGGCACCCTGATCCATAAAAAAGTATGTTTGGATGGACCGGTTTTCCGGGGCGAGGAGGTTGTCTGGGATGTGTCCTGTTGATCTAACAACGCATATGGCGGGAATAACTCTCAGGAATCCAGTTTTAACGTGTTCAGGAACCTATGGTTTTGGAGAAGAGTATGCTGCTTATTGCCCAGTAGAAGCTTTAGGGGGCATAACCTTGAAGGGACTTACCCCTGAGCCACGGCTAGGAAATGCAGTTCCTCGGTTAGCGGAAACGTCGGCAGGCCTATTAAATGCGGTCGGATTGGAAAATCCGGGGTTAGAAGAATTCCTGAAGTCCTATCTTCCCAAGGTGCGAAAATTACCGACAGCGGTGATTGCCAATATTTCTGGGTTTTCGCTGGAGGATTATGTACAGATGGCACGGGCGTTGCAACGGGACTCAGGTTTAGTCGCTCTGGAAGTTAATATTTCTTGTCCCAATGTCAAACATGGCGGAATGCATTTTGGTACGGATCCCAAGAGCGCTGAAGAGGTGATTGCAGCAGTCAGAGCAGAAACGGATCTTCCGATCATCGCTAAGCTTTCGCCCAACGTCACGGACATTGTGGGGATGGCTCGAGCAGTTCAGCGTGGAGGAGCAGATGCCCTATCCCTCATTAACACACTTTTGGGAATGCGTATCGATATTGATCACCAACGTCCCGTGTTAGCCAATACGTTCGGTGGACTTTCTGGACCGGCCATTCGACCCGTTGCGGTGCGTATGGTTTGGCAAGTTTCGCAAGCCGTCGATTTGCCGATCATCGGGATGGGTGGGATCACCACCTGGCAGGACGCGGTGGAATTTCTCTTGGCTGGGGCGACAGCTGTAAGTATCGGCACGGGGAATTTCATTAATCCTCAGGCACCGCTGGAGATCTTACAGGGTATTCAAGACTACTGCAATAAAAGGGGAATGGTTTCCGTACGTGAATTAGTAGGATTGGCACATAATGCTTAGAACCGAGCAATGAAAAATGGAGGGATAGCGTATGGATGTGACATTAAACAAACGGGTTATGGTGGCGCTTGATGTTCCAGGGCGCGAGGAAGCGCTGGCCCTGGCGAAAGCACTTCAAGGCAGCGAATGTTGGCTTAAAGTGGGGCTGGAACTGTATGCGTATTCTGGTCCGGCAATGATTCGAGAGCTTAAAGATATGGGATTTCCCATCTTTTTGGACTTGAAGCTTCATGACATTCCTACGACGGTAGAACGGGCCATTTATGGATTCGTTCAGTGGGGAGTTGACATGATCAATGTCCATTGTAGTGGCGGGTATGACATGATGGTAAGGTCGGCCCACGCTGTGCATGAAGCAGGGATTAAGCTGGGAAGTGTGCCAAAAGTGATTGGGGTTACGGTTCTAACGAGTATGTCGGAGGCCCAATTTCGAGAAGAAATGGGGGTTCAACGGAATCTTCAGGAGCATGTTGTGGCACTTGCCAAACTTGCGGAACGGGCAGGACTTGACGGAGTTGTTGCTTCAGCAATGGAGGCAGGTGGGATACGCCAAAACACTGAAGACGGTTTTCTGATTGTTACACCTGGGATTCGCCCGGCCTGGAGTGAAGCACAGGATCAAGCGCGGGTCCTTACCCCACATGAAGCCTTGGCGGCCGGAAGCTCTTATCTTGTGGTTGGGAGGCCTATTACTCGCGCGGAGGACCCTCGTCAAGCTTTAGAACGACTTTGGGTACGGTAAGAAAAGGAGAGGAATATAAATAATGGAAAAATCATTGAACATAGTAAAAACTCAGCTTACGCCCGATGACTATCTGGAGCTGTTCAGAAAAAGCGACGCCCTATTGGACGGGCATTTCCTGTTAACTTCAGGCAAACACAGTGCTCAGTATATGCAGTGTGCGCAAGTACTACAATACCCAGAGCGGGCGGCCATACTAGCAGAGGGGTTAGCTGCAACATTCCGGAACATGAACATCCAAACCGTCATCGGACCTGCCATGGGAGGTATTTTGGTGGCGCATGAAGTCGCCAAGGCTTTAGGAGTGCGGGCTTTGTTTACAGAGCGGGAAAACGGAATCATGCGTTTGCGCAGAGGGTTTACCCTTTCCCCAGGGGAACGCGTGTTGGTCGTTGAGGATGTAATCACGACGGGAGGCTCTGTGCGTGAGGTTTTAGCTGTAGTTCGAGAATTCCGGGCTGTCCCAGTGGGCGTCGGTGTGCTTGTTGATCGAACAGGCGGAACCGTGGATTTTGGGTTGCCACAGAACTCAATTATTCAGCTGAACATCCAGGCTTATGAAGCACAGGAATGTCCGCTTTGTGCTCAAGGAATCCCAGCGGTTAAACCTGGAAGCCGGAAAGCCTAAAACTAAAATGACGCCTTGCGACATCAAAGAGAGAAAAGCAGACTTTGATTTCTTCAGACAAAAACACGCTCGTTGCGTACGAGCGTGTCACTAAAATAAAACTCAAATTATGCTTCAACATCGATTATATTATTTGAGCTAGGCTTGGCCGTAGTCTGGGTTGTCTGGGTTGTTGGTTTACTGCTTGTGGTTTGGTTGGCTTTTTTTGCTTGAATTTGCTGGATTTGCGCTTGAATTTGTTCTATCTGGGATTCTAGTAATTGAACTTTTGACTGTTTAGTTTTAGTATCATCCTTACTTTGATTTTCGGTTTTGATTTGCCCCTGAAGTTTTGTGATTTGACTGGTAAGTTGTTTAATTTCACTCTCATTTCCAGAGGAAGATGTGCTTGTTGTCGAAGAAATTGATGAAATGTTCATTGAAACCGCCTCCTAATTGCTTAAATGGGCTCTACCTTCACTTAACTTATCGAAACGAACTCTTAGAGATACCTTTGAATTAGAGCTATTTTACAAATAATTTCTAAGCTTCACGTTATACTTTTTATATTTAGTGAACTATCGACTATACCATATCCCGCCAGCTCTATGGGAGAAGGTTTGGGATACGAGAAGTATATATACATTGCGTCTCTAAGGATATTATACAATTAGTTAGTGAAATAGTAAGCTTAATTTGATATAATAAATTTTGCGAGAAAAATATAGAAAGGGGGTCGGTCATGAAAAAGGTAATCTTATTTGTGATTGACTCCCTTCATCCTGTGGTTTTAGAGAGGGTGCTTGCGCAAGGTGACGCCCCAGCGTTTCGTTTTCTGGCTAAACACGGAACCTACATTGACCGGGTTGTCTCCTCTTTTCCAACCATGACACCAGTTGCCACGAGTTCCATGATTACTGGAACTTGGCCTGATCGACATGGAGTTCCTGGCTTTATCTGGTATAATGAGGAAATTCGAAAAATTGTGGATTATGGAGCGACCTGGCAAAGTGTCTTGAGAATTGGTCAGGAGAAGGTTCTCCGCAACTTATTAATCAAGCTTAACGAAGAGCACCTCAATCCAGAAACCCCAACCCTGTATGAAACGCTGGAAGTTGGCGGATATAGTACGGGATGTGTTAACTTTTTTATGCATCGGGCGACACGCCGTTATCCGACGGAACTTCCGTTCTTGATCTCTTTGGTGACGCATTTTGGCCTCAATCATGAAAAGGTTTCTGGTCCTTCTCAATTAACTTTAGGTGAGCTCATCCATCCACCTTTTTCAGGTAGGTTAAACAGCTATCCAAGAGGTATTTTTCATCGCTTTGGTTTTAATGATGCTTTTTCTGGAAAAATTGCTGCTCAGCTTGTTCAAGAGGGGAAACAGCCGGATTTTATGGTTGTTTATTTCCCGGATAATGATAGATATTCACACCAATATGGTCCGTTACGCACGGGACCTTCGATTGAACGGGCAGACCACCAAGTAGCTGCGGTACTTGATGAGTTCGGTTCTTGGGAAAAGGCTATCGAGGAAACTATGATTATCGTCACAGGAGACCATTCCCAGACTACAGTCGGTTTTGGCAGTGAATACCTGATTGACATAGATTGTGCCTTAAAGTCGTTTAAACAGTTGAAGTCTACGGAAGAGGCAAATGAGGACAACAATAAAGAGATTGCTATTTGTCCGAATGAACGTATGGCCTTTATTTATATTCTCCAACGCATAAATGAGATTTTACCTGACGTTGTGAGCGTTTTGAGCAAAGATGTTCGTAATGCTCAGATTGCCTGGAAAGTTTCTGAAAATAGGTATTGTGTTCTTCAAGGCGGAACAGAAAAGCAACTTTTCTTTTCTCGCTTGGGCACCTATCAAGACGTTTACGGACAAAGCTGGGCTTTAGAAGGAGACTTATCCGTGGTTGATGTCTACGTGACGGATGATCAAAAAATAAAATTCGGTAAGTTCCCGGATGCGTTTACGCGTCTGATTTCAGCGCTTGAGGCGCGGAGCGGAAGCCGAGTGGTCATTTCAGCAGCCTCAGGATATGAATATTTGGCCGTTGGAGCGCCGATTCATTCTGGCGGAGGAAGTCACGGATCTCTTGAAGAAGAAGATTCGACGGTACCAATGATCATTTCCGGAATGCCGATTAGCATGGATAATGTTCGTATCATTGATCTGTTCCCGATGATTCTGAGGCATTTTGGGTTGTAGAAGGAGGTTCTTTTTCGACCTTAAGGAGAGTATCCTATAAAAAAATTCATTATCATCATTAAAAAAAGAAGGATATAGTTAATTAGTGTTGAATGTATTCGTATGTAAGGATGTCAAGAGAGGGATATGAATAAAGAGGAGGGGATTATTTTGAAGAAAATATTGGTGGCCACAGATGCTTCAGAGTATTCACGACAAGCGTTGAAAAGTGCTTTGAAACTCGCTAGGAAATTTCACTCAGAAGTTGAGCTTCTATTTGTCTTGTACACGCCGCTTATGTATGATGGAACCTTACTGGATGGAGATGTCATTTCGCAGGATTTAGCTAAAAAAAGAGGGGAACAGGTGTTACAAACCACTCTTGAAGGAATCGATGTTACTGATGTTACCTTAACCAAGAAAATATTGTCAGGAAAACCAGCAAACGTTATCTTGCAAGAAATTGAAAATGAGAATATCGATTTGGTTGTTATGGGGAGCCATGGTTACGGGGCTATTGCTAGTGCCATATTAGGTAGTGTTAGTCTGCGCGTTCTTCACGGAGCAAAATGTTCTGTTCTTATTGCCAGATAAATAGCATTTTTAGTCATATTAAGTCAGACAAGGCTGGAAGCATTTTGCTTTTGGCCTTGTTTCGATCTAACTATTAAAAGCTAAAGTGGATCTCAGGAGGTCTAGTTTGTTTAATTAGAGAACAGAACCACAAGATTAATTCTCAGAATTCTAAAATAATGCGACAATAGTTAATACTTAGCAGGAATTAACCAAATAGTGAAGAAGTTAGCTTCATTAAGAGGATTTTTTGTCATAGAAAAGTAAAGGAAAATTAGAGGATTTTTGGGATAGAGTATTTTCAAAATAATAGTTGGCGGAGTATATGAAAGCGGGTAACAGAGATGAAACGAAATCATACGATGATGCAGTTTTTTGAGTGGTATGTGGAAAATGATGGAGGTCATTGGAATCGTTTGCAAAAACTGGCACCAGAGCTTAAAAGGCGAGGTGTTGATTCCGTATGGATTCCCCCTGTTACTAAAGGTCAAACTGCGAATGATACAGGATATGGTGCCTATGATTTATATGATTTGGGTGAATTTGATCAAAAAGGAACTGTTCGTACTAAATATGGAACGAAACAAGAACTACTCGATGCCATAGCAACTTGCAAAGAGCAGGAGATTGTTGTTTATGCGGATTTAGTAATGAATCATAAAGCAGGGGCCGATGAGACCGAAAAATTTCAGGTCATTGAAGTGAATCCGGAAAATCGCACGGAAGATATTTCAGAGGCATTTGATATTGAAGGTTGGACGAAATTCACATTTCCTGGTCGAGGAGAGCAATATTCTGCCTTTAAATGGAATTTCGAGCATTTTAATGGCACAGATTATGATGCGAAAGAAAAACGCTCAGGATGCTATCGTATAATTGGTGAAAATAAAAATTGGAATGATCAAGTAGATGATGAATTTGGAAACTACGACTACTTAATGTTTGCTAATATTCACTATAACCATCCTGTGGTAAAAGCAGAGATGATTAAATGGGGCAAATGGCTAGCTGAAACTTTACAGTGCCAGGGATTTCGGCTCGATGCGATTAAACATATTAGCCATGAATTTATAAGAGAATTTGTAACCCAGCTTAAACTAGCACGTGGTGATGAATTTTATATAGTGGGAGAATTCTGGAATCCGGAATTAGAAGCTTGTCAGAAATTTTTAGATACAGTTGATTATAAGATTGATATATTTGATGTGGCTCTTCATTATAAATTAGAGTCTGCCTCACATGCTGGGAGAGATTTTGATCTCAGAACTATTTTTGACGATACATTGGTTAAATCCCATCCCCAAAACGCAGTTACCTTTGTTGACAATCATGACTCTCAACCCCATGAGGCGTTAGCATCGTGGGTGGAAGATTGGTTTAAGCCAAGTGCGTATGCCCTTATTCTCCTGCGTCAAGAAGGATATCCCTGTATCTTTTATGGTGACTATTTTGGTATTGGTGGGAAAGATCCAATTGCTGGGAAAAATGAAGCTCTTGATCCTCTGTTGTATGCTCGCTATCATCAAGCTTATGGAGAGCAAGACGATTATTTTGACCTGCCCAATACAATTGGATGGGTTCGGCGAGGGGTAACAGAAATAGAGGGTTCGGGTTGTGCCATTGTCATTGCAAATGGTGATGAGGGAGAAAAACGTATGTTTATCGACCAAGGTCGCGCCGGAGAACTATGGGTAGATTTGACTAAGAATAGAAAGGATCAGATTTCCATTGAAGAGGATGGCTTTGCAACGTTTCCCGTGAACGGAGGCAGTGTATCGGTATGGGCACTTTCTAGAACAAAGTAAAATAAGTAATTTTTCTAAATTAGTAGAAATTTAGAAAAAGAAATATTATAATGTAACCAATCAGATAGTATTTGCTCGGTTGATCTCAAGTAGTTGTAAATAATAATGGGGAGGTAAGATTATGAACATCATAGAATTTGCCATAAAAATGGAACTTGAAGGGGAAAAATATTACTCTGAACAAGCGGAAATCAATAAAGGAAATAGCTTAAGTACTGTCTTGCTTATGTTGGCAAAAGACGAAGCTATGCATGCCGAAATCATACAGAATAAAGCAAATAAGCTACCCTATGATTTAAAACAAACTGAAACGCTAGCTGAAGCTAAAAACGTATTTAGTGATATCGGGGTCATTAAGAGTGAAATCAAACATTTTCCTGATCAACTGGATGTGTATAGAGTGGCGTTAGAAAAAGAAAAAGAAAGTATAACGCTTTATCAAAAATACTTATCCGAAGCCACAGACGATGAATCGAAAAAGTTATTTGAATATTTGATAAAACAAGAAGAAGGTCATTATGCCATAATTGATCAGTTGGTTACACTTGTTAGTCGACCGGAAGAATGGGTAGAATCCGCTGAATTTGGATTAAGAGCAGATTATTAAGAGCAGATATCACGTGATAGGTACCGAAAAGTGCAGAAATCAGAAGAGCAGAAATCACTTGTTGATTTCTGCTCTTCTGATTTCTGCGGTGTTTACTCTGACAGTTCTTCACTGGTCAGCAACTGCTCTAGAATTTCTGGTTTAGGTGTGAGGTACAAAGTCCAGTTCTGTTCGTAAATCACCATTCCGGGCTTGGCCGAGTTGGGTTTCTTGAGCTGTTTGACATGCGTGTAATCCACGGCAACCTGAGAAGAACCGCGAGCTTGGCTATAATAAATCGCCAGGGCGGCTGCTTCTTCAAGGGTGGCGTCATCCGGGAATTCTTCCCCTTCTTCAAGGGGAATCAGCACGTGTGAGCCGGGAATTACTTTGACATGGAGCCAAAGATCGTTGGGTTTACCTTTGTGTAAAGATAACCAATCATTTTGTGCATTGTTTTTTCCGACCAAGATAACTCGGCCTTGACTCGAACGATAGACCCGTGGATGGATAGATACCTTAGGAGCTTTTACTTTTGCTTTCGGCTTCGCATTGAGGCGACCTTTTTTAGGTTTGAAGGTATCTTTTTTTAGATGCTTTCCGGTGACATACCCTTGACCTATGAGTTCGACATGAATTTCATCAAGCTCTGCAAGGGTAGACGCCTGATCTAAACTGACCAGTAAGGAAGCGAGGTATTTCATTTCTTCCAGTGCGGCTGCTTGGAGTGGCTTAGTTTGGCGCAGAGTGGCTTTGGCTTTGTTATAGCGCTTATAGTAGCGTTGGGCGTTGTCAATAGGACTGAGATGGGGATTGAGGGGAATAGTCATGGTCGAAAGTGAGGAGTCATAATAATCTTCCACCGTCACTTCGGTCGCTCCTTGAGAAATATTATAGAGGTTGGCGGTCAGGAGTTCGCCCCACTTTTGATACGCAAGGCCGGACTGAGCGCTGGTCGCGGCTTCATCATATATTTTGAGTTTCTTGCTAAAATGAGTGTGCTGTTCTTGAACAACTTTGCGCAGGGAACCCCGTTTCGATTCAAGGGTATTATTGGTAGACTTCGACTGATAAAAGCCTAGAATTGCGTCATTTAACGAGGGGACGGTTTCTCTGCGTAACTCTTGGTATTGCTGAAAGGGGGTAAAAGTGAACGCGGTGGGAGGGGAAGGAAGTGCGGATTTATAATAAAGACACGGTTGAAGGGCAGGAACACCTTCGGGATCGCTTAAGCGGCGATAGGCTTGAAAAAGCCGTGAAAATTCGATTTCCCCACACTGATCGAGGCGGATTTCTGTAGTCAATCCGGCTCTAATGACGATTTCCCGGGCTAACTCCGGGCTGATTCCGGCAAAGCGCGCGAGCAGGACGCCCGTGACAGGGTGATCGAGATTTTCTTCATAGAGGGTCTGTCGCCAAAGCTCTTCATCCGCTAGAGGAGGCCGTTTTCCTTGAGAGGGAGGGGCGAGATAAATCCGTCCGGGTAATACTTCGCGAAAACGGCTCAAGGCGTGGGAGTAACGTTTAAGCCCATCCAGGATCGTATTTGTCATAGGGTCTACGAGGATAAGATTACTGTGTTTGCCCATGATTTCCAGGTGAAGTTGCAGGGCGACCAGATCGCCACGATCGTTATAATTTTGAACGTCAAAGGTTATAACCCGTTCCAGTTCACTTTGGTGGAGGCTGGTAATTTTGCCTCCCTCGAGGTGTTTGCGTAATATCATACAAAACATGGGTGGGGAGGTCGGGTTTTTCTTGTTTTCCTGGGTGAGATGGAAGCGGGCGGAGGTTGCACTAGTGCTAAGCAGGAGGCGCAGAGATCCCTGCTGTTGTCGCACTTGAAAATGGATTTCATCCTTTTCCGGTTGATGAATTTTATCAATACGTGCTCCGATGAGTTGCGGAGCAAGCTCTTTAACTAGATAGGCGAGGGTCACACCGTCTAAGGCCAAGGCGAGAACTCCTTTCATTACTTGAACAAAATCATTGAGCGAGACGAATTCGCCACTATTTAGTATAACACACTTGAACTGGCGAGGCATTTTTCAACGTCTTTGGGAATATGCATGTACTACAAAAGGGACAACGCCTTTTAAACTGTTTAAAGCAAAAGGAGGAGAAAGAGCATGCGGCAACAGGCATGGCATGTGTTGCCTTGGCTTGACGTGGCCAAAGCTTTGGATGTTCATCCGGGTAAAGGGTTAAGTGTTAAAGAGGTTCATCGGAGGTTAGTTGAGGTTGGAAAAAACGTCTTGGCGGTAAAAAAAGGGGTTCATCCTGTGTTCCTGTTCCTAGGGCAATTTAAAGATTTTATGGTGTTGGTCTTACTAGCAGCTACGGTCGTATCCGGACTTTTGGGCGAAATAGCGGATGCAGTCACAATTTTGGCGATTCTAATTATTAATGCCATTCTTGGTTTTGTTCAGGAGTATCGAGCAGAGCGTTCTATGGAATCTCTCCGTTCCCTGACCGCTCCTGAAGCGCGGGTATTGCGAGAAGGGATTGAGCAACGGATTCCGGCTACAGACGTTGTGCCTGGGGATATTGTACTTCTTGAAGCGGGAGATCGTATACCAGCTGATGTGCGTTGGATCCAAGCCGTCAATGTGCAAGTGGAGGAGTCTGCCCTGACGGGGGAGTCCCATCCTGTGGGCAAAAGCATCTTACCGTTACGGGAAGAACTTACACCCATGGCCGATCGTCAGAATATGGGGTATATGGGGACCTCAGTCGTCAATGGCCGAGGGGCTGGGGTTGTTGTGGCGACAGGTATGGAAACAGAGATGGGTGTCATCGCTGGCATGATTCAAAGTGTGGAAGAGGAAGAAACCCCATTGCAAAAGCGTCTGGCGGAACTTGGGAAATGGTTGGTTTTGATCAGTTTTCTCGTTTGTGCTGCGGTGGTGGTGACGGGAGTTTTAAGGGGAGAGGACTTCTATAAAATGTTCTTCACCGGAGTGTCATTGGCAGTGGCAGCTATTCCCGAGGGTTTGCCAGCGATTGTCACTGTGGCTTTGGCGGTGGGGGTACAGCGCATGGTGAAGCGACAGGCGATCATTAGAAAACTTCCTGCCGTTGAAACCTTGGGGTGTGCAACGGTAATTTGTTCAGACAAGACAGGGACGCTGACCCAGAACGAAATGACGGTGCGTCAGATCTATTCGGATGGGCGGAAAATTACTGTTTCCGGAGAAGGGTATGATCCGAAAGGAGAGTTTCAAGGCGCCGACCCGGAGAAAGATCGGGATCCGCTCCGAGAAGGGTTAAAGATTGCGGCCCTTTGCAACAATTCTATGTTGACCAAGAAAGGGGTTCAAGTCGCCGGACTTTTTCGTTCTAAAGGAAATGATGCTCCCTGGGGGATTGAGGGAGATCCTACAGAAGGAGCTATTCTAGTGGCTGCAGCTAAGGCGGGGATATGGCGTGAAGTTTTGGAACGCAAACAAGAACGAATTGGGGAGTTGCCTTTTGATTCTGACCGGAAACGAATGAGTGTTGTTTATCAAACGAAACAGGGTAAAATGGCCTATGTCAAAGGGGCACCTGATATGGTTCTGCGGCTTTGTCGACGAGATTTAACGGCTCAAGGGGTTGTGGATTTGTCCGCTGAGCGCGTGCGCAATATTATGCGGGCTAATGATGAAATGGCGCGGCATGCTCTCCGAGTTTTGGCCGTCGCCGAGAGACCACTGGCAAATTCTGAGCCGCTTGATGAGCAGGTTGAACAAGGGTTAACGTTTGTCGGATTGCTCGGAATGATTGATCCACCTCGAGCTAGTGCTATCAAAGCGATAAGTGTTTGTCGGCAGGCTGGTATTAAACCAGTCATGATTACGGGGGATCATCGCTTAACCGCAGAAGCTGTCGCCCATGAGTTGGGGATTTTACGTGGAATGGGTGGCAGAGTCATAACCGGAGAAGAGCTGGAAAGAATGTCCGATCAGGAGTTAAGCGAGCAGGTCATGGATGTATCCGTCTATGCTCGCGTGACACCGAAAGATAAACTCAGAATCGTACGTGCCTTTAAAAAACATGATCAGGTGGTAGCTATGACTGGTGACGGAGTCAATGATGCTCCTGCAGTCAAAGAGGCAGA
This sequence comes from Desulfosporosinus sp., assembly GCA_031292055.1. Taxonomy (GTDB): domain Bacteria; phylum Bacillota; class Desulfitobacteriia; order Desulfitobacteriales; family Desulfitobacteriaceae; genus Desulfosporosinus. Next base: position 25,989 of record JARLHV010000111.1, read on the forward strand.
TATTGGGGTAGCTATGGGTTTAACAGGAACGGATGTAACCAAAGAAGCTTCAGCTATGGTTTTGGGCGATGATAACTTTGCAACGATTGTAGCTGCAGTTGAAGAGGGGCGGGGAATTTACGACAACATTCGGAAATTTATACGCTACTTACTTTCCTGTAATTTAGGTGAAGTCTTGACAATGTTTTTGGCGGCACTGGTGGGCTTGCCGCTCCCGCTGCTTCCAATTCAAATCCTCTGGGTCAATCTCGTCACAGATGGTTTGCCAGCCATGGCTTTAGGAGTGGACGGTGCGGAACCAGGCATTATGAATCGTCTGCCCAGGGCTCCGGGAGAGAGTATTTTTGCGCGCGGTTTGGCCAGCAAAATTGGGATACGGGGGACTATGATCGGATTAGGAACGCTCTTTGTGTTCGTAGCCGGACTTTTTATCGGAGTTAATATGTTAGGTGCCCGAACGATGGCCTTTACGACCCTGGTGTTTTCACAGTTGTTCCACGTCTTTGATTGCCGGTCTGAAGAAAGAGGGATCTTCGAAGTGGGAATCTTTACAAATCCTTATCTTGTCGGCGCGGTTTTGATTTCTACGCTCATGCAACTCAGTGTTATTTATCTTCCACCTCTCCAAGCGATTTTCAAGACCACACCGTTGCACAGTTGGCAATGGACTTTTATCTTATGCGTAGCGGGTGGACCGTCGGTTCTGATCGGATTGGCACGGCTCATCAAGAACAGTTGGCAAGAAAAACCGTCCATAGTGAAAGGATAAAGGCGAGGTTTGAAGTTCAATGGTCGAGGTTCGAGATTGAAATTTCGAACCTCGACTTAGCATTGGTTAGTCAGCGGATTGCCGTTGGTTGAGTAGTTCGCAAATGTATAATGTATAACTCTTCTCCTCCTCGTGAATACTTGCTTCAAATGGTTGACCCACTTCATCCCGTATAGTATTCTTTTAAAGAGAAACGGCGTAGAGTGAATTAAACTTTGTTTAATGATAAGGGATTTTACCTTAAGTATAAGATGAACTTATCTAGGGGGTAACGTGTGATAGTTGATATTCGAGCCTTGCACATTGCACATCGATTTAGGAGGGGGAGAACGCGATGGAATTCGTTAAAATGCATGGTCTGGGGAATGATTTCGTTTTCCTGGACCATTTTTCTGTTGCGACCGACGAGGATTATCCAACGTTGGCCCAAAAGCTCTGCCATCGGCAATTCGGTATAGGAGGGGACGGATTAGTCGTAATTCTGCCTTCGAAAGTTGCTGATGCTCGGATGCGCATTATTAATTCTGACGGATCTGAACCAGAAATGTGTGGGAATGGTATTCGTTGTTTTGCACGGTATGTATACGATCAAGGGATTGTTTTACATAACCCAATGCAAGTAGAAACTCTGGCAGGCGTCTTGACCTTAAGACTTACTATCCAAGACGGTCAGGTTCACGGGGTACGAGTGGATATGGGTGAGCCTATTTTGCGGGCAGATCTCATCCCAGTTTTGGGCCAAGGGGAAGCTGTGGTAGGACAGTCCCTCCAAGTTTTAGAAGAGACGTTCCAATATACGGCCGTTTCGATGGGGAACCCGCACTGCGTTATCTTCGTGGAGGATTTTTCCGCGCTGGATTTTGAACGTGTTGGTCCGGCCATTGAGAAACATCGGCTGTTCCCCCGTAAAACCAATGTTGAATTTATCCAAGTTAATTCCCCTCGGGAGATGACCATGAAAGTTTGGGAACGAGGTGCAGGACCAACACTTGCCTGCGGGACGGGTGCCTGTGCTGCTGTAGTTGCCGCTGTACTCAACCACAAGACAGAACGATCAGTGACTGTTCATCTGCCGGGTGGGGATTTATTGATTGAATGGGGACTTGATAATCACGTTTATATGACAGGCCCCGCGACGTATGTGTTTAAGGGTAAATGGCTGGAGACAACGAATTAAGTGACGGTTTTTGAATAGACAAAAGGTAATATAAGGAGGATTTTTTTATTTATGGAAGAAGCACAGCGGATTCAAGCATTGCCCCCGTATTTATTTGCACGAATTGACGAAAAAATAGCAGAGGCCAAGGCCAAAGGCGTGGATGTTATCAGCTTGGGGATTGGAGATCCCGATCTCCCAACTCCGGATCATATCATTGATAAGCTGATAGAAGCTGCACGTAACCCAGAGAATCATCGCTATCCTTCTTATGTCGGAATGTTGGAATTTCGCTCAGCGGTAGCGGAGTGGTATAAGCGGCGTTCGAATATTGTCCTTGATCCGAAAAAAGAAGTAGTCACTCTGATTGGCTCCAAAGAAGGGATTGCTCACATTGCTTTTTGTTATATCAATCCCGGAGATATTGCCTTGATTCCCGATCCCGGTTATCCGGTCTATGGCGTGGGTACCTTACTAGCTGGAGGGGTCCCTTATCTTATGCCCCTTAAGGAAGAAAACGGGTTTTTGCCTGATTTAGATGCGATCCCAGCAGAGGTGGCTCAGAAGGCGAAACTTATGTTTTTGAATTATCCGAACAACCCCACTGGGGCGATTGCGGATGAAAGCTTCTATTTAAAGGTCATCGCCTTTGCTAAAAAATATGACATTATCGTTTGCCATGATGGTCCTTACTCGGAAATTGCTTTTGAGGACTACAAACCTTTGAGCTTTCTCGAGGTGCCTGGGGCTATGGATGTCGGGATTGAGTTCCATTCAATGTCCAAGACCTATAATATGACGGGTTGGAGAATTGGTTGGGCGGCAGGAAATGCAAGGGTTATCGAGGCCTTGGGTCGCATTAAATCAAACATTGACTCAGGGGTTTTTCAGGCCATCCAAGAGGCTTCGATAGAAGGCCTTTTAGGTAATCAGGACATCATCCAAGAAATTCGCAAAATCTATCAAGAACGACAAGACATCGTCATTGAGGGTCTGACGGCTTTAGGGTGGAGCGTGGAAAGGCCTAAGGCCACGATCTATGTTTGGCCTAAAGTACCTAAAGGGTTTACTTCGACGTCTTTCTGTGAATTAATCTTAGATAAGGCTGGTGTGGTAGTTACTCCAGGCAACGGTTATGGAGAATATGGTGAAGGTTACTTCCGTATTTCGCTAACGATTAATACGGAACGACTGAGAGAAGCCTTAAAGCGTTTGCAGGATAATTTCGGGAAGTTTGAATTCTAATTAAGGCATATGAAAGAAAATAACAAGGCATCATGACTAGTTATTTTCTTGAATGTGCCTAACTTAGGTTGAATTAGATGTCAAGTTAATTAAGACGTATTAGAGCTTATTGAGAAATCGTAAAGACATCTTTAATTAAGATGCGCTTTGCGATTTCTTGTACTTATCAGAAAGTATAACTTACGTTACATACTTTCTGTGGCATAAGTGCAACTAGGGCGATCGCTTTCGCTAAGGCTTGGCGCTAGCCAAGTTTTCTTTAAGTTTCAGTAGGTGGACGAGGCGGAGAACCTTGCCAATGTGGGCAAACGTTAGATCGAATTCGTCTTGCTGAGCGAACGACGGTGTACTGTACAAAATGTCAGAGGTAGGTTACGTATGGCTTGAAATTAGTTGAAATGCCTTGAATAGGACATGTAGGCTTGAAATAGAATGCACTGCTGATCTGTTATAATATGAATGTAAATGGGTTCCAAAAAGTGGGAGTGGCGAAACTTAAGTTCGTACTCCCACTTTGCTTTAGTTTCCTGCAAATTACTCATCAATTTCTGTCAATCAGCACTTGTCGTCATAAAAAGCCGTGAATGTTCAGCTAAAGCTGAGCATCAAGGCTTCAGATAGAGAATCGATATATGTCCCCTACTATAAGTATATGGAGAACTTACCACCACATCATAGAAGGGGGGCGTGAAAACTGGGAAAAAAGTAATAATGTAAAAAAATACCATGACGAAGAAAAGAATTTGAGTTTTGACGACGAAGGTTTGTTATAAATGATTTTGGAATTTGAATAATTAAGACTTTTAGTCACAAACTTTTGTCTTGGTGATCGAATTTTATTGAGTGTAGGCATGAATCCCTGGTTGAATGGATTTCATACAACCTTTGTCCTATTTCTATGATCCCAGCATAGTTCTATTCAACGATTATGGCAAGAAAAGCTTGATTAGTGAATATTAGAATGTGGTGCTTCGAAGCGGACAACTGCAGATAACAGAGGGTTTGCAACATCGGAGAGAATATGAAAGTAATAACCCGACGTCGCAAACCCTTGGAACGTTCTATGAAAGTCGGAGGAACGAAAAAAAGCAACCTGTTTGAGGCTACTTTGTTGGGAAAATTTCATCATGGGTTCCTATAATGTAAAGAGTGTTTATCTGGCCGCTTGTCTCGACTGTTACTTCGATGATGATTCGTACCGACTTATTGACTCTAATTTCATAGAAGTTATCTGTTCCTTGAATTTTTTTATATCGTAGTGAGGGATGGCTTGGGTCGGAGATGAATAACCCAATAGATTTTTCTGCTTGTTTCGAAGTCTTAAAGTCAAGTTGTTTAAATTGCTTATCGAATTTTCGAGTGGATTTAAAGCGCCGGGTCATTGTTTAATACCGTCAAGAAATTGATTAACGGTATTAAACTCACGAACGTTACCGGAATCAACATCGTTTTTGGCTTCGAGCATATCATTTTGGACTTTATTAGACCAAAAGTATGCTTGGCTAGAAGGAACAAGTTTCATAGGTTCAATGATAATTTTATTGTTCTCCATCCTAATGTCGAGTACATCGCCTTCATTGATATTAAGTTGTTCTCGGATATCTCTGGGAAGGCTTATGAGGTTTCGTTTTTGAACGAAAATTTTATGGGAGTCAATTGACATGATTATCACCTCTTTAATGTTTTGTTATTACAGTATATGCGTTATTACGTAATATTGCTAGTGAAAAGAGAGCTGTTTTAGTCAGGTATTCATTAGGAGCGCCGACCTTCATATAACAGCGGGTTTGCAACATCGGAGAGAATATGAAAGTAATAACCCGACGTCGCAAACCCTCAGAACGTTATGTGTAATGTCCGTTCTGGGTAAGTCTTATGGGTCGCAGACGTTACGTAAGAAAAGGAACCCTTCCAAAAGTGGAGAGTTCCTTCTGAATTAACCGTTTTCACTAATAAATTGAATAAAGGCTTCTTTGATATTGGCGAAATCACTTGGATGAAGTGTTCCAATCTTGAATTCGAGTTGTGAAGAGCTTAATAACATAGCCTTTGCAACTCTGGCTGTGGACTTGAATCTGAGATTAGCATATTGCCAGTACATAATTGGAATGTCATATTTATCATTAGTGCGAGGTGCTGTTTTTGTGACCTTAATAACTAGGACTTCAAGACGAGCTGAATTAAGGATTATTACTGGTCGGGAAATATATTGAGAAGTGTCTTCTTCAAAAGGGAATTTAGCAAACCAGACGTCACTGTCAACTATGATCATTTTTTCTTTAATTCCTTATACATTTCATCCCATTCGTGTTCATCACGCCAAGGATCATCTTTTGGAATAACTGTAACGCCAGCGTCATTTTGAATAGTATTAGATCTGGCGATTTTATTTATTAAGTCTTTGTTTTTATTTACGAACTCTGCAAAGTCTTTTTCCACGTCCTTTTGAGGCAATGGCATATTATCCCTCTCCTCATGATCACATTTCTTATCCATATCATACCATCCTTTATATGCTTATATCAATAAGAATTATGCCCATATAAAGGAAAGTAGAAGGTATAGGTGGAATCGTTTATCTAAGTGATATTGCAAGGACGGACACTACGCATAGTTTCAGCGGCTTTATTTTCAATGCGCCTGGTTTAATACCCCCGACTTCCAGTCGGGACAGCTTCTAGCGTGGAGCAAGTAGTAGCAGTCTGTTAAACTATATTAAAGGGGTGACAGCTGCTATGGTAGATTACAAAAAAGGAAGCCACAC
>JARLHV010000112.1 GCA_031292055.1 Desulfosporosinus sp.
AAGACAAGGCAATGCGTCTTGTTCTTTGATGAGTTTGAAACTCTCGGCAAAGAGCGAGGCGATACCCATGAAACCGGGGAAATAAAAAGGGTTGTAAGTTCTTTACTGCTGCAAATTGACGCTTTGCCAAGTTATGTCATCGTCATTGCGGCAACGAATCACGATGCGTTGCTGGACAGAGCCGCTTGGAGGCGTTTTCAATTGCGCTTATCTCTGCCCAAACCTTCCCGCCGGGAGCTGGAAATGTGGTTTGAACAGTTTAAAAAACGTACCGGCTTTGATTTTGGGTTAGAAGTCTCAACCCTGGCAAAAAAATTCCTGGGCAAAAGTTATTCTGAAGCTGAGGAATTCGCCTTGTCTGTTTACCGAAGGTATATTCTTAGAGCTCCGGATGGCAATGCCAAAAATATTACTCAGAATGAACTAAAGCTTTATTTATCAGGAGTCCAAGGAAATATAGATAAAAGCCAGGGAGGAGAAGGTGATGAATAATGCCCGAAAGACCAGAAAGGCCGATAATTTTATTTGGGAGCCCCAATGGTGCTAATAGGAACATCAAAGGTGGCGGTGCGCCTAAAATAAGCTTTCCCTCACATCCCAGACAGGTTACCCGTCTTGAACCCAAACTGGCAGCTCTTCAAGATGCAATTGATCATAACAGAATCTTGATTCAGCAGTCGCCCACAGGAATAGAGCCGGAGAAGACCCTTGTATTTGAAGTCTCAGGCGATCTGAAGTCTTTTTATACCGCTGTTAAAAATCTTGGTGATGATGTGGAGTGGATATTTGATTCGTCAGCGGATATAGCTGTTTCAGATGATTTTTTTGTCTATAAGGAAGATAAGAAGACAAAGAAAAGTTCCAGAGATGACAGGAAAACCGCGTTTTCCGGCAAGGTATACTGTGTACTGGCCAATAACCGCGCCCTTAAGGAAATGGTATCATTATGGACGCAATTTGCCAGAAATCCCAATATGAGTTTCCCTAAAGGTAAAACAGGTTTCAAGGATGTTTTTAAGCAGCTGATCGATATCCACTTCTGGGGCTATAAAGAGCGTATCGAAGAAACTGGAATTTTAGAAGCTTGGCAAGATGATTTGCAGTTAGAGCCTGAATTAAGCACAGTAAAATGTGAAATTGAACTGTTTTACCGAAAATCAAAGGAAATTCAGAAGCAACGCGAAGATAATTTAACGGCACTAATCCGTGAAGCAGGCGGTAGTATATTGGGTCGTAGTGTGATTGACGAGATTCATTATCATGCACTAGTGGCATCACTGCCACGGCAAATCGTTGAGGACATTATTGCCAGACGTGAGGTGGCGGTTGCTGCCGCCGAACAAATCATGTTTTTTCAGTCTGTCGGACAAAGTGTGATTATTTCAGACCATAATATTGGGGATAGCACTCTGCAGGTTAACCTTCCTGCCACGATTAATGATGAACCGATTATTGCCTTATTTGACGGATTGCCTCAAGAAAACCATCCTTACCTGAACGGCTTATTGAACGTTGACGATCCTGACAATTTTGCTGTCCATTATACTGTACCGGCCCGAAAACACGGAACCTCTATGGCTTCGCTGATTGCCCATGGGGATCTGAATAATATACGGCATCAAGTTACCCACAAGATTTATGTTCGTCCCATCATGAAATCCGTTAATGTGGGCGGCGGAATTTGGGAAGAAATCCCTGGAGATATATTAATTGCAGATAAAATTCATGAAGCTGTACGCAGGCTTTTTGAACCACTTGCAGGTCGCGTTGCTCCCAGTGTGAGGGTTATCAATCTTTCTATCGGTTTTCCGAGCAAAATATTTGACAGGTTGATGAGTCCTTTAGCTCGTCTGCTGGATTGGTTAAGCTATCAATACAGAGTCCTGTTTATCGTCAGCGCAGGAAATCATTTAGAGGACATCGATGTTGAAATGTCCTTTGCTGATTTTTCCGGTCTTACAGAGGAAGAGCGGGATGTTGTTATCGTCAGACATTTAAATGACAACGCGCGCATACACCGCTTGCTCGCACCAGCAGAAAGCGTCAATGCCTTAACTGTGGGCGCGGCCTTTTCAGATGAATCGTCTTTCACACCGCTTGCGCGGCAAGTTCTTCCTTGCTCAGCCGGGATGGTCAGTCCGATCAGCGCCCTAGGCCGCGGTTTAAATAATTCCATTAAGCCTGACATCATTTTTGATGGTGGCAGAAACACTTTGTCGCAACATCCGTTAGACGGAACAAAACTGCCTTGGCGGGGCTCGTTAACAAGAGCGCCGGGCATTGTTTCGGCGGCTCCCTTTAATATAGCAGGAGGCTCTGAAAAAATTATGTATTCCTATGGGACAAGTAATGCTGCCGCACTAACATCTCATGAATCATCCCGCTGCTACGATACTTTAGTGGATGTTTTTGACGAAGCGGGCGAATCATTGCCTCATGATTATGCTGCATTGTTAATCAATGCTATGTTGGTGCATGGTGCGGAGTGGGGTGAGTTATTTGAGAAATTCAATATGGCTCTCGGCAACCCTCCCAGAGCTACGGATTATATGTACAGATTTTTTGGGTATGGTAAACCGAATATTGAAAAGGCAGTTGAGTGCGCCAGGAATCGTATCACCTTGATGGGCTATGGTGAATTAAAGGATGGGCAGGCTCACCTTTTTGATTTACCGCTGCCATTCGAAGAATTTAGTCGCGAAAAAACATTGCGCCGTATGACGGCGACAATGGCGAGCTTTTGTCCAATCACGCCTGCGCGGCAGGCCTATCGCTCCGCCCAATTGTGGTTTACGATAGAAGGTGACAAAAAGCACTTGATTGACAAACGCATTAATGCCGATTGGACAGCAGTAAAAAGAGGAAGTTTGCAGCATGAGATTTTTGAAAATAATCAGATCGTTGTTTGGGGCGATGGCGATGGAATTCAGCTTAAAGTGAATTGCGCTAATGTTGCCGATGATAAATTCACCGGTTCTGTTCCCTATGGATTGATGGTTTCCTTTGAAATTGACAGTGCTGTAGATATTGATGTTTATGCGCGAGTTGCTACAAGGATCAGTCCGAAGATTACTCCATAATGAGCGCCAAGGAATGAAACGGAATGGTAAAAGCAAAAAAGAAGATAAAAGAAAATCCGTCGAACAAGTAATGGGCTACGGACGCGTGTTTCTCTATTTATGCTTATCAGGTGCTGAAAGGGCCGTACTTTCCCAACTGGATATGGTGGCGCGCCGAAAAACCGTCCGAGAGTAAAAAAAGACTTGTTGACATGATTGACTTCAATCTGCCCTATGAATAAAGATCCGAAGCGGAAACGACGGTTTTTTCCCTCTACCCCTCTCCCATACCTTGCAATCCCCGTCAAAAAAGCTATAATTAGGAATAGGTGGAAATTAAAAAGTCGCCGTGACCTGAAAGTGTTGGAGCACTTCCAGGCACGAGCAGGTGAACCAGCACCTACACGTAACAGACTGTCCACGACGACATTTTTATTATACAATGCTGCCCGTTTATGCACAAGCAAGGTGCCTGTGCTGTAGGTGAAGTGAGTGTAATGAGATGTCTGGCAGGGAGCAGACTGTGCGGCTTCACGCAGCAAGAGATCAGCCTATTCCTGACCCAGGCAGCGGAAAAGAACTGTTCGCGTACCGGTTAAGCGGACCGCTTTTCTGTTCACAGCCGGTTTGCTTCCGGTTGATTGAGGTTAGGTGTTTAGGATTCAGCAAGTAACGAAGCATAGCGCATGTGTAGGGTGAAAAAAACCTCGCATGCGCTTTTTAATTTCCCCTATAAAAGCAGACGGCAG
>JARLHV010000113.1 GCA_031292055.1 Desulfosporosinus sp.
GTCCGTTTGGCAGACTATGCAGCGATCCGTCAATACGGTTGTTACAGTACTGATTGCCTTGTTCTCCGTGTACATACTAGGTGGGGAATCGACTAAGGTCTTCGCTTTGGCGATGTTGATTGGGGTGTTCAGTGGAGCTTACTCCTCAATTTTCAACGCTAGCCAGATTTTGGTAGAAATTAAGAAAAATATGAAGAACCTACGAGGTAAAGGGGGTAAGGCGGTTCGTGTTTAAAACCTAATACAAATGATGAAAGCTAGGGACTAAGATTTCGTGCTCACTTCCAACTGCTCTATTCGTTAGCACATGGCGAATAAAGCAGTTTTTAACGTATCTGAAGGTATTCATGCAAGTGAGAACCGTCCCCACTTGCCACTTGCATGTGAAACGGAATACATACAGTGTCTTTCAAAAAGGGAAGGTTTTGCAAGACCCATTCCCGCGGGATACCTTTGTTAAAAACAGAATAGTAAGGGACGGTAATATTCTCACAGCTTTACCGATAGCGTTAATTGATTTTGCTTTTGAGATTGGAGATTTGCTGGGATTGTTTAGGAACACCCCCCGCACCGAAGAAAAGATACAAATGTTGAAAAGTTACAAACAAGACTAAAATATATCAAAGAATACAAAATTTTTCATAAACCCTGGGTAGATCAAGTGATCGTGCCCAGGGCTTAGTATTTTGCCTATTGACATTTTAACAAGAGATAAACATAATTAAATATAGATAGCCTACATTAAATTATTACGAGAACTGGAGGAACATTGAATGTCCGATGGAAAATCTAAGCGCCGCTCTTACACTAGCCCCTTGCGTAGTACTCAGAAAGAAAACACGCGGGAGCGCATCTTAGATACAGTGGCGGAGATGATCAGTGAAGGTCGTATCCTTGATTTTAGTGTGAAGGATGTAGCTGTCCGCACGGGCATCTCTTACGGTACGGTATACCGTCACTTTCCAACGCGGGAGTCTTTTTTGGAGGCTCTTTATGAAGAAGCCTCGGAAATCATGGCTCAGAGTGCACCCTTTAACCCGCAATCGTTGGACGACATCCCTGTCATGCTCGGCAAGACAGTTGAACAGTTCGCGGCAAGGGAAACGCTTGTCCAGGCTTTCACGATTGCTTTGTTGATTAACAATGTTAAACCGAAAAGCAGGCACCAACGAGATCAAAATATACAGGAGCTGGTTATGGAAAGTACCCCGCGCTTATCTGCAGGAGCCGCTAGACAGGTCACTGCGATAATTTCCCATCTCTGCAGTTCCCTGACCTGGGCAACCCTTAAGCAGAGGTATGAGCTAAACTCTACAGAAACGGCCGAAGCAATGAATTGGGCGCTACAAACTCTGATTCGAGATTTAACGCAGCATGAGGAGGATTAAACATAGAAGAAGAGTTGGGGGATAAGCATGATGGGGATCTGATTGAGGACATGCAGGACGATAACCCAATTTAGAAAGGAGGGGGTGTGGTGAAACAACTAGTTTGTTTATTTAAGGAGTTGAGGCTTGAACAGACGCATTTAGCAGGTGGGAAAGCAGGAACACTTGCTCACCTTTCTCAAAAAGGTTACCCAGTGCCCCAGGGCTTTATAATCATGCCAATGGCCTTCGAAAAGGACGAGCTAATACCTGAGGCTTGGGGCCAAGTCCAGGCATACCTGAAGAAAATTCGTCAGGACGGAGGTGAGAGTTCCTTCGCTGTCCGTTCATCGGCCCTGGCCGAGGATTCAGCCATGGCTTCTTTTGCCGGTCAGTTTGACACTGTGCTGGAGGTTAGCACCGACAATGAAGTTCGCAAGGCGATTCAAACCGTGCGCAAGTCGCGGCATAGTAAGGAAGTGCGGGTTTACAGCGAAGCAAAAGGGATTAACGAGTCTCACGACATGGCGGTGGTTATTCAGCAAATGGTGAAAGCCGATATTTCGGGTGTTTTGTTTACTGTGGACCCGGTGACCGGAAACCGCGATGAAATGGCGGGCAACTTTATCTACGGGTTGGGCGAGAAACTGGTGTCTGGTCAGGTTACAGCATATGTGTTCAAACTGAGGAGGAAAACAGGGATTTGGCGCAAGGGTAGCTATGCTGGACCTCTGGAACTGAAAAAGTTTGCTGACCAGCTAGCAAAACTGGGGAACCGCCTGGAGCAGGAAATGGGCTGTCCCCAGGACATCGAATGGGCTATCGCATGCGGCACATTATATTTGTTGCAGTCCCGGCCAGTGACGACCCTGACCGGACATAATCTTGTCACTGGAGAGTGTAACGATAGTAAGACTGGCAATTATTTATGGTCGAATGTTAATTTTGGGGAAGCAATCCCCGAGGTGATGACCCCTCTCACTTGGTCTGTGCAGCAACAAGTATACGAAGCGTGGAAGCTGCTACCCGGATATCAATCATCCGGCAATATTGGTGGTCGTATCTATCTTAACTTAAGTATCTATGCTTCGGTTTTAGCTGCTTTAGGTAAAAACAAACAAGGTATAATGAGGTTTCTGGAAGGCTTGTTATACACGCGGATTCCCGAGAGCTTAGAGATTCCCTTGATACCTCTGTCCAAGTGGTCGAAAGTAGTCGTTCTTTTTAATTTTGGAGAAATAATCATCAGGCAGATCAGGGCGGTACGGAAATTGCCCGGGTTTCTGAGTGAGAATGCAGCTTGGTGCGAGAGAATGCAGCGACAGATCCATCAAACAAGTGAGAAAGCCAAACTGATTTTCTTGTGGCACAATGAGATTTCCCCTCACCTGCAGAATACGGTTTGGAGCGTAATGGGCAGTGTGACCCGGTTCTCAGACTATACGATTAAGTTGCGACGTGAGCTAATTGAACTGCTGGGGCCGGAGGATGCGGATCTCTTCATATCGGGTTTGAGTGGCAGTGCAGACGTCAGAGCCAACTCAGGACTCTTAGCAAGTCTTGGTCCCGTGCTTGGAATAGCCAAGGTGGCTCGTCGAGAAATTGACCAGACAGAATATCTGGCGCAGTATGGTCACCGGGGACCCAATGAGTTTGAACTGTCTGTTCCTCGTCCAGCTGAGGAGCCGGGTTGGCTCGATCGGCAGTTGGTCCAGTTCGGGAAATCGCCCATCGATGTAGAAGCTCTTCTGATTAAACAACGCTCTGAGTTTACTATGGCCTGGAAGCGCTTTGAAACAAGCCATCCCCGGCAGGTGCGGTCCATGAAACGGCGTATAAACAAAGTGGCCCCAAAGGCTCGCCTGCGCGAAGCGGTTCGTTCGGAATACGTGCGTGATCGTTGGCTGGCCCGCAAGTTCGCTCTGCGCGCTGGGCAATTGACAGGTTTAGGAGACGACATTTTTTTCCTGACAATCGAAGAGGTGTTGGATGTTCTGTCGGGAGATGAGGCAGCAGTGAAGTTTATCCCTGCCAGGAAAGACACCTACAGAAGGTATTCGTCGTTACCCGTCTATCCAGCGATTATATGTGGTCATTTTGACCCGTTCCGATGGGCGGCAGATCCCAAGCGACACCATGACATCTACGCTGCTGTCGGCTTCACCTCCGATTCCGGGTCTGATTCCAGTGAGCCGAACGATAATCGGATAACTGGTTCCGCAGGGTCAGCGGGTCGATTTGAGGGCGTGGTTCGTCGCTTAGACAGTTTAGAGGAAGGAGATCAATTTCAAAGAGGAGAGATCCTGGTTACTTTTCAAACAGACATCGCGTGGACACCACTCTTTCCTCGGGCGGGTGCCATTGTTACCGATGTGGGAGCGCCGCTCTCGCATGCTGCCATCGTTGCTCGTGAGTTGGGTATTCCCGCAGTGGTGGGTTGTGGCAACGCAACCAGGCGTTTGAAGACCGGTGACTGTGTACTTGTCGACGGCGGACAAGGTGTTGTAATGTTGAGAGGAGAAATAGAATGAAAGTAATGTTGATTAATCCCCCCAGTGCTTCCCAGCATATGGATACGTTCTTTATGCATGAACCCCTAGCGTTAGAGTATCTTGGCGCAGGGCTTAAGCAAGATAAGCATGACGTTGTGATTTTTGATGCCCGTTTAGAATCTGATTACGAGGCAGCATTGCGCTCTTACCAACCTCAGGTAGTAGGTTTAACAGCATTTACGAATCAACTTTCCCTTGTGAAGGAAATGGCTGCCAGGATAAAAGCAATTAATCCCGATATTTTTATTGTAGTCGGGGGACACCACGCTACAGTAAAAGTAGAAGATTTTAATGTTAACGATATTGATTTAGTGGTTCGTGGCGAAGGGGTTACAGCTCTACGTGAAATATTACAATGCCTTGAGTCTAAGAAAGCGTTTAATAGTATCTTGGGGTTGGGTATTCCTGGTTCAGAGATGTATCTAACACCTTCGAGGCCACATCCGAATTTAGATGAGTTACCGATCCCCGACCGTTCATTGACGACTAAATATAGAAAAGACTATTTTGAGGAATGGATGAAGCCTATAGCCTCGATTCGAACGTCTCTAGGCTGTATTAACCGTTGTACGTACTGTGCCTTGTGGGCGCTGACTGGTGGAAAGTACTTGGCCCGTAAACCAGAATTAATAATCAAAGAATTACAATCTATCGAAGAGCCTAACGTTTTCTTCTGTGATGATGAATCAATGTGTGATTGGCAACGGATGGATAAGCTGGCCGATCTGATTAGCAAGAGTGGTATAAAGAAAAAATATTATCTTTATGCTCGAGTTGATACGATCGTAAAACATCCGAACCTCTTCGCAAAATGGAAAGATATCGGTCTTGCGGAGGTATTTATTGGCTTCGAAAGTTTTACCAATCAGCAATTAAACGATTTGAAAAAAAACATAACCATTGAGCAACAATACAAGGCAGCAAAAATCTTGAATGATCTTAACATTGGTGTTGCTGGATCGTTCATGGTTGATCCGTCCTATACCCGTGAGGATTTCAGAGAGCTTACCGCTCATATTCGCAGTTTGAAAGTGGACTTAGTTATTTGTTCGATCTTAACCCCGTTACCCGGTACGCAATTATACGAGAGTAAAAAGGCTGAGCTCATAACGGATCAGCCGGAAGCCTATGATTTTCTGCACACAGTTTTACCGACAAAGTTACCCCTTAAGCAATTTTATTCAGAATTTTCACGACTGGTCATTAAGGCAACTCCGTTATTGACTTACTTGAAATTCATCGGTAAATACGAAAAAGGAACCCGACTTCGAACCTTGTTAAATTCTTCGAAAATTATTAAGATTATTCGAAATGGTTACCGTTTACACGAATAAATTCATTACAACCGAAAGGGCAATTGCCGAGATGGGTGACCCTTTCGTTAGGCAAGAGCAGATCGAAGCCGAGGGATACCAGCAAGAACTGTTCGATCGGGGATCTATAAAATCATTAAGCTAGGCATCGTTTTTCGAGGGAAAGAGGTATTGGTGAAAGCCAGAGACTAAGATTTTGCGCTATTGTAAGTAATAGTTTCTTTATGGCTGATTATTTTTTCTTTTTACCTGCAAATATTATAAATTGTCATATATAGAGTAAATTACGACTGTTTTATTCGCAGGCAAGTGGCGATTAAAGCAGCTTTAAACGAGTCTGAAAGCATTAATGCAAGTTAAGTGCAAGTTAAGAACCGTCCCCGACTTGCACGCGACTTGCACGACTTGCATAAATGAGCAGAATTTATTAACGTCTAGTTGAAGGAACCAGCGTTATAACAGCGCAAGCCAGTCCCTTCTGCCATAGAGTATCCGAATCACCATCACAGTTTTCTCTTTTTCGGATATAATATAATAAATAATATAATTGTCTACCAATAGCTTTCTTATTCCTGCTGTGGATAATCTTTCGTCGGCAACAAGAGCATTTCTCTGCGGCATTTCTTCGAGGCTCAGAGCTGCATCGCCGATTTTATCCACCAGTTTCAGGGCAAGGGTGGGTTCTAAAAGTTCTTCGACAATATAGCGACCGATTTCCTTTAAATCGCTTTCCGCTAACTCGGAAATGTGAACGCTGTATAGGTCCAATTAGACCAATCCTTTCCGAATATCCTCCAGGGCTTGGCGCAAAGGTCTTGTTTTCCCTTGTTTCACTGTATCAAGTCCAGCGTCCAGCAATTTGTAAAGCTCGAATTTTCCAACAAGCTGTTCATAAGTTTCAATACTCATCACCGCTAAATCACCCTGTCCATTCTTCGTTATATAAACAGGCTCCTTGTACTTATGGCAAAACTCGGAAATCTCATTGTATTTATTTCTTAAGTCCGAACTGGGTCTAATGTTGGGCATTTTGAGCACCTCCTTAGCTATTATATGCATATTTTATCAAGATATTGATATCGAATCAAGGGTACCCCACAAACACACTTCGTTTGTTGATGGTATTACTGGTTTGGTTGTGGGTGGAGACCAAAGCAAGTAATTAAATACTTATATACTTAAATACTTATATACTTCATTTCAGTGGTGAGTGGTGTGGTTACACCTCAACTTGTTAAAACTGTTTTGTTGAAAAACCGAGGATTAGATAACTAGTCCTCGGTTTTAATGTTTTTATTCGTCGGCCCCGGTCCTGACAGTTTTATAAATGCTTTCGTATTACTAATATTGAGTTTACATTTAACAGATTTAAACATATACTGATCGCAGTACATTACTGCACTAATGCACAAACTAAGGAAGATGTCTGGAGGTGATGATTGTGATACTAAATACCGATAGTATGAAGCCTATCTATGTACAGATTGCCGAATGGCTTGAGGGCGAAATACTATCAGAAACCATTAAAGAAGAGGAACGCATTTATTCGCAATATCAGCTTGCAGAAATGTTTACGATCAACCCCGCTACGGCTGCTAAAGGGCTAAATATTTTAGCAGACGAGGGCATTGTTTATAA
This sequence comes from Desulfosporosinus sp., assembly GCA_031292055.1. Taxonomy (GTDB): domain Bacteria; phylum Bacillota; class Desulfitobacteriia; order Desulfitobacteriales; family Desulfitobacteriaceae; genus Desulfosporosinus. Next base: position 6,871 of record JARLHV010000113.1, read on the forward strand.
AAAACGTGGCCTGGGTATGTTTGTGTCCCCGAATGCTAAGCAGTCTATTCTAACGAAACGCCGAAGTCAGGTTTTAGGACAGATGATCAAAGAGTTAGTTATGGAAGCCAAGCGGCTGGACGTAGGTGAAAGTGAGCTTAATCGGATGATCCAACAGGTAAGAAAAGAAAACGAGGAGGAGCAGTTATGAGCGTGATTCAATGCGAAAATCTGACAAAATCCTACAGCAAGATTAAGGCCATCGATCACTTATCGTTTGAAATAGAGGAAAACAAAATTACGGGCCTAATCGGTAGAAATGGTTCAGGGAAAACAACTTTGTTAAAGATGATTGCTGGGTATCTGAAGCCTACAAGTGGGGAACTCAAGGTTTTTTCAGAAAGACCATTTAACAGCTTAGATGTTTCGGCGAATTCAATTTTTCTAGATGACACTCTAACGTTTCCCGATTCGTTGTCACTCAGCGATATCTTAACAGAAGTGGCTCCCTTTTATGCTCATTGGAATAGCAGTCTTGCCAATGGTTTGTTTGATTACTATTCATTTAATCCGAAACAACCGCACAGTAATTTATCAAAGGGATCAAAAAGTACCTTCAATAGCATTTTAGGCATCGCCTCACACAGCCCGCTTACGATATTTGATGAGCCAACAACCGGCATGGATTCTGCTGTAAGAAAGGATTTTTACAGGGCATTGCTTAAAGACTATCTTGAATACCCCCGTACGATTATCCTTTCCAGTCATTTGTTAAGTGAACTTGAGGAAATATTAGAGGACATTCTTTTAATAAATCAAGGAACAAAGCTGTTACATCTCCCAGCCCTTGAATTAAAGGAATTAGCAGTTGGCCTCAGAGGAAATGCCCAAGACGTGCTTAGCTTTGCAGAGGGCAAGGAAATCATCTATCGGGAAGAATTCGTAAAAGGCAGCTTATACGTTGTCATAAGAAGGAAATTGATACAACCACAGTTTGAACAAATTAGACAAACTGGTATTGAAGTACTCTCCGTTTCCACGGACGATCTGTGTGTTTATTTAACGGCAAAAACTAAAGGAGGTATCAATGATGTCTTCAATAAAGGTTAACCTTTTATCAATTTCGCTAATGCAATATTTTTACAAGCTTAAAGCCTATACGACTTTGGTCTATGGACTTATTACCGCTCAGCTCATTGCGCTACTTTTTTCTTTGGGTGGAGTGAGTAGTAGCGGGGGGAGTAGCGGAGAATTATCAGTTATGGTAAAAAATTATTCTGCAAATATCGTTCTAATATTTTCATTGGTTTGGATTATGTTTATCGCTCTAAAGCTAACCACCAAGCAATATAAGAATATGGAGATCGCTCTTGTAACGAACAGAATCACAGGTAATTTATCAAACATCGGTATGTTGGCTACGGCTTGTGTTTTTGGAGGTATCACAGCATCTCTTAGTGGTGTGCTCTTTAGGGTTGTAATGTATTTTTCGTCTGACAGATCACAAATCGTTTGGAACGGATTTTTCTTAGCCTTTTCGGATCTGTTGCTGGGTATTATAGTCGCGATTTTATATATGTTTGTAATTTCTGCATTGGGTTATTTTATAGGTGTGTTAATTCAGCTGAATGGGGTTTTTGCGATCATTGTTCCGGCAGTCGTTATGGGATCATTTAAAGTTTACGCTGATTTTTCCCAGGCTGTTTTGAAGTTTCTTACGTTTGAAAATTCGCTCCCTTTGTTTGCGCTAAAAATCATTTGTATAGCGATCGTACTATTTGGCGCTAGTCTTTTGCTTTCCAACAGAATGGAGGTCGGAAAATGAATCTATCTTTTAGCTCATGGCGCAGGGGTTTCATATCAGCTGGTATATATCTTGGGATTTTAATAATCTTAGTTCCAATATTATATTTGCTGCCGGACGAAGGTTTTATCAAATTAAATGAGGCTAAGAATCAAGCAGAAACAGAAACGAAACCACAAACTATTATAAATGATTGGTATAATTATTTGCCCTTTGTAGGAGATTTAGAAAAACAAAAAGGGTTATCTAAAAATAGTAGCCATACCTTCAAAGTAGATGCCGAAGAATTAGCATTTAACGGATCAAGTAATATAAACATTCAAATTTTTGTAGAGAGGAAGGACGTCGATGACGGAGAAATTGAAGTTGACACGTATAGCACAACTCAATCAATCGAAACTATTGATTTTACGAAACTAGTTTTACCCCCTGTCATTTCCTATGAAAATGGGACGTTGTCCTTTAAATCCGCTAACCGACAGAATTTTGATTTCAAATACTTTAAACCTGACTTTACTGTGGCCCAATTTGATAATCCCAAAATGGGAATTGAAAATGGGACGTCATCAAGTTTCGGGTGGAATATTATTTATATTCGTGTTCCCAAAAGCTTGAAAATTGATGAAACGCCGCATAATGTTCGAATCCAAATAATTAACCAATGAATTTCCGAGTTTAGGATAATATTATTAAGGTATTCCCTAACATACCCTGCTGACTTCTTCCTAGCCGATGATATGTAAGTATTTGAGTCTCTCCCTGCGTCAAGGGGACTCAAATACTTGCTATTTATAGATTGGGTTGGAATTTTGATATACGACGATACAATCCGGAGATGTTCCCACGTTAATCTTTGTGGCCATGGTGGTCGTTGCTCCCCTTATGACTGCTCCCTTGATGACTGTTCCATTGCTGACCGCCCCATTGATGACCACTCCATTGATTACCGCTACTACTAACTTTAATCCTTTCGCCAGGATAGATTTGGTTTGGATTATGGATATTAGGATTTAAATCCATTAAATTGCTAACCGTTGTCCCATAATGGTTAGCAATTTTATGCAGAGAATCTCCTCGACGGATTATATAGTACATCGCCCAACACCCTTTCATTGTATATTTTCTATTATACCTATATATATGATGGGACAAATTTTTCCGGTGCACGTACTTATTCAGATATGCAAAACCATTTCATAATTGTCAAAAACCTATAGTGTCTGCTCAGAATAGTACCTTTTTTGTACAATGTGATTATATTTTGTTACTATAATAGGATAGTGTCTTTACCTCGAAACTGATTGGTCGCTAAAGTAACGCTTCATGTTTGCTGGATTTGACCGTTATTGGAGCGATTCAGCTAACTTTCAGCCTTCCTTCAGAGTCAATTCAGCTGGATCTTGGATAATAAGGTGAGTTTAGTTTAGAGTTACAGGGAGGCTTGACATGCAAAAATTAAAAGGGATCAAACTATTGCTGGTCGATGATGAGCCGAATATTTTACAATTTTTAGAGATGGGTCTTCAGGATGAAGGTTTTGAAGTGCTAACTGCTCAAGATGGGATGACGGCAGTAACGCTTGCCAAACAATTCCAACCTCACATTATAATTTTAGATGTTATGATGCCTGGTATGGATGGTTTTGAAGTATGTCGAATGCTCAAAAAGACTGAGAATGTGGCTATTATCATGCTGACGGCAAAGGACGAAGTCGATGACCGTGTGAAGGGACTTACGCTGGGGGCAGATGATTATATGATGAAACCGTTCAGCTTTGAGGAATTGTTGGCCCGTATTCATGCTAGAATCCGTAATCAATTCCCCAATCTGGTGGGGGAGGTTGTGATCGGGGCATTTCGTATTGATGACAGGCGCAAAGAGATTCTTTACAATCAACGGGCTCTCGAACTCTCTACGACTGAGTATGAACTTCTTAAATTCATGGTGCTCAATCAAGGCTTGGTCCTGAGCAAATCTACAATTTTGGATAAGGTATGGGGCTATGACTTTGGTGGGGACGAAAATATCGTGGAAGTGTATATCCGCTCGCTCCGAGAAAAATTGAATGACAAAGAACACCGACTGATTCGCACCTTGCGTGGAGCGGGGTACCGAGTCGATCTGTTATGAAAACACCAAGTCGTTTCCGGCGTTTTTTTGTTCCAAACTCGCTTCGCTTTCAGCTTCTATCACGTTCTTTATTACTGATGGCCGTGTTGCTGGTAGTTATCGGTTTGTTTCAATACCTCTTTATGCAAAGGTTTATATACCAAAATCAAGCGAAAAGTATTCAAAACCAGATTCAATCAGTTCCTCCAAAGGCCTGGCAGTTGATGACAAGCAACAATTCGGACAATATTCCAGACAATATTCCAGACAATATTCCAGCAAACGAATCAAGTGATGACCCAGCGAATGGGTTTAATCATGGCCCTTTTTTCTTTATACCGGATGCCGAAATCGCTCTCATTGATGAAGCGGGAAACTTTACGGTGCTTTCTAATACCCCTACGAATGTTGGAACACCACCGAAGTTAACGGAACAGGATTATCAAGACGCCATGGTTTCTAATCATAGATTGATTTACAAAGTAGTTCAGACCACAGGAGGTGAGCAGCTGCTCGTTCTTCAGCCAATTCAAATGAGTGGTCATTCGGTTGGAGTGATCCAAGTGAGCTCGGGTACTAAGCCTTTAAATGATATGTTGATTCAACAACTTGTCATTTTTCTATCACTCTCGTTGCTCGCTTTAATTGGTGGCATGTTGGCTTTTATTCCCGTGTTGAGAAAAACGTTGGTTCCTTTGTCAAAGATAGTGAATACAGTGAAACAAATCGATGCTGGAAATCTTGCCGAAAGGTTACCTGCTGAACAGGGGCAAATGGAAATCGATCATTTGGCAGTTTCTTTTAATGGGATGCTGGAGAGACTGGAATCGTCTTTTGAAGCGGAGAAAGAGGCCAAAGAGCAGATGCGCCGTTTTGTCGCCGATGCCTCTCATGAGCTCCGTACTCCTTTGACCTCTATTCATGGCTTTTTAGAGGTATTACTTCGTGGTGCAATGGATCAACCGGATAAGTTGCACAAATCACTCAAAAGTATGTATGCGGAATCAGAGCGTATGAAAAAGCTTGTTCAGGACCTTCTTTTACTTGCCAAATTGGACCGCTCGCCTATGGCTCAACTAAACGAAGGAGAACTGGACGGCGTGATCAAGGAGATGGCACCGCAGTTGAGGTTGTTAGCGGGAAATCGCAAAGTTAGTTTGCGACTTACTTCAGATCTGAGATGTCGATTTGATGAGGATAAAATGAAACAGGTGCTGTTGAATCTTTTCCATAATTCAGTACAGTATACCGATCCTGAAAAGGGGGAGATCCGAATTTCTCTGGATCGGGTTGCCGGGGGTGTTGAACTGACCGTAAAAGATAACGGTTCGGGCATACCAGAGGAGCATCTGCCTTTCCTGTTCGACCGTTTTTATCGAAGTGATCCTTCAAGAGCCAGAAAATATGGTGGGGCTGGTCTGGGCTTGGCTATTACAAAATCGATTATGGATCTTCATGAAGGTACAATACGGGTGGAAAGTGTTGTAGAGGAAGGAACTACCTTTTATGTATGGCTCCCAGCACCGACTAAACCTGTTTTGGAATAGACCGTTAGCATTAGGCAGACGGTCTATTATTTTTCCTTAGACAAGGACATGACCTTCATTACCAGACTCAATGTAGTGGCTGTATGGAATATCGCTCTTGATATTCAGCTAATTTTCAGGAGACGCTCAATTTAGATTCAGGTAATATTTAGGTGCTATTCAGGTACGAAGGTTATAGTAATGAAGAGCTACAAGAGCTAAAGTAAAATAACGACCTACAGTAGTCGTAAAGGAGCTATTAAAACTATGGGATTTAAAGCTAAACGTAGCATTGACCCGTTGTTGATCGGAATTACCTTACTTGCCGCTTGCTTAAATATGTATGGCATTTGGAAGGATCAATATGCCAATGCTTATTACACCTCGGCAGTTACCAGTATGCTCCAAAGTTTTCATAATTTCTTCTTCGCTTCGTTTGATCCAGGGGGATTTGTGACTGTGGATAAGCCCCCGGTCGCGTTCTGGATCCAGACTCTTTTTGCTTCAATGTTTGGTGTACACGGCTGGAGTGTCATTTTGCCGCAAGCTCTAGCAGGCGTAGGGTCGGTACTGCTGATTTACGTGCTTATTAAACCGTCCTTCGGTAAAACAGCAGCTAGGCTCGCAGCGTTAGTGGCCGCCTGTACGCCCATCGCAGCGGCTGTAAGCCGAACCAATAATGTCGATAGTTTATTGGTTTTTACGCTCCTAGCTGCAACATGGATGTTGTTTAAGGCTGTTAAAACTCAGAAATGGATTTGGTCCATCTCAGCGTTTGCCATGATCGGGGTAGGCTTCAATATTAAAATGCTCCAAGCTTACATGGTGCTGCCAGCCTTTTATCTGTTTTATTTACTGGCGTTCAAAGTTAATTGGAAAAAGAAATTGGGCCTACTTGCAGTCTCGACGGCCGCCTTGCTGATAGTTTCGTTATCCTGGCCTCTCATCGTGGACAGCATTCCTGCGGCAAATCGCCCGTACATCGGCAGCAGTCAAACAAATTCGGTGTTGGAGTTGGCCTTCGGTTATAACGGTATTGCTCGTTTGACAGGTCAGGGAGGACCGGGAGGAGGCAACAAAGCAGGAGCCGGTGGTGCCCCTCCCGCTTCGCAGCAATTGTCCGGACAAAGTCAAGCTAACGGAGGGCAGATGCCTGATGGTGTCAGGGAAATGCCGCAGCTCTTTGAGCATGGCCAGAATGGTAATCGCGGACAGATGCCAGCAGGTGGTGGTGGCATGTTTAACACCGGAACAGCTGGACCGTTCCGTTTGTTCCAATCCCAGTTATCGGGGCAAATCAGTTGGCTGCTTCCGTTAGCTTTATTAGGAGCTATTGGCTTGCTGATGGGGATGCGTAGAAAACAACCGCTGACGGATAAGCACAAGGAAAGTCTGTTTTGGCTCGCTTGGCTGATCCCGGGGATGGGATTCTTCAGTGTAGCAGGGTTTTTTCATCAGTATTATCTTATAATGTTGGCTCCTCCCATTGCAGCTCTGATGGGCGCAGGATGGGTAGAACTAGCTAACTTTAACCGTAATCACGCAGGCTGGAAACAGTGGCTGCTACCAGTCGGCCTCTTGGGCACGACAGCCTTTGAACTCTATATTTTGCTTCCTTATAAGGCTCAGATTGGACTTGGTTTGCCAATTGTTGTTGGGGTTATAGGTAGCGTGGTTTCCCTCATTTTATGCCTCCTTATAGTTACTCGACTTTCGCAAGTCAAACTTCGAACTAAGATTCAAAGCACTGCCGTTTTAGCAGGATTGTTAGGATTGCTAGTCGCGCCACTCTTTTGGTCAGCAACTCCCATTATCTATGGAGGGAACAGCATGCTGCCGGCAGCGGGGCCGACCTCGTCCGGCGTTGGAATGGGCATGCCTAACGGGGAGCAAGGTCCGAGGCCAAGCCAGGCACAAGATCAATCACAAGATCAGACACAGCCTCAGATGGCAGGACAGTCGCAGGAAAATGTCGACACGCAATTACTTGCTTATCTAACGACCAATAATACCGGAGAAAAATACCTATTTGCCACAACAAATGCTGGCACAGCTGAGGCCTATATTATCAAGACTGGGAAAGCGGTGATGGCGATGGGTGGGTTTTCTGGCTCGGATCCGATCCTGACCGTTGATAAATTAAAACAAATGGTTGCCAACAAAGAGGTTAAATATTTCTTGAGTTCTTCGGGCGGTCCAGGAGGAGGAAGTTCAGACGTTCAAGCGTGGATTCTCCAGAATGGAAAAGTAGTCCCCCAGACTGAATGGCAGTCGAGTACGGGAAATGGAACTTCTCAGGGAGATAAGGGTATGAACGGCTCCCAGATTTTATATGAAATTAATCCCTAAAAAGTAGGAGGCAAGAGTATGAACGCAGAGATTTGCTATTCCATAGTTATTCCCGTTTACAATGAAGAAGCGGTCATTGACCAAACCTATCGGCGTTTGAAGCAGGTGCTGGATTCAACAAAGGATCCCTACGAGTTGATTTTCGTGAACGATGGCAGCTGCGATCATACAACTGCCAAGATCAAAGGGTTTCGAGCTCAGGACGATGCCGTGAAACTCATAACCTTTTCGCGTAATTTTGGTTACCAAGTTGCCATTACAGTTGGGATGGACTACGCGTCAGGTGCGGCAGTTGTTGTGATTGACGCGGATTTGCAAGATCCTCCGGAAGTGATTCTGGACACGATTGCCCAATGGAAAGAAGGGTTTGACGTTGTTTACGCCATACTATTCTCTTCTTATTATACTGTGAGTGAATGTTATGGGATGATGAAGAAAGAACGGAAGAGATTTAAATCATCAGCAAAGGAGCATACAGTTTGTGGGATTGAAGAAGCATATATTTGAAATAAGCATGTTATTGATCCTATCTTTAGCAGGAGTATTATGCGTGACAACATTATGGAGTTATAGCAGTAATGCTCAGTCGACTCAAACGAATACCGTGTCGAGCAACATATTTTCAAGTCAAAGCAACCCATTATCGGGTAATATGAGCCCGAAGACAAGCCAAAGCCCGCTTCAAGCTCCGAGTGCGGATACAAGTCAAACAGCACCTAATCACGGAGCTAGGCCCAATGGAATGGCAAATGGGAGTGTAGGCGCAAGTTATACCACTCAAATTGCAGTCTATGCTGTTGCTTTTTTGATGTTTTTTGTGGCAGCCTATTACTTAATTACCAAGAAAAAACTGAAAATCCAGCCAAGTAAGGCAAAAATACTGATTCTGACCTTACTTGGTGTGGGCTTGCTCTTGCGAATTCCTCTGGCTTTGGTGATTAACGGCCATCCATTTGACCTTAATACTTTCAAAAACTGGGCAACCACTGCGGCATCTAATTTCTCTCAATTTTATCAAAGTCGGAACGCCAGCGACTATCCGCCTGTATATATTTACGTTTTGTTTCTAATTGGCAAAATTGGGAGTGTTTCCGCGCTAAGTCCCTATTTCACTTTACTCTTAAAATTGCCGTCCATTATTGCGGATATCGCAACGTCTTTCTTGATTTATAAACTTGCCAAAAAATATCTTTCCTTGGAAATTAGCATTCTTCTAGCTGCATTTTACACCTTCAACCCAGCTGTTTTGATAAATTCGACGATCTGGGGTCAAGTGGATTCCTTCTTCACGTTAATCATTGTCGCTGCGATTGTTCTGCTCTCAGAAAAGAAAATTGGTCTAGCCTCGATACTGTTTACCTCAGCAGTTCTCATGAAGCCGCAAGGGATTATTTTTCTCCCCGTACTTTTCTTTGAACTGATAAGGCAAAAAACCCTTAAGAGTTGGATAAAAGTAATTATTTCCACTCTGATTACAGCCATAGTGATCGTACTTCCCTTTTCCTTGAACACGAATGTGCTGTGGATTTTTAAACTTTTTGCAAGTACGCTTGCGGAATATCCCTATGCCTCGGTTAACGCTTTTAATTTCTTTAGTTTGATAGGAGCAAACTTTGCAAAGGATGCAGGTACTCTATTTGTATTCAGTTATCATAGCTGGGGGTTGATGGCTATTGTAGCGATAACTGCCTTTTCATGGTTTCTCTTTATTAAAGGAAATAGCAGGGTTTATGCTTCGGCTGTGGCACTTCTCTTGATTGATGGCGTATTTACTTTTTCTACCAGGATGCATGAACGCTATATGTTTCCGGCCGTTGCTCTGTCAATTTTAACGTTTATCTATCTTAGGGATAAACGGCTAATGTTGTTAGCCGCTGGGTTTAGCACGACTATCTACATCAATACTCATTTCGTTCTCTATGAGACGCAGATCGGTATAAATTCCGTAGCTTATGGTCTGCCTCTAATAGTCACTTCTCTCTTCAATGTATTATTGTTCGTATACCTTATTAAGGTTTTATACGATATTGTCCAAGAAAGGAGGGCAAGTAACGGGGTCGTTCCTTTTAAAGATCCCAGGGGTGCTAATTTATCGTAAGCTTAAACTCTCGCAGTTCCATGAAATCCCAATTATGATTATAATTAAGGAGGAAATTAGAAAATGATAAAATTGAGTTATGTTCGGAAATTAACAAGAAAACCTTGGATGGCAGTAGGGATTTTGTTGTCTCTAGCTATTATTGGGGTAGGGGGGTGTGGTTCGAAAACAGCAACTTCTACACCTGCTGCCGCTACAACTCAATCAACTTCTACACAGGCATCCGCTACTACGTCTGATGCGTCTTCTACGTCTGCAACAGGCCAAGACGCTCAGACTGCCAATAAACCGACACTTAATCCTGCGATAGAAGCCGCTATGGGGATACGTACTCTTCAAAGTAACGAACAAATGGTTTTGACGAGTGATCAGAAAGATAAAATCAAACCCATTTTACAACTGTTAATTGATACCTCGAGCCCAACTCAAGATTTCCTCCAACAAAAAGCAGATGCGATTAAAGCTGTCTTTACCGACCAACAAAAAACCTATTTGAGTACAAACACTCCTCAAGCTAATCCGAACGGAAATGGTCAAAATGGGCAAACACCACCAAAAGATCAAACCAAAGGACAAAATGGTACTTCAACTGGCAATAAAACTGCTCCTTCCGGCCAATCACAAGACATATTTAAACAAATATTAGCCTCTCTAACCTAACCTTGAATGGCCAAAACACCAAAATTCCAAAACACTATTGACGTTGTTATGAGATGCTCGGCTTTCTTTCGCACAGTAGGAAAAGGCCAAGCATCTCAATAATTTCACCAAGGGCTTAAGTCTGTTGGATGAGACCATTAAATTAGAACTTATTTTAATTAATATTTTAACTTTCGTACTTAATTCAAAGAGATTACCAAGATTCACAGCCGATAGTTAAATGACTGGAGACAAAATGTTTTTCTAGAAGAAGGGAGAGTTATAATGAGCATTTCGTCCATAAGCAGTAATAGTACTACCCAAAGCCTCAGTGATATTTTAGCCGCTCAATTAAAAGCTAAGCAACGCCATCAAGCTGCCGAAAAGCAGAGTAGCACAGTCTCAACTCAGGACAGCGCTGAATTTAGCCCGGAAGCGTTGCAAGCATCTAAGAGTTCAAGGACAAATCCTTTGGATAGCTTGGTGTCTGACGGAACAATTACCAAAGACCAAGAAAATATGATTGGGAGCGCTCTTCAGTCTGCTATGCAGGCACAGTTTGGGACACAGTCGCAATCAGGGACCACAAGTGCCACAAGCAGCACAAGCAGCACAAGCAGCACAAGCAGCATAAGCGCCACCAAGACAGATCCATTGGCAAGCTTGGTCTCTAGCGGAGCAATTACTCAAGACCAAGCAGATACAGTCAAAAATACCTTCGAATCAGCGCGGGAGTCGCAATCGAGTACTACTACTAAGACAAACCCATTAGACAGCTTGGTGTCTGACGGAACGATCACAAAAGACCAGGAAGATATAATTGGGAGCGCTCTTCAGTCTGCTATGCAGGCACAGTTTGGTGCACAGTCGCAATCAGGCACAACAAGCGCTACAAGCAGCACAAGCGCCACCAAGACGGATCCATTGGCCAGCTTAGTCTCTAGCGGAGCGATTACTCAAGACCAAGCAGATACAGTTAAAAATACCCTCGATTCAGCGCGGGAGTCGCAATCGAGTACATCCACCGAGACGGATCCGTTAGATAGTTTGGTGTCGGCCGGAACGATTACTCAGAAGCAGGAAGATGCGGTTAAAGAGGCGTTTGAATCAGCGCTGAAGTCGCAATCAAGTAATACTGCCAAGACAGACCCCTTGGCAAGTTTGGTCTCAAACGGAATAATTACCCAAGACCAAGATAATACTATTCAGACTACTTTTGCAACAGCTAAGCAGGCTTATCAGAATATGGCATAGAGGCGTAACTGTGACACTGAAATAAAATCAAAGGTTCCACTATAAATTCATTAAGGAACTTTTGATTTTTTTGTTTTTCATAGATTTATTTAAAAATCGGACTATTCTCCCAAATAATAACCTACGCCACGGACTGTTTTTATAGAGGAAGCACCAATTTTTTTTCTGAGATAATATATGTAAAGATCAACATTGGCAAAATCATTGCGGGAATAAGAGCCCCATAGTCTCTCGAAAATACGTTCTTTGGTAACAACATTTCCATAATTACGCATAAGAGTTTCAAGTAATAAGGTTTCCTTTTTACTTAATTTAATATAATTTTTGCCTTTTGCTACGTTACATTTTAGTGTATCTAATATTAATCCTGCAACCATGAGGTTATTGTCTACGAGTTCCTTACTTTTTCTCCTTGAAAGCGCTCTTAATCTTGCCAATAGTTCCTCGGTAATAAACGGCCTAATAAGATAATCATCGGCGCCAGCATCTAAACCGTCAACTTTGTCTTCCAGCTTATCATTAGTTGTAAGAAACAAGATGGGGATAGCAATGCCTTGAAAACGTAATTCCCTGACAATTGTTAGGCCATCAATGTTTGGAAATAGCCAATCTAATACAATAAGATCGTAAGAGCCAAATAAAGCCATTTCGAGCCCGATTTCGCCATCAGTTATAGCATCGACGACATAGCCCTCTTTTTTTAATAGTTGGCATAGTGTTTTGGAAAATTGAGTTGTATTTTCTATTAATAATAGCTTCATCTTAAACCTCCTCATGACTAAAAGAGTTAAAAATGCAAAATCTTAATATTTATTAGTAAAATAAAGGTAATTAATCTGAATAGTGTATATTATACTGCTATTAACTGAAAAGAAGTTGATAGTTTGCTGAAAGGAAGCTGAATATTTGACTAAGAAGTTCTTGATCAAACTAAATAGATTTTTGGCACGAACTAAACCCCGGGTGTTAATGACACCCGGGGTTTAGTAATAAACATTTAACGTTATACTCTATATAGTCTAGTAGCATTACATCGTGATTCAGGAACATGTTATAAAGCAGCAAATCGTCACCAGCTCTGTGGAATTACCCTATGAGCTTCTTAAATACTTAACTCTCGATTCCGGTCGTGTAGCTAAATAAACGCCAGTAATTACAATGGCTGCACCAATGAGTTTAAAAAGAGTGATCGACTCACCTAAGATTGTTACTGACTGGATAATCGTAAAGATAGGTACTAAATTAATAAAAATTGCAGTACGAGGTGCACCAATACGTTGAATAGCAATCATCTGGATAAGATAACCCAAAACGGAAGCAAACACGCTCATATAAAGAATAGAAAGCCATCCGCTCCTTGTTGTAGAATATAGATAGGTGGCAGGGTTTTCCCATAATACGAAAGGAACAGAAATAACAACACACATTAAGAAAGTATAAGCAGTGACCATAAGTGGTGATAGATTGTATTTTTTCATATACTGACGACTAAGGAGCGAATAGACAGCAAAACAACAGACCGCGAGCAGCATCAATAAATCGCCTTTATTGAATTGAAATTGAGAGATTAACTGCCAATCTCCATTAGTAATGAAGAGAAAAACGCCACTGAAAGATAAGATGATGCCAAATACCCTCAAAGGAGTTAATCGTTCGCTAAAGAACATGGCTGCGAGAAGTGTTGTAACCATAGGATTAATAGCTCCGATGAGTGAGGAATTAATCGCTGTGGTGTATTTTAGCGAAGTGAAAAACAAGGAATGATAGCAAAAAGTACCGATGAATCCAAGAATGATAAGTGCGGGCCATTGTCTGCCATGCGGTAACAGGTTTCCACGTTCTCTAACGTAGAAAATTATAAAAATCAATGGTAAAGCGAAGAGAAAGCGAAAAAAAGTCAGTGCAAAGGGAGGAAATTCTCCTACGGCAATTTTGCCGGTAATAAATGCGCCAGACCAAAAAATTGTAGTCAGTACCATTAGTAAGCGAATCTGCTTATCGGACATTTATAACGCTCCTTTCACACGTTTCGATTAAAAAATGCCTCCTGCTCAGGCAAAATCCAACCATCAAGTTGTTTTCCCTGTTCTTCAATGAGACGGTTAACTAGTACGTCATGCCAAACATAATCCTCAAGCAAATAAATATGTACAGAATCGTCAGTATAAAAGGCATTACTGTCGCGTTCAGCAGAATGACCGTATAGTAGTTCCCGACTATCAATCGAAAGAATGAACCAATTTTCTGAACGTAGAGTAGACATGTATTCGTTAAGACGATGATTATAAAGCCCTTCAAGTGGTTGAAAAACCTCAAAGGTTATGCCACGAACCCGGCGCCCGTTTTGTACGGCCTGCTGAAGGTCTGGTAGCAGTTCATTGTACATCGTATCCCAAATTGAAAGAATTACTTGATTTTGCGCCCGCCGGATTAAAATGCGACAAAATGCCAAAATATTATCTTTTCCTCGCAGGGTGGAAATGTAAGTATCTTGCTTTTTTCCTTGGTTCTCAATCGCCTTTAACTCCTTTTCGGCAAAAGAGAAATCGGTGAGCCAGCTATTGCGGATTTTTTCGAGAAAGACGTTTACGGGTAAACAGGTGTAGGTTTTTAACCCTTCAGCATTTTCTTCAGTCATCACAATTCCCTGCTCAACCAAAGATTCTAAGGTATCATATATCCTAGCCCGGGGAATACCTGATACTTTACTTATGGAGGAGGCATTGGATGATCCACTTCTAACAAGTGCTTGATACGCTTTAGATTCGTATTGAGTAAACCCGAATCGTTGAAGGATTTCACTTAAGTCTCGACCCATTACTGAACTCCTTTCTATACAAAATATTTGCTCCTTGAATACGTAACTACTGGAGTAGTAACAACTAAATTGTACCAATCTATAGAACAGTAGTCAATCAAAAATGACTTGGTTTCGTAATTAAATCGCCTCCCTAGCCATAAGGCGTAGGCAGGCGTTCATTTTATTTGTGGCTATTTTGCTTGTCGTTCAGCAGATCTGATTCTTCTGCTGGTGCAAACGGGAGTAGCTCCAGCAACATAAGCCCCTGAAAGCAGCGCAATTGTTTGTTAGAAAGCAGTCGGTATGATATAGTAAAACGCGAAAGATTGGGGGTTTTACGATGCCTCGAATGGTGATTTTAGACGGAAACAGCCTTGCAAATCGCGCCTTTTATGCTCTGCCGCCGTTGACCACGGCAGATGGGCGGCCAACGAATGTATTACACGGTTTTTTGACCATGCTTTTCAGATTAGAACAAGAGCAGCGGCCGGATTCCTGGGTGGTGGCTTTCGATAAAACCAAGGCAACGGTACGGATTGAACAGTATGCGGGGTATAAAGCACAGCGGAAGGAAACTCCGGAGGGATTACGCCCCCAGTTTGCTTACCTAAAAGAGATTTTAACAGAATTAGACGTGCCCATGCTGGAACTTGCTGGTTATGAAGCGGATGATCTGATTGCCGCCGTAACGAAACAAGCAGAAGCACAGGGGATGGAGATTCAGATTTATACAGGCGACAGAGATGCCCTTCAATTGATATCTCCCAAGACGAATATTTTTCTGACTAAAAAAGGGATTAGTGACGTTGAATGTTATGATGAACACGTTCTATGGGAACGTTATCAGTTGCGTCCGTACCAAATCATTGATCTCAAGGGCCTTATGGGAGACAGCTCGGATAATATTCCAGGGGTCCCCGGTATCGGCGAGAAAACTGCGCTAAAATTACTCTGGGAGTTTGAAACAGTCGAGGGTGTTTTGGCGAATGTGGATAAGGTCTCTGGGAAAAAGCTGCAAAGCAATTTGAAAGAATTCGCTGATCAGGCAATGCTTAGTAAAAAGTTAGCAACAATGCTGACCGAAGTTCCGTTGGCGTTTGCAATCGATGATTTTGTTTACCGCCGCTCACAAGCGACAAAAGTACTTCCAGTCCTTCAGAAGTATGATCTGAAGAGTGTGACTCGCTTATGGCAGGAACGTCATAAAGATGATGGGGGATCACTTGGAGAGAACCCGGATAATTTGTTGGAAGCTTGGCCTGAACGCACGCTTTCGGAAGAGGATTGGCTGGTGCAGATTGAAAAGTGGCAATCAGAGCAAGTTTCGCTGACGTTAGCCTGTCGTTATGAGGGAATAGGATTACAAGGCGGACTCTGGATGGAATGGGGAGTGGCTACCCAAGGTGAGACTTTTACGCTGACACGTACGGAAGCATCCCAGAGCGTTGTCAAGGCGTGGCTAGACCTGTTGGCTAATAAGCAGGTTTATAAAACTTTGGCCGATAGTAAAACAGTGGCTTTGTTGCTAGCCAATGAAGGTACTTCCTTAAAGGGGCTCGTACTGGATCTGAGCTTAGCGTCTTATTTGCTTCAATCCACTCGGACAAAATTTGCCCCGCTGGATTTGGTCAAAGAATACGTACCTAATCAAGAGGTCTTCCGGAACGTCGCGGAGGAAGCGGCCGCTTTAGCCCAAGTTGCCCCCAAGTTTAATGAAGAGATTCATTTACTGGGACTGGCACACCTGCTCCATGAAGTGGAAGAACCGTTAAGTTTGATACTTGCGCAAGTGGAACGCCATGGAATCGCGGTTGACGCAGATCAGTTGACTAGTTTTGGTGAAGGGATAAGTATCACGTTAAAACAACTGGAGCAAGATATATATGTTCTAGCTGAGGAAACCTTTAATATCAATTCGCCCAAACAAATGGGAACGATTCTTTTTGAAAAACTTGGTCTCCCCACGGCTAAGAAGACTAAAACAGGGTATTCCACCGATGCTGAGACGTTAGAGGAACTGCGCTTAGCCCACCCAATTGTGGAAAAAATCCTCGACTATCGGCAATTGAATAAACTGATGTCAACCTATGTGAATGGCTTGTTAGCCCAAGTGAAGGATGGTCGAATTCATACCACATTTCAACAAACAGTAACAGCAACTGGTCGTTTATCAAGTACGGAACCAAATTTGCAAAATATTCCTATTCGGCTGGAGCAGGGACGATTGCTAAGGAAAGTTTTTCATCCTACGCAACCGGGTTGGCTGCTCTTATCCGCTGATTACTCTCAAATCGAACTTCGAATTCTAGCTCACTACTCTCAAGACCCTCTCCTTTGTGAATCGTTTGCGCTGGGACAAGATGTGCATACCCGAACGGCAGCGGAAGTCTTTGGCATCTCGCTGGAAGCAGTCACCCCGAACATGCGTCGGAGTGCCAAGGCGGTCAATTTCGGGCTAGTGTACGGATTAACTGAGTTTGGTCTTTCGAGGGATTTAGGGATTCCACGTAAAGAATCTAAATTTTATATCGAACAGTATTTTAAACGCTATAGTGGGGTTAAACGGTATCTTGAAGAGGTTGTGGCTCAGGCCAAACAAGAGGGACAAGTCCGCACTTTGTTAAATCGTCTGCGCCGTATTCCCGAATTGCTGAGTTCTAATCGAGTTCAACGTCAGTTTGGAGAACGTATTGCCATGAATACCCCAGTGCAAGGGACGGCAGCCGACATTATGAAATTAGCCATGATTAATGTCGCGGAAGGATTGAAACCCTTCCGAGCGGCTATGTTACTGCAGGTACATGATGAGCTCCTGCTCCAGGTGGCTCCAGAGGATTTGGAGGGTGTAGCACGTATGCTGATCGAAAAAATGGAAAATGCTTGGCGGCTTTCTGTGCCTATGACGGTGGAATGTAAAGTCGGACCCAATTGGTATGACATGCAGCCGTTTAAGCCACAGGATTAAGATTGAGGAGGGTATATGCCAGAACTCCCAGAGGTTGAAACGATTCGACGGACATTAGTCGAACACGTTAAAAATAGTAAAATTGAGGAAATTAAGCTGATCTGGCCCGGTGCTGTTTGTGGATGGGAAGATCAGTCGTTTGAAGCTTTAGTCACCGACCGACGAATCCAAACGATTGATCGCCGTGGGAAATATCTCTTAATCCGACTGGATGAGGATTTGACGTTAATTGCGCATATGAGAATGACCGGACGCTTGAATTATTACCCGGAAAACCAGGAACCCGAAAAGCATACTCACGTGGTTTTCCGCTTGGAACATGGAGAAATACATTTTTCAGATGTGCGGAAATTTGGTCGTATTCAAGCCATACCAACCCCCCTATGCATCAGTGGATCATCTCTATGTAAACTAGGACCTGAGCCCTTAGAGACAGAATTTACATCCGAAGTTTTGAGAGAGCGTTTTGGGAAGAAAAAACTCCCTCTCAAGGCAGCCTTGCTCGATCAGCATGTCCTGGCAGGCTTGGGTAACATCTATGTGGATGAGTCCCTTTTTAGGGCGGGAATATCTCCCGGACGTGGGACAGACACCCTAACCGAGGCGGAGATTTCTAAACTCCATCATGCCATACAAGATGTCCTTCAAGCCGGAATTGATGCTCAAGGGACCTCCTTTCGAGATTACCGAGACGCCAATGGAGAAAAAGGATTCTTTGAACAAGAGCTACAAGTGTACGGACGAGGTGGGAAACCCTGCAAAGTTTGTGAGCAGTCATTAGAACGCATACGTCTCGCGGGGCGGACGACGGTTTATTGTTCAAGGTGTCAGAAGTAGTGATACGAGGGAACCCACATTTTTTATTGTGGGTTCCCTTGTTTTTTCGTATAGAAAATTATAATAAGGCCTTTAGTTTAATTAACCTAAAGTATTCCATAATATGGTATAATAAGGAATAAGAGTTTATCAATTTCAACGAAGGAGGTTGACTAAAAAGGGTTTCTAAGTTTTGTGACTTATTAATCTTGGTTGAGTTTTGGCAAGAGAACTATAACTTACAAGGGAGAGGAATAAAATGGAGCTCAATATAAAAGAAGCGTTTGAGTTTGGTGTCTCGTTAAAAGCTATTGGTTGTGGTCAAGGTGGATCAAACCTTGTTGCTGCTGGAAATAATATAGGACTGTTTGAGCAAATTGCTGCTATTAATACTACGACTGCAGATGAGATGTCTGTGCCACTTGCAAATCAAATTTATTGCTTCAATCAGGATAATCAAAAACGTGGGGCTGGTAAAGACGCCCTCAAAGGAGGAAGGTTATTCGCGCAGAATATTGACATCGTACGAGAACGGCTGGCAATTATATTTAGTGAAGGGTCAGAGGATGCTTTTTATATTTTAAGTACCTCGCTTGGTGGGGGGTCCGGTAATGGTATGGTTAATCTTTTGGCCAAAGATTTAAAGGCTGCTATGGAGGATAATCCCAAACTAATTCTGGGGTTAATGACCTTTCCAGAAGATTCTTTTATAGAATTGAGATCGGCTAAAAATGCTCTTATATCGTTGCAAGATTCAAGCTCGAACAACATCTATGACAGTCTGTTTTTAGTGGATAATAACAAGGTCTATAAAAAATTACCTAAATTTGGTTCCTTGGCAAAAATTAATGAACGTATTTGGCAACCCATAAAACATGCATTTACTTACGTAGGCGCTAATTCTACAGCAACACTGGACGTTGAAGATTTTGAAGCCATATTTAAGTGTGGTCGTTGTGCAGTGATCTATGAAACGACAGTTTCGAGTGATGTGAATGTTGAAGCCTTACGTGAAAGTATTATGCGTTCTTGGGAGGAAGACAATCATTATTATGTTCATTCAAATCCTCAACGTTTAATGTCTGATGATTATCATTATGGCTTTGGACTACTAATCGGTGCACCAAGCAATTTGATTGAGCGCAAGAGATCATTATTTGAGAACACTTTTGCCAGTATTAGAAATATTTTAAATAACCCTCAGTTATCCTATAAGGGTTTTATTACGGATGATACTTTAAAGGATAAATATCGAATTATTACGATTATTACCGGTTTGCCTTATCCCGTGGAACGTATTCAGAGTCTTAACGGTATTGTTCAACAGAGCACGAACAATAGTGTTGATGATACGCCTAATTTCCTCAAAGGTATTAATCGCCAAACTCTAATTGGCCAACCATCAACTAAGAAAACTTCTAAGGATGGGTTTGACATGTTCAGCCTTTTAGCAGAAGTTTTTCCAGCAGAGCAATCAGCAGCTGCTAAAGAGGACTTTTCAATGGATACTGTAGTTTCGCTTAATAGCCCCCCTAAGTCTCCGAAAAAGGGAAGACTCAATTTTGGCTCCAGAAGGTAACTGATTTTTTTCAATAAGATCCATAATTGTTTGGTGTAATTAAGTCGCTTAATAAGAAAATCATGAAGTAATGATAATAGCACCAGCGTTCTGAGAGATAGACTGCTGGTGCTATTTTGCCGATCAGAAAATTATTAATAATAGGGAATGAGGAAAAAAAGTTGATTTAGAGTCCACTGGAAAGTCATTCTAGCGTTTGTTAGAAAGCAGTGGGTATGATATAGTGAAATGCAAAAGATTCATAGAAAATAACGATACCACGGATGGTAATTTTGAGGAAATAAAGGGGCCATCTAGAGAAATGAGTGTTTTATTTTGCCGGGATTGCGGCATTGATATATCAGGTGAACCGCTGTTTCGACGGGTCAGTTTTGCTTTGGAACATGGGGAAAAAGCTGCCTTGGTCGGCCCGAATGGAGCGGGTAAAACTACCCTAATCCGGGCTTGCTTGGGTGGTCTACGCTTAGAAAGCGGTGAAGTACAAATCCTGGGTTCCTACGGATACCTTCCTCAAACACCGATTGTTGAGGGTGAGGGAAGTGTTTTTGAGTGTGTTCTTCAAGAACGAGCGGATTTATTGCAAATGCAGGAACAGCTGCGTGAATTAGAAGAGAAGATGGCTCTCACGCACAGTGAGAAAGTCATGGAGCAATATGCTGCTATGACAGAGTTATTTGAACGTCAGGGAGGTTATGCCTTAGAGGCCTTGGTTCGGAGAATCTTGGCCGGACTTGGACTGGAAGCAGAGATGAATTCTCAAATTACTTGTTTGAGCGGTGGGCAGAAGACCCGGCTAGCCTTATGCAAGCTTTTGCTTCGATCGCCAGAGCTCTTAATTTTGGATGAGCCCACCAATCATTTGGATATCACAGCTCTAGAGTGGCTGGAAGGGTATTTGCGAGATTACCAAGGGGCGCTACTCATAGTGTCTCATGACCGATATTTTCTGGATCGCACGGTGTCTAAGGTTTTCTGCTTAGAAAATGGCAGTCTAAAAGGCTATACTGGAAATTATTCGGAATATGAACTTCAGCGTGTCTTGGAAAATATAACAATCAGCCGTGAAGCAGAGCGACTAGCCAATAAAATTGCCAAACTTGAGGAGTATGTTCGCAGGAACAAAGCGGGAGTTAATTCGAAACAGGCCCGTGGTCGTGAGAGCCAGCTACAGAAGCTTAAACCGATCCAAGTCACAAAAATAGACCATGGACTTGCTATGTCATTAGGGAGTGGAGGCCGAAGTGGGGACCGTGTTCTTCTGATGGAGGACCTGTCGATTACGTACGGAGCGCGGACTCTATTTTCTAACGTGAAATTGGATTTGAGACGGGGAGATCGGGTCGCCTTACTGGGCAAAAACGGAATTGGAAAAACTTCGATTCTAAAGGCTATTCTTCACCAAACTCGTTTTACGGGAACTATACGTTTAGGCGCGAATGTTAAGATTGCCTATTATTCTCAAGAGCATGAGAATCTGGGCAATTCAGGAACAGTGATGGACGAAATTCGGGGTGTCTCAAAGTTAAAGGATCCGGAAATCAGAAGTTTACTGGCTCGCTATGGTTTTAGAAAAGATGACGTGTTTAAGCACGTTTCCGTGCTGAGTGGGGGAGAAAAGAGCCGACTGGCCTTGTGCAAGCTTTTTCTTGAGCAAGGAAACTTGTTATTGTTAGATGAACCGACCAATCATCTTGATGTGGAAACTCGTGGAGTCCTGGAAGAAGCACTCCAAGAGTATGATGGAACTGTGCTCGTTGTTTCTCATGACCGTTACTTTTTAGATAAAGTTGTTTATAAGATTGCGGAACTTACAACTCAGGGCTTGTTACTTTACGAAGGAGATTATACAGGTTTCAAGGAGTATAAACAGCAAGAGGAAATGATCGTCGCGCCTATCGAACGAAATTCTAAGCCGAGTTATCAAGATCAGCAAGAAACGCGTAGTGTGGCGCGCGAGAAAAAACGGATGAAGCAGTTAGAAATAGAAATTGAAGATTTAGAGAGGGCACTTCAAACCTTAGAAACAGACCTTGCTTTAGCAGATACTAATTATGAATTAGCCATGAAGCTTCATGAAGAGTGCGAAAAGGTCAAGATTCGCCGAGATAGCGTCTTAGAAGAATGGATTGCCGGGAGTGATTAGTTTCACCAAATAGCATAGGAACCCATATATTATTCTGAAGTCACGAGATGGAGGGATACATATATGGGAGTAGCTTTACTTATGGCAGTGGCTTTGAGTTTGGATGGATTGGGTGTGGGGTTGGCTTACGGATTACGTCGCATTCGCTTGCCCTTGAATTCGCTTATGGTCATTGCGCTGTGTACTGTTTTGGCAATGGGTACATCCATGCTTTTAGGCAGTTGGGTGACGTTATGGCTTAAGTTTATCCCAGCACGTTCCTTGGGAGCTTTGATTTTAGTTGCTTTGGGGGTTTTTCAGTTGGCAAGGACGATATTGAACCGCAAACAGGAGAGTTTTCCGCAAGCGGTTCCGGCTATCGCTGTTGTCCATCCAAAAGCTGTGCTAGAGCCAGTTTTCAGAGTCCAGTTACATTTTTTGGGGTTAGTGATTCAGGTGTTAAGAACCCCTCAGTTAGCGGATGTTGATGGCTCAGGAGGAATTAGTCTTCGAGAAAGTCTTTTGTTGGGGAGTGCGCTGGCAATGGACGCCTTTGCTAGCGGGATTGGAGCTGCAATGGCAGGGATGACGCTATCTGTGATTGGAATCGTGGCCTTAACTCAAATTATAATGTTGCGCTTAGGCCAAAAAATGGCCGGCAAGATCCCAGAAACTTGGACGTCCAAAGCGGACTATTTGCCAGGTGCGGTGTTAATCATGGTCGGATTGGGTAAATTGATCTGAGGTGAGGCATGTGTTGACCATCGGACTGACGGGTGGGATAGGGAGCGGTAAATCAACGGTAGCGCAGTGGTTTAAAAAGCAGGGGGTACCTGTGCTGGATGCTGACAAAACGGTTCACCGTTTGTTGCAAACGGATTGGCCGACCATTTCAAAACTGATTCATGAATTTGGGCCTGAGATCCTAGGAGAAAATGGACAAATTAATCGTTCAAATTTAAGTAAACAGGTTTTCTGCGATGACGATGCACGAAAGCGCCTAGAGCGCATCGTGCATCCTGGTGTGATTAAAAGCATGAAAGATGAGCAAGCTGCGCTTCGAGATAACGGAACGGAAGTTTGTGTGTGGGATGTACCTCTGCTCTTTGAAGCAGGACTCGAACAGCTCGTTGACGAAGTTTGGGTTGTGTGGGTACCTCGGGAGCTCCAGATTCTGCGTGTTCTTGGGCGGGACAAACTCAGCCGGACTGAGGTGGAAGCTCGTATGGCAGCCCAAGGGTCGTTGGATGAAAAGCGTAAGCAAGCCGATGTGGTTATTGATAACTCTGGAAGCGAGTTGGAGACGGAACGTCAACTTGAAGAAGCATGGAAGAAATTACTTAATAAAGCAAAGGGTTAGTGATTCATAATAGAGGAGGCTCTGTAAATACATTTAAGATAAGTACCGAGCTAAATCGAGAAGAGGAGATGGGATGGACAAGAAGAAACTGAAACGTTGGATGAGTGGTCGAAATATTGGTATAGTCATTTTACTGGCCATCCTAACGGCTTATGCTGTATCACAAATTCCTGCCTTAGAGAAGATTGTTTATCCCTATCCACATCGCGACATCATAGAAAAATATGCTGCACAGTACGGAGTAGACCCTTTGATAGTTGTTGCTGTAATTCGGGAAGAAAGTAAATTTCTTCCTCAATCGGAATCACATAAAGGTGCCAAAGGGTTAATGCAGCTGATGCCGAGTACGGCACAGTCAATCTCTGAAAGTATTGGAGACAAAACATATAGTGACAATGATTTACTCAATCCAGAAAAAAATATTCAATATGGAACATGGTATCTCGCTAGTTTGCAAAAAGTGTTTTCTAATAATATGACCTTGGTGATCGCTGCCTATAACGGTGGAAGAGGACATGTGCAAGAATGGATTACAACTGGCCAAATTGACCCAAAGAATATACGTCAACAGGATATTCCGTTTAAGGAAACACGGGATTATGTGGGGCGTGTCTTGAAAAGTTATCAAAAATATATTACACTTTACCATAATTAAGATACTTCTGCTGGGACATCCAGTGATTAATCTATGAGGTCAGACGTGAGTACCCTCGTCGGGTAGGTGGGATAATTTTAATCAGGATGAGATAGGAGATAGCCCTTGTGAAAGATGTGGACCCAGCTGAAACAAAAAAAATATTGACTCGGCTTAAAACCGTGCGAGGCCATATTGCAGGGGTTGAACGCATGATCGAAGAAGAGAAAAATTGTGAAGAAATATTACTGCAGCTTGTCGCTATACGCTCTGCTGTGCATAAAGTATCGGTTATTATTGCACAACGATATGCAAATGTTTGTTTGCTCGAGGCGATAGATCTAGGGGAAGATCGTCAGGACGTACTGAACAAAGCAATTGAAACGCTTATGAAACTTAATCAATAGATTAGACTTTTAGCCGTCATCCTTATTTAAGAAAGGATGGCGGCTATTTTTGGGCAGAAAAGGAAAACTGACTGATTAACGAAATTTAAACAAGTTTATTGACTTTAGCGGTTAATAGAATTATATTGTTAATATGTTAACAATATAATGGAGGGGGTGGAAAGATTAAAGAAAGTCAAGGCTCGCCAGACGGTTACCTTGCAAACCGAGCGTTATATGAATTGACACTACTCCATAATACTCTGGAGGATGTCTTTGAAGTGCACTTTTCCCGGTACGGGCTTTCCTGGCCAAAGTTCAATGCCTTAATTCATCTCTATATGACGGGCGATCATGGACTAATCCAGTCAGAACTAGGTAATAAGATGTTGGTTTCCAGAGCCAACATCACTGGTCTAATCGGGCGATTGGAAAAAGAAGACCTAGTGGTCCGTAGAAATGACCCCTTCGATAAAAGAGTATTTCGAGTCTGCCTCACGAACAGAGCCTGTGCATTGATTCAAGCCTTCCTTCCCGTACACAACAGTTACATGCAAGAAGTCATGTCTACTCTCGACATTCATGAAAAGGAAGTATTGATTTCATTGCTAAGAAAATTTAACAAGGGATTGAATGGCGGAATGTTATAAGGTTGAATCAAGGAAACCCTTGTCTCAACTGTCTCGGCGAATGTCAAGAGTTTATAATACTTTGAAGGAGGCGGGTATATGAATTGCGAAAGATGCCAAGGAATTATTCCTGAAGGAGAGAGTTATAACCATAGGGGCAAAACTCTTTGTGAGGATTGTTATATAGGTGCAATGCAACCTCCCAAAACATGTGATGTAGCAGCAGTGCATTCTGCAAAAACTCATAGAGACGCATTAGGTCTTAAAGGAACAGAAGGTCTGACGGATTTACAAAAGAACATTTATACTTATATCCAAGATAATGGTAAAGCTACGAAGCAGGAACTTGCGGACTACTTTAAACTACCTGCTTGGGAATTAGAAAACCAATTTGCCATCCTGCGTCACTGTGAGCTAGTTAAAGGTCAGAAAGAGGGAAACGATATTTATTTAGTATGTTATTAACTGACGTGCGCGCAGTGCGCTCATGAATCAAGTTTGAAACAAACCCATATAAACCCATCCGCCAACAGGATAGGGTTTATATGGGTTTGTTTCAAGTGAACTTAAACTTTAGTCACGCAGCAAAAAATGTTTAGGATTCACTAAGAAGCGTTAAGAAGCGTTAAGAAGGAACTGGGTTGTAGGTGTTTTGCCAGTAAACTTGATTTTCCGCACGAGATTATGTATACTTAAATTGAGCATATGCTCAAAAGGAGCTGATACAATGTCAAGGCGGCGTTGTTGTGGTCTAATCGATGATACAATAGTCTGCCAAACGTTTATACCACAGGGACAGTCACGTTGGCCTGAAGTATTAGTTTATCTTGAGGAATTAGAGGCCATCCGTCTTAAAGACAAGGTGGGTCTGGATCAAGTTGAGTGTGCAGCGTCCATGGGTGTTTCTAGAGCTACATTTCAGCGAATTCTAGGAGCAGCTCGTTTGAAAATTGCCACTGCTTTAGTCGAAGGGCGGCCTATCATAATACGAGGTGGTAACTATGTCATAAAAAATAGGGTGTTTGAGTGTGTCGAGTGCGGACAGGTGTGGGAGGTTGAACCGTGTACGGCAGGCGGTAAACACGGATATGAAATAGTCTGTCCGAAATGTGGAAATTTAAAAAAAATGAGATTAGACTGCGGAATTAAGCATACCTGTAGTGGTAGTCACCACGGAAAGCAAGGCCAGAATGGTTGTTGCGGAGGAAACTCATAAACAACACTCATTTTAGGTGGAGCGTCGGCAGCCGCAAGGCTGGTAAAGTATTGAAAAAATTGGAGGGCTCAGCATGTCAAAAAAGATCGCAATTCCTACTGACGGTGAGGTTTTAGATGCCCATTTTGGACGGGCTGCAGGATTCACAGTGTTTGAAATTGAAGGTAAGCAAGTGCGTAAAGTTGAATTGTTAAGTGCAACAGGTCTTCAGCATCAGCATGAAGGACTGGCAGAAATGTTCAAACGTAATGGAGTCGATGTGCTCGTTTGCGGCGGTATTGGCGGCGGTATGATCAATGGTCTCAAAGAGGTAGGGCTTGCTGTGATCACTGGGGCCTCAGGGAATGTGGCTGATGTGGCCCAGGCGTTTGCCTCGGGAATTCTCGTGAGTACCGGTTCTGTCTGCCAAGAGCATGACCATGATCATCAGCATCAGCATTAAGTAGAGTCCTTAGACGGGCAAACTTGACAAACAAGAATCAGGAGAGTAACATAAATTTTGGCTATTATCCCTTTAGGGAAAAGGGTTGTTAAGAAAGGTGGCAGTACCATGAGCGAGTCTTGTAGTAGTTGTTCCGCAGCGACAGGAACATGTACCCCTGAAAGTTGTTCTAATGAACCCAAGTTGACAGATGCACAAAAAGCAAGCCATATTGACAAAGTAATTGCGGTCATGAGCGGTAAAGGGGGAGTTGGTAAATCCTCTGTAACCAGCATGTTAGCTGTAAGTCTTATGCGTCAAGGGCATAAAGTAGGGATTCTGGACGCTGATATAACAGGACCAAGTATTCCCAAGATTTTCGGAGTGACGGGGAGAGCGGGTGTCAGTCAAGCAGGAATTCTCGCTTCGAAAAGTCGAGACGGGATTAAAATTATGTCCTTAAATCTTATGATAGAAAACGAAGATGACCCGGTAATTTTGCGCGGACCATTGATTACCCAAATTGTCAATCAGTTTTATACGGATGTAATTTGGGGTGATTTAGATTATCTATTGATTGACTTGCCGCCGGGAACGGGGGATGTGCCAATTACGATCTTCCAATCGCTACCTATAGATGGCGTTATTATGGTGACGAGTCCGCAGGAATTAGCGAATATGGTAGTGCGCAAAGCAGTTAAAATGGTGCGTAACTATACCCCCCCAATTTATGGTCTGATTGAAAATATGGCGTATCTGCAGTGTCCCGATTGTCATAAAAAGATGGAGGTTTTTGGAAAACCTAAAGGCGAGGAAGCAGCAAAGCGTAATTCTATTCCTTTCTTGGGTGAACTTCCAATTGATCCGGTTTTGGCTGAATTATCGGATGCTGGTAAAGTTGAAGATTATCAATCCCCAGCGTTTGATCAAATTGCGAAACGTTTAGCTGAACAGATTAGAACGAACATTGGTAAGAATTTAGCCTAATTAAAAGTAAGGCCAGGAGTTGCTTTCAGCATAGATTCCTGGTCTTATTTATCGAGCTTCTTGTTGGGTTCGGTTTTGCAAATTCTAGTGATAATATTCTCGTGAAATTTAGTTTTGGGCAGAAAAATTTGAATTTTTTTTATTAATTTAGATATTCTTAGTTGATTTATTAGTGGGCTTTAGATATACTCGAATTGAGCATATGTTCGAA
Source organism: Desulfosporosinus sp. (assembly GCA_031292055.1). Lineage (GTDB taxonomy): Bacteria > Bacillota > Desulfitobacteriia > Desulfitobacteriales > Desulfitobacteriaceae > Desulfosporosinus. The sequence continues at coordinate 34,755 of JARLHV010000113.1, forward strand.
AATGACTACTAGCAGATGCACACTGAAAATGCTTTAGTAAAAATAGTTTGGATGGATAAAACGATGTTTGATGAAGATCAAGGACTGTACACTATTGGTACTGTGGCGAAATTGCTAGAAGAACATCCCGAGACACTAAGGGTCTGGGAACGCAATGACCTTATACGCCCTGATCGGAAAGGGTATCAACGTAAATATTCAAGCAATGACGTTAGGAAGCTCAAGTTTATTAAAGAGCTTATGCATGAAAAAGGCTTGAACATTGCTGGGGTAAAGCACTTGACTTCCCTGTATTCCTGCTGGTACAAGCAAAACTGCAAGGGGGGTGCCCAGCAAAATAGTCCCGTTCTAGTCAATGAATCGAAAGCTTGTTGGAAGATTGAGGGTACTTATTGTCTCGTAGCAAGTGATAAAGCCGAGATGTGTAATGCTTGCAACATGTTCAAGAACTGTCCTGGATGACCGAGTATAAGAGCAAATTTTTTTTACTCAAAACATCAATAGAATTATTGAGCAAAATTAAATTGTATTTTATTACTTAGAGTTTATCAATTAACTTCAGCTAAAGGAAGGATGATGAAAGATGCGTATTGCAATTTCAACAGGAGGGCGCGATCTTGAAAAGTTTGTTGACGACCGATTCGGTCGGTGCCCGTATTTTATGTTTTGCGATTCTGAAGATCCCATGGGTACGGCGGAGTATAAAGATAATCCGGCCTTGGCCGGAACCGGTGGTGCAGGCATCGCTGCTGCAGAATATATGGCAAAGGAAAAGGTGGAAGTCTTAATAACGGGTAGTTTGGGTCCTAATGCTCTGCGAGTGATCGAGGCTGGGAACATACCAGCTTACACTGCTAGCGAAAGCATGACCCTTACCGAGGCCATCAAGGCTTGGAAAGAGGGCCACTTGCTTAAGATCAGTGAAGCTGGCGCAGCCCATGCTGGAGAACGTTAAAGAAACTATTGGCGTTCGGAGAAACTGTTTGTCTAGGGAGGAATTTGAATGAGGTTGGCCGTGCTTAGTGGCAAAGGGGGAACCGGGAAAACGACCGTAGCAGTGAATCTGGCCCTTAGTTGGGCCCCCTATCGAATAACAACCTATGTTGATTACGATGTAGAAGAGCCGAACGGTTTTATATTTTTACGCCCGCAAATTCAAAGCTCTTCAACGGTCTTTTTACCGTATCCAAAAATCAATGGAGCGTGCACGTTATGTGGAAAGTGCAGCGAGGCTTGTCAATATCATGCGTTAGCGGTTGTCGGAGGGCAAGTATTGGTTTTCCCAGAACTGTGTCATGGCTGTGGTACTTGTGGAATTGTTTGTCCTGTCGATGCGGTGGATGAAGTGAAACGTTCGCTCGGGCAAATCGATGTGGGAGAACGAGACGGCGTGCAGTGTTTACAAGGAGTATTAAAAGAAGGGGAATCTCTCGCTGGACCCGTGATTCGGGAGTTGCGCCACCTCGAGAAGAAACATATCTCGCAAGTGGAGGAGGTAATCGTGGCTGATTGTCCTCCGGGAAGTTCCTGTAGTGTAATTCACTCCGCTGAAGATAGCGACTTAGCACTTTTAGTCACGGAGCCCACGCTCTTTGGTTTGCATGATTTAAAGATTGCCGTTCGACTCATGCGAGAAATGGGTTTGGATTTTGGGGTTATTCAAAATAAAGATGACGGAGGCACCCTCATTCGAGAGTACTGCACTCAAGAGGGCATAACCCTTTTAGGTAGTATTCCTTTCGACTTAGAAATTGCTAGAATCTACTCCCGGGGGCAATCCTTGATGAACGAACCTAAGTGGGCGGACCTATTTAAGACACTGGGTGAGCGTATTGTGACGGAAGTCAACCTTAGGAAAACCAGGGGGGAAAGAGCATGAAGCAGATAGCCATTATTTCAGGTAAAGGGGGGACCGGAAAGACAACAGTGGCGGCAGCTTTCGCCGAGCTGGCTGAACAAATGATCGTTGCGGATTGTGATGTTGAAGCTCCCAACTTACATTTGGTTCTTGCACACCGTGTCAAAACAGAAACAGAATATGTCGGTAATCAGACGGCTTGTATCAATACTGCGCTCTGTACTCAGTGCAAACGTTGTATAGAAGTATGCCGTTATGAGGCAGTCAGTGAAAAGATTCAGCTAGGAGAAGGTCTTCAGGGCGAGAAGGTCTTTCCATATATTGATTCAAAGCGTTGCGAAGGATGCGCCGCCTGTGTCTATGCTTGCCCCACTCAAGCGATTCAGCTCTACCCTGAAGCCACTGGAAAAGTATTTCTGTCGGAAACCAATGTGGGAGATTTTGCCCATGCAGAGCTGTACTTAGCCGCGGATGGTTCGGGGAAGTTAGTGGCAGAGGTGCGACGCCTGGCTCGGGATGAGGCACGACGCCAGAATAAGGCAGTGTTAATCGATGGGTCCCCAGGAATTGGCTGTGTGGTGATCTCTACAATCACTGGCTGTCAGCAAGTGCTCGTAGTCACTGAACCCTCTCAGTCCGGTAAACATGATTTGGAACGAGTTATCAAGTTGACAGGGCATTTTAAAATACCAACGCAAGTTATAATTAATAAATGGGATATTAATCCAGAGGTCTCGCAGGAAATCGAGGCCGCCTGCTCGCAGCTCGGCGTAACGGTCATTGGCAAAATCCCATTTGACTCGATGGTTCCCAAAGCTATCGCGCTGGGCCACCCGATTACCCGTTATGAAAGTCCAGCTGCAGGAGCGCTACGTGAGATCTGGGCTAAGATTTCTCTTGAATTAACGGACTCGTGATCTAAATATAAAGTTGAAATATTGGAGGAGAAAAGTATGTCAAAAAAGATTGCAATTCCAACGAACGGTGAGGTCTTGGATGCCCATTTCGGTCGGGCTGCAGCATTCACAGTGTTTGAAATTGAAGGTAAAGAAGCGCGTAAAGTAAAAATTTTAAGCGCAGCGGGTCTTGAACATGAGCATGAAGGGCTCGCAAGTATGTTTAAGCGTGATGGCGTCGAAGTGCTCGTTTGTGGCGGTATCGGCGGAGGTATGATTGCTGGTATCAACGCGGTCGGGCTGGCAGTGATAACAGGGGCTTCAGGAAGTGTGGTTGATGTGGCAAAGTCGTATGCCCAGGGAACTTTGGTAAGTGTTGGGTCTGTTTGCCAAGAGCATGGGCATCATTACCATGGGCAGCACCAAGACTGGAAGGCAATACTGTAATTCACGGTTTTTGATCAAATTGCGCGCAGACATAATAGATAACTGGCCCTTGCAAACAGCGAGGGCCAGTTATCTATTATGTCTTATTTCCTGGAAAATTCATATTCGATATGTAATTAGTAAAACTATGATATTATAAAACTATTATATTATAAAACTATGATATTATAAAACTATGATATTATAAAACTATGATATTGTAAAACTATGATATTATAAAACTATGATATTGTAAAACTATATATTGCTGATTAAAATGAAGCAGAATGATGCGAAAAGCTAGAACGTATAGTGTTAGATGTGGGGGAATAAATGCATGAATGATAATAAATGCTCTTATAGAGACTTATTTGTTAACAATCGAGCAATAATGCTTTTGATTAATCCAGAAACATCTGAAATTGTAGATTGTAACCTTTCGGCCTGCTCTTTTTATGGTTATTCTTATGATGATATGTTGAGATTAAAGATAACTGATCTTAATTCGCTTACAGAACAACTAGTTGTTAAAGAAATGAATCTTGCTAAAGCGGAGCAGAGCAGTCATTTCTATTTTAAGCATAGACTATCAAATGGACAAATTCGAGATGTTGATGTTAATTCTACGCCTATCACTTTTGAAGGGAAAAATTTACTATCTTCAACTATTTGGGACATAACAGATTATGAAAATTATAGTAATAAACTCAAAACTAAAAATAATGCACTTGAAAAACTTGTAGGTGAGAGAACCTATCAACTCCAAGAGGCTAATGCCAAATTGCAGCAAGAAATACTAAAACATAGAAAAACAGAAGAGGCCTTTCGCAACTTGAATGCTCACCTTGAAAATGAAGTCGGGGAACGAACCAAGCAACTTAAAGAAGCGAACGAAAGGATGTCTAAGCAAAAAGAACAGCTAGAAGTAATTATTGAAAATATGTCCGATGCCTTGTTAATCTTTGATAAAGACGGTAATTATATAACTGTAAATAAATCGGCAAGAAATACTTATGGACATTTATGTGGACAGTCTAAAAAGATCGGTGAGGGACGTAACCACGCGGAGTATTACAATGCGAATGGTGATTTAGTTCCACATGAAGATGTGCCTGGGCGAAGAGTTAAAAGGGGCGAAAAACTAATAGGATATCGGATGAAGATTAAAGCTGGCAATAGTTTTGTTGACACTGATATAAATGGAACACCAATTTTTGATAAGGATGGTAACTTTGTTGTAGGAATATTGTGTTGTCGTGATGTTACAGAAAAAACAACTATGGCAGAAGCTCTGCAAGAAAGTGAAGCAAAATACAAGGAACTGTTTAATAATATACTTTTAGGTCAGGCACAATATAAAATAATTTTTGATGCAGACGGAAAACCTATTGATTATTTAATAACTGAGGTTAATCCAGCTTATGAAAGAATGACAAGACTTACACGCAACGAACTTATTGGAAATCAGGCCACAAAACTATTTTCAGGGCTAGAGAATTCTTCAGTCAATTGGATTGGGATTTTTGAGGAAGTTGCGTTGACGGGAAAGTCTGTTGCCATGGAGGTATACTCAGATGTAATGAACAGATGGTATGACACCCTTTATTATTGCCCAAAACCTGGATATGCGGCAAGCATTTTTTCTGATATTACCGATAGGAAAAACAATGAAAAGGAACTAAGAAAAACAAAGGAACGATTACAAGAGGCTCAGGAATTTGCACATTTGGGATACTGGGAACTCGATACAATAAATAAAAAATATCTGTGGTCGGATGAACTATTTCGCATGTGTGGCTTTAAACCACAGGAATTTTCACCAACTCTAAATGATTTCATTAAAATAATTCATTTAGACGATAGACAATTTGTGATAAATTTCACAAAAGAACCGTTGGATGCAAATGAACGCGAACTTAACTTTAGGATAATAAGACAAGATCATGAGATAATGTGGATTCATGAAAAGATTAAATATGAGTTTGATTCTTCTATAAAGTTGGTTCGAATTTACGGCGTAGTCCAAGATATAACACGCCAAAAACTGGATGAAGTCAAACTTAAAATAAGTGAAAATAAATTTAAGAATCTTGCTGAAACCCTTGGCGAAGTAATCTGGATTCGTCAAGATGGGAAAACCATTTATATTAATCCAGCCTACGAGAAAATATGGGGAAGCACCTGTCAAAGTCTCTATGATAACCCGCAATCATTTCTTGACGCAATACACCCTGATGATAAAGAGCGGGTTATTCAAGCGTATTTGGTAGAGTACGCTTCAAAAGGTTCATTTGATGAACAATATAAGATTATCAGACCCGATGGAACAACCCGCTGGATCTGGGCAAGGACATATCCAATTTATGACGAAAGTGGGGGAATCATTCGCAGGGTAGGTGTCGCTGATGATATAACAAGAATCAAAGAATACGAGGAATCATTAAAACAGGCGAAGGAATTAGCAGAGATCGCCAATAAAGCAAAAAGTCAGTTCCTCGCAAATATGAGTCATGAAATAAGGACTCCTATGAATGTGATTGTGGGTTTTATCGATTTACTCTCTCGGACGCGTCTGGAAAAAGCGCAAGCAAGTTATCTGACAGAAGTCAAGAATGCTACAGACGCTCTGCTGATTTTGATTAATAATATTTTGGATTATTCAAAAATCGAAGCGGGAAAGATGATGATCGAAAAAATACCATTCAATATTCATAAACTTGTGTATGGAATAGTTTCCTTATTTTCACCAAAAGCTCACGAAAAAGGAATTAGAATAGTTTCATATATCGAAAGAGGAGTTCCCTGTGGAGTTCTAGGGGATCCTGGTAGATTGAGGCAGGTATTAAATAACCTGATAAGCAATGCCGTCAAATTCACAGAAAAAGGTGAAGTGGCGGTTAAAGTAAGGGTGTTGAAGGAAAGTAAAGAAAAGGCACTTTTGCAGATTGAAATTCAGGATACGGGAATTGGTATATCAGGGGAGACTCAGCAAAAGCTATTCCAAGCTTTTATGCAAGCAGATGTTTCTACGACACGAAAGTATGAAGGAACGGGCCTTGGACTTGCTATATCGAAAAAATTATTAGAGCTTATCGGCGGAGATATTAAAGTTGTCAGCGAGTTGGACAAAGGTTGTACCTTCATCATAACGTTAGAGCTAGAAAAAAAGCAACAAGAAGACGAGGAGCAGAAATTCAGACCATCTAACTTGAGTAAGCTAAGCCGTTCAATAATAGAAGGACGTCGCAGGCCGAAAAATAATAGCATCTTACTCGTTGAAGATATGTTAGCAAATCAAAGGTTAGAAATGATCATGTTAACAAGGCTTGGTTATTCAGTTGAACTGGCTACAGAGGGTAAACAGGCAGTTGAGAAGTGCAGAACTAAAAAATATAGTCTTATTTTAATGGATTGTCAAATGCCTGTGATGGATGGTTATGAAGCGACGGATCAAATAAAAAAGACGAGTATGTTGAATAAGAACACTACAGTGATTGCGATGACAGCGCACGCTTTGGAGGGCGCTCGAGAAAAATGTATTGCAGCTGGCATGGATGACTATATAAGTAAACCTGTCACTATGGCAGTACTCGAGGATACACTTGGGAAATATCTGAATTAAATAACACCAGATACGTTAGCTTTCGGAGCAGGATAAAATGTAGGAAATCTGTGCTTTTGGCATTTAAACCAATGCTGTTAGGACTGTTATGGTATCTAACAAATAAGGTATACTGTAAATTGTAGATTGGGGTACTATTGAACAAATTTTCGGGACCAAATGATGAGCTTTTCAAAAATTTGATGATGGTTATTCTAAGATGAGAAATGAATTCAGGAGGAACAAACGTGCTGCACGTGCTATTTATAAAAAACGATGAGGAACTCGAACGTGCTCATGTAATGATGAGTGAATTACTGGAACGATACGCGCCTAGTCAGGCACTCAGATTGGAGGTTGCAGTCAATGAAGCGATAAATAATGGTTTCAACTCCGGTGGGCGAGTGTGCGTCAAAATAAGGCGGGTAGGGGACAAAATGATCATAAGAGTAAGAGACGACGGGCCTGGTTTTAACACTAAGGAAGTAAATGTAGAATTAAAGAAAAACATTTTTATAGAGAAATTCGAAGAAATACAGGAGTCAAAAGGTGGACGTGGGATTTTATTGATGAAACTATTTTGTGATAGAGTGATATATAACACTAAGGGCAACGAAGTGCTATTGATGAATAAACTTAACTAAGAGAATAAATGAGAATAAGGAAAAAATAATGTATTTTTGCGGGTAACCTCATACTACTAAAGAATTTCTAATTGCGTACACCGCAAGTTGAGTTCTGTCTTTAAGTTGAAGCTTGGAAATTATTGTTGTAATAGTATTTTTGACGGTGCCTTCAGCAATAAACAGGGAACTACCAATTTCTTTGTTGTCTTTTCCGTCAACGATCATCTGAAGAATACCTAATTCTCTATCTGTAATAATTATCTCGATATCGTCAACGGTAACCTTAGTACTGTTGAAGTCTTTCGGCTTATTGAGTTGCTGACTGAATGATGCAGATTTGAAAACATCCATATGAATAATTTGTAGGCCATAGTAGGTGCTTTTTATAGAAAGAATCAATTCTTCTGTACCAACATTCTTTAGAATATAACCGTTTGCCCCATTGTTGATTGCCTGAGCAACATCTAATTGATCAGCGGATGCAGTAAGGATGAGAACTTTGATATGAGGATAATTTGATTTGATCAATTTAGTCGCCTCAGTACCACAGCATACAGGCATGGAAATATCCATAAGCACAACATCAGGATTGAATTTTCCGCATAATTCATATGCTTCTCTGCCATTGGCAGCACAAGCAACAACCCTTATGTCGCTATTGTTTTCGATAATAGATTTAAAGGATTCTCGTAAGAGTTTTTGATCATCTGCAATTAAAATTTTCACCATAAAAATACCTCATTTACAAATTGCATTCTACGCCGCCAGATCACTGAGATACTGGGTATTATGCTTTTGGCATTAACTGCTATGATTTAAGGTACTAGACTCAGTTAATCAACCACAGATTACACAGATTAACACAGAATAAATACATTTTGGCTCTAAACTACAAATCGCTTGTAACTCAATTGATGACAAGCCAAAGTTGATTAAAAGGCCTCGTTTTAACCCTGATAAACCGCTTCGAGAACCCCTGGTCCAAGTGTCCGGTGTACCTCCATTGCTGCACCAATAATGGCATCGGTCTGTGAATCCCGTTCCACATTCTCCATCCCTTTTATCCTTTGTCTGTGTGTTTCTATCGAATCGTTCTTAATCTGTGTAATCTGTGGTTCCCCGTTCAGAATTCCCCAAGGCGTATTTACAGTGTTTCTCCTTGTAGGAGGTATAAAAAAATGCGGGATTTTAGGTTATCATATAACAAAACCTTTCTGCTCGAAGTAACAAGCAATTTCTTTGATTGCGTTTTCACAAATGACAAAGAAATTATTGAAAAGAGATTCGATATGCATAAAGTCTCCATTGGTTATATTTGTTAAAGCATTACTAATTTCCAAAGTTTCTTCATAAATGTCTAAGATCCTATAGTTAGCTGAAATTCCTTTGATGTTATGGTTAATCTGTTTTAGCTGGTCGAGATCTTTTTCACATAGATAGGTTTTCAGCTTAAAAACTTCTGAATTGATTTCCTTAGTTAGATCAGAGAAAAGATCAGCGATATTTTCGATAGGGAGGCCAAGAAGATCAGAAAAGCCTTTCAGATCATATCTGCAGTCAGAATCCATGTTGTTTTTCCTTTCAATTCAATCAGTTATCATAATAAGTATACATTAAAAGTATGAGCTAAATAGTAATCATAAAAATGTTTACTTACGGAAGTATTGCCTTCAAGTTGCTACGGCTACGCTTAAAATCTTTTTGAATGCAAGACAAATAAGTAATTGATTCGCAAAAGAGTCAAATCAATTACATTATTTAGGGAAACACCTGATGGAATAGTTGATCTTGAAAGGCTAAAGATTCTTTTTTATAACAAAAATGAAGATGTTATTACCAAGAGTGTTGCAGCATTGATAACCATCAGTTTCGATTGAAAGTCTATTGATGTCCCCAAAAGAATTCTATGGCGTAATCATAGCACTTATGTGTGCTTGATAGATCAGATTATGACCTTTATCGGTAGGATGAGGGTCCAGTAGGCTCATACCTGTTACCGGGTCTCCCTGGTTATTTAGAAATAGGGGATAAACGTCGACAACTTTGTATTCATTGTCAGATTTTTTGATTATTGTATTTATATCTTGAATATAGGGATCATATACTCCAAAAATGTACTTGTCCACAGTGTTGTCTTGAATTAAGGGGTTATAGAGTGTCATGGCATAGACTTGCGCATTAGGAGCCAGCGTTCTTATGGTAGTAATTATCTTGCTCCAATCAGAAGTGAATTGAGTAACACCAGCGGTCAAAGACTTAGGGAGATTTTCGGGGCTCATCAGATTTAATAAAATTGCAAGGTTAGAAGGATCCGACAGTTTGTTATTCAAGTCGCTGGCAAAATTAGGATCTTGGGGATTAAGTCCGAAAGCAGCAGCAACCGCGGCAATCGTAGGCTTTAACAGGTTGTTGCTGCCAATGCTAATAGTTATGACTTTCGCTTTATTGATAGTTTGCTGAACATTGCTTTCTTGCAATTGTGTGAGCAAGGCAGTGCTTGTGTATCCAGAAATAGCAAGGTTGTCTAGTTCCATTCCTGTGCCCGTATTCTCCGGCTGGTTCTTCAAATAGTTATAGAACAAATCAACATAGCCTTTACCTGGGGATACACTTATATCACAGGCTATGGAATCTCCCAATGCAACATAGTTATTGCCAGTTACTGCAACATTAGTTGTTACAAGAAACGATAGCGTAGTCGAATCTGACAATAGTTGTCCAGATAAACTCTTAATGCCAGGATTCACTGATAATTTATAATTTACTCCATTTGTAAAAGGAAGAGAGTGTTTTACTATAACTACTTTTGGATCATTGGGATCAACTGAAGGACTAATACTAAATGAAGTACCATCAGAAAGATCTAAGCTGATATTGTCCTGCAATGTGCTACTGTCCACCGGTTGACTAAAGGTAATTTTCCATTCCTTGTTTACTGGTACATTTTGTTGTGCAGGTAACGCCTTGGCAAATACCGGAAGTGCGATTGCAAATATTAGGATTAAAGATAAAAATAAAGAACTGATAGTTAAGTATTTTTTTTTTGCCATAGTTTATTCCTCCTCTTACTTTTTATGCCTTACATGAGAATGAGTATATAGCAAGGATAAGAAAGATTCAATGAATATTAAAACTTTGGCGCAATCTCAGTCAGTGTGTGACTTGAGCGAAAAGCCAAGACTATCAACAACTAGATTTTGATGTATCTGAGTTGCGAGCCGGACATAGTTAACAGGCTCGTTTGCCAAATTTGCTGCATTGCTTGGAAATAGATAGAACTCTTGAATACCTCTGTTGACCATTGAATATGGCATTAGTTAATAATATAATAATATTGTAAACGTAAAAATAAAGGGAATGATCGTTAGTATCGGAGCTGAAGAGGGACAAGGCTCAGCTCTTGTCCAAAATTCTGGAGCTATTGGTTTCAAAATCGCCTTGGTTGCTTGAAATAAAACGAAGTTAAATGCGATGGCAGAAAGGAGTAGCATAACTAATGACCGATGAAAAAGAGTTGGAATTTACTGACAAGCAACGGGTACTAATTATGATGCCCCTGCTGATTGGTGGATTTATCGCTTTATTAAATGAAACGCTTTTAAATGTCGCATTTCCCCAATTAATGTCTACCTTGCATGTTTCCACAAGTACGGTTCAGTGGCTGGGCACTGCTTACATGCTAATTATTGGTATTTTGGTTCCTGTAGTCGCTTTTCTTCTGAAAACATTCTCGACAAAAAAGCTGTATCTCACCGCGATGATTTTATTCGTTGTTGGTACGATTTGCTGTGGCTTTTCAGAGTTGTTTCCTGTTTTGTTGATTTTCCGGATAGTTCAGGGTGCAGGGACCGGAATGCTGATTCCGATTATGATGAATACAATTTTAGAAATTTATCCCACGGACAAAAGAGGTGCCGCAATGGGCACCTCTGTGCTTGTTATCGTAGTCGCACCAGCGATTGGACCGACACTTTCCGGTCTTATTTTGCAATATTTAAACTGGCATTGGCTATTTTTCTTAATTTTGCCGTTGGCGCTTCTCGCAATAATCTTAGGTATGATAACCTTAGAGAATGTTACAACTTTAACGAAGCCTAAAATTGACGTTCTGTCCGTCGTACTTTCTACTCTCGGTTTTGGCGGACTAATATTTGGAATCTGTTCGATAGAAAACATGGGTTTTTTAAACTCAACAGTTATGGTTTCCCTGCTGTGCGGAATCGGCGGGTTGATTTTATTTTCGAAACGTCAGTTTGCCTTAAAGCAGCCGATGCTGGAGCTCCGGGCATTGCAGTATCCCACGTTTACATTGGGAGCCGTTTTGATGTTCATAGCTTTTATGATGCCATTTGCGGTAGGAATTATTCTGCCAACCTATACGCAGAGCGCATTGGGACTAACTCCATTTGCAGCGGGATTGGCATTATTGCCTGGAAGTATTTTAGGTGGAGTCATCACGCCGTTGTCCGGCCGTCTTTATGATAAAATTGGGGCCAGGCCACTGGTAATCGGCGGATTTGCAGCGTTAACAGTAGCCATGTTCTTTTTATCGCAAATCTCCGCATCAACAAATCTGATCATGCTGATTATTTTACAGACTTGCATGACTTTTGGCATTTCTCTGATTTTTACTCCCACACAAACCAACTCATTAAATCAACTCCCGAAAGAGTATAATGCGCATGGCGTTGCAATTTTAAATACTATGCAACAGATCGCCGCAGCTTTCGGTTCTTCCCTGTTCATTGGTTTGATGGGGACTGTACAAACAAAGCACCTTGAAAAGTTCAAAAATCCTAGTATTTCTCAGCAGCATGCGGCGATTATTTCCGGTGTTGACATGGCGTTTACTGCGGCGTTGATCATAGTTGTGATTGGACTGATTTTATCATTTTTAATAAAACGACGTGAAATAAGCCCGTATTTGAATCAATCAAACTTGAAAAAAGAATAGGTTGGCTATATTATGTTGAAAGTGGAAAGAAGTCTTAATACAAGCATTAATTGAAGGGTGATATACAACATGATGAACAATGAAAAGAAATGTAAGATTAAAATATTGAAAAATGGTCCTTACTTAGTCACCGGAAATGTCCCTTTGTCTGAAAAGATAATAGTTTCTAAGGGGAAAATCAATGTATTTGAAGAGGGACGAAAATTACCGCAGGCTGAAGAATATACTCTATGTCGTTGCGGCCAATCAAAAAATGCGCCCTTTTGTGATGGCTCTCATGAGAGAAGCGGTTTTAATGGAGTCGAGAGAGCATCAAGAGCGAAATTTGAAGATAGGGCTGAAGTGATTGGGGGGCCGAATCTCGATCTTCTCGATGATAATCGATGTGCCTTTGCTCGTTTTTGTCACAGGAAAGACGGAAATGTATGGTGGCTTACCGAAAACTCGGATAATCCGAACTATAGAGCAGAGGCAATTATTGCAGCCTCTGAGTGTCCCGCGGGAAGATTAGTTGCCTACGATAATACGGGAAAACCTCTTGAACCTAACTATGAACCTGCCATCGAAATACTTCAGGATTCTGAAAAAGAAGTTAGTGGCCCAATTTTTGTTAAAGGAAATATTCCTATTGAATCTGCAGAGGGATATACTTATGAAATAAGAAATAGAGTCACTCTTTGTCGCTGTGGCGAATCGAGAAATACCCCATTTTGCGATGCAACACATATTACAATGAAATTCTCAGATAAGTGAGAAAAGAATTAATTGTAATATTTTGAGGTAGAGTTAAACATCTCCAAGGTCTGAATCGAGAAATATGACCAAAATAAATGTGTGCGAATAAGCTAAGAGACTGACTTCCAGTCTCCGAATTCATCCGTTAATGTATCTTCTACCTCATCAAGAGTGATTCGCCCTATTTCTTTAAGGTGTCCTTCTTCCGACCATTCAAGGAAATCTTCGTACGTTAATTCTGGTTCTTCATAGTAAAATTTCAGAAAGGAAAACCATATTCCGTCTGTGCGAATCTCCGCTTCATAACGTAGGAGATAGTACTCCGTGTCTTCAAGTGTACTCTGGAAAAAGATTGCCTGGCCGGGTACGATTAGCACAATATGGGCATCTGCATATTCGCGGCTGCCAAACTGAAGGGTAAAAGCTTGTAAATGAGTTTGATCATTTGTCCGATGTAGTGGATCGAGGGATTGTTTTAGATGAGATTCCCAAGTATAAACAGCTTCCGTAGCTTGGACTGCTTCCATCTCTTCCGCAATATCTTCAAGACGGCGCGAAACGATCGAGGGTAGGGTGAATTCTTGGCAGGCTGTGGAACGACAGTGATAGACAGGAACATTATCTATGCGCCCAACACCGTGGGCCAAGTCAATCGGAACAGTTCGGGTGGTCAAATATCCTGTATCGCCACAGCCACACGAGTCAATAGGGTCTATAGTTTGATCAAACACATATGACACCTCACTAAAAGTTTCTTTAGGCCTTAGTTTCCGACATTCGACAAGAATTTTATAATTCCTTTTTAACCTTTATAGATTCGATGTTTAATTTAAGTTGCTTTTTACGATAGCGTAGCCGAAAATCCCTGACTTCAGTCATAGGATAAGATCGGGTCTTTGGGGTGCGGAGAATCAATCTTCGTCCACTGTAGCAACCCTATACAAAGAGATCTTGCTAGGTAGAAAAATTAAAGGTGAAATCATTTTGAATGGCGAAAGTATTTATGGTCAAGGTCCTGTGGTGTTACGTAAAATGATTCAGAAGGCGAATTTCTTAAGAAATAATCAGGCACTAAAAGAAAATTACACGATTCTTATAGTAATGCATACTATGTAACAGGCCGCCTGCATAATAGAACCCATGGCGGCGTTCTCGCTGAACGGAGAACGGGTGAAACATGGCACGACTTCTGGAATATTTAGGAACTAGTACGAGAATTAACAGAAGACTAACAGAAGACTAATAGTATAGGATATTTTGAATAATGAAGGAGGATAATCAATGCGACAGTCATTAAATGAAGGACAGTTGAAGTTGACTAATCTACTTAAAGACATGGGTCAAGAAGTCGAAAGGATCCTACAAGGATGTATGCAAGCCCTTATGACCCTTGACCGGGATCAGGCAGAATTTTGGATTACAGAGGATCAATTGGTCAACAATTTTGAGCTGCAGGTGGATGAGGCGTGTGTGCGATTGATCGCAACTCAGCAACCAGTAGCCAAAGACTTGCGAAAGATTATTTCGGCGATGAAAATATCAACAGATCTCGAACGGATGGCGGATTTGTCCGTTGACATTGCCAAGGCTGTGCGGAGAATTGAGGGACCACTATGTAAATCGCTGATTGATATTCCTCAGATGGCTGAAAAGGTATTAAAAATGATACGGCAGGGCCTGGAAGCTTATAGTAACGAGGACATGGAACTTGCAAATGATCTGTCTGTACAGGATGACGCAGTTGACCATCTGTATAAACAAGTCGTACGTGACCTTTTAGTTGTCATGTCCGAAAAACCAGAAATCTTAGATCAAGGCATGTACTTGATTTTTGTATGTCGCTATCTCGAACGTATTGCTGACCATGCGACAAATATTGGCGAAAATGTGATTTTTATTGCGACAGCGGAACGACATGACCTTAACAAATAATGAAAGATATTTGAATCAGGGGATGGCATGATGCCATCCTTTTTTATAAATCAGAAAGAAAGTATAGCGTAGAAAGTGTCCTTTCTCGCCAAGGTTTTATATATGTTCTAATTTATTTTCAATGCGCCTGGTTTAATACCCCCGACTTCCAGTCGGGACAGCTTCTAGCGTGGAGCAAGTAGTAGCAGTCTGTTAAACTATATTAAAGGGGTGACAGCTGCTATGGTAGATTACAAAAAAGGAAGCCACAC